>NZ_JBEYYO010000019.1:0-112398 GCF_040645615.1 Glycomyces sp. NPDC046736 | reverse complement strand
TCGGGAGGCGGAAGGCCTTCCCGATACCGGTGTTGTATCGGGAAGGCCGACAACGAAGCGAGCGGGCGAATGGGCCGGATAACGGCCGTCGGGGGTTCCCAAACACGCCCTAAGTGCCGCTCACTCGTCGAGCGCGGCGACGATGCCGCGCAGTCCGGCCGCGAGCTCCTTTGGGCCGGGGGCGTTGTCGGGGTAGGACATCCACTGCATGACGACGCCGCTGACCAGGGCCATCTGGACGGCGCCGATGGTGCGGATCGTCTCCGCGTCGATCGTCTCCTCGATCTCCCCGGTGGCGAGGGCGGCCATCGCGGCGGTCGCACCGGGCTGGCCGTCCGCGTAAGCCAGCGCGATCTCCGGTGAGCGCTGCGCGAGCATGAACAGCTCGAAACTGGCCATCCACATGGTGCGGTTCTGCTGGATGTGCTCGATGAGGAGGGTCCAGACCGCGTCGAACCGCTCGGGGCCCTTTGGCGCGTCGAGCGCGAGCAGCGCGTCGTGGAGTCCTTCGTCCCAGTCTTCGAGGGAGGCGAAGAGGGCCTGTTGGAGCAGCGCCTCCCTGGAGCCGTAGTGGTAGCCGATCGCGGCCATGCTCACCCCGGCTGCGGTGGCGATGTCGCGCACCGTGGTGCGGTCGTACCCCTTCTCGCGGAGGCATTTCTTCGCGCCTTCGAGGAGCGCTTCGCGGTTTCCCATGCCACGATCCTAGCCCCTTCCTGCGCGTTTGCCTAGATCGAACGCCTCAGGCAGATTTTTCAGGCGGTCGCCTTGCGCATTTGCCCAAATCCTTGGTACGGTTCTCCCAGCAGCGAACGAACCCCGTTCGCAGGAAACGAAAGCGACCCCCCGCCATGTCTGCGAAAACCAGAACCACCCGCTTCGCCGTCGGCCTCGCCGCCCTCGGTCTCGCCACCGCCTCGATCGCCTCGGGCTTCGCCGCCGCGAACGCCGAAGGCGACCGCCACCGCCCGCCGACCCGAGTCGACACCTCGCTCGGCACGCTCCAGGGCAGCGCCGAGGGCGCGGTCCGCTCCTGGCTCGGCGTCCCGTACGCCGCCCCACCGGTGGACGAACTCCGCTGGGAGTCACCGCAGCCGGCCGAGGCCTGGAAGGGGGTGCGGGAGGCCACCGAGTTCGGGAGCGCCTGTGCCCAAGGTGAGGCGCCGATGCCCGGCGTCCCCAGTGAAGAGGAGGACTGTCTCTACCTGAACGTCTACGCGCCCAACGAGAACCGCGGCGACCTGCCGGTCATGGTGTGGTTCCACGGCGGCGGGAACTCCTACGGCGCGGCCGAGCAGTACGATCCCTCCCGCCTGGTCGAGGAGGGCGCCGTGGTCGTCACGGTGAACTACCGCCAGGGCCTGTTCGCGAACATGGCCCACCCCGCGCTCGACGAGGGCGGGGCGACCACCTCGGGCAACTGGGGCCTGGAGGACCAGCAGGCCGCCATGGCCTGGGTGCGGGAGAACGCCGAGGCGTTCGGCGGCGACGAGTCGAACCTGACGATCTTCGGCGAGTCCGGCGGCGGGTACGACGTGTGCGCCCACCTGACCTCGCCGTCCTCGGCGGGCCTGTTCGACAAGGCGATCATGCAGAGCGCCCCGTGCGCCTCGACATGGGCGCCGACGCGAATCGAAGGGCAGGACCGCGACATCGCGGTCGCCGAGCAGCTCGGCTGCACCGACCGGGACGAGGCCGAGGCCTGCCTGCGGGCCTTGGACACGACCGCGATCAACGAGTCCATTTTGGGCCTGTACGAGGTGCAGCCGGTCGACGGCGGGCCGGTCATGCCGCTCGCCACGGCCGAGGCGATCGAGACCGGCCACGTCAACGAGGTGCCGATCCTGGTCGGCATCAACCGCGACGAGCAGCAGCTCATGACCGCCGGGATCGAGGTCCTGACCGGGCACGAGATGACGGCCGAGGAGTACCTGCCGGCGCTGGAGGCCGAGTTCGGCGACGCGGCGGCGGCGATCGAGGCGCGGTATCCGCTCAGCGACTACGAGAACCCGGCGAAGGCGCTCGCGGCGGTGCAGACCGACGCGGTGTGGGCCGCGGACCTCGCGGCCACTGTGGATGCTCTTGGCGACCGGGGCCCGACCTTCGCCTATGAGATGTCGGTGTCGGGCGCCCCGTACTTCTCGTTCTTCGAGGCGCCGGACTGGGAGCTGGACGCGTTCCACATGGCCGACGTGGCGTTCCTGTTCGACACCACGATCTTCGAGGAGCGCAGCCCCGAGGTCGAGCCGCTCGCGGACCTGATGACCGACGCGTGGACCGACTTCGCCCGGACCGGCGACCCGGACGGGCGCGGCCGCTGGGCCGAGGCCGAGGGCGACCTGGTCCGCCAGCTCACCCCGGAGGGGGCGCGCACGGTGGACTTCGCCGAGGGGCACCACCTCGAGTTCTGGTCCTCGCTGGAGGGCTGACTTGAGCGAAGGCGCCGCCGCACCGTTTCGGTGTGGCGGCGCGTTCGTAGCCGGCGGCACGGCCGTGGCGAGGTCTCCGGCTACGTTCACGTCGCGAGCCGAGGTTGGTGATGCCCGACACGTCCTGTCACGTTCGGGGCGGCCCGGGGTTCAACCCGGTAACAGCGTCCCCGAAACCGAACCGGAGCTTCCCATGACCGTCGCCTTCTACATCGTCACGATCGTCGCCGCCCTGTGGATCGGGTTCTCGGCGTATTCGATCTTCGCCAAGTCGTCCTTCGTGGTCGAACCGCTCGCCCAGTACGGGGTGCCGCAGGCGTGGTGGAACTGGCTGGGCGCGGCCAAGGCCGCCGGTTCGCTGGGGCTGCTGGCCGGCCTGTTCGTGCCGGCGATCGGCATCGCGGCCGGGATCGGGCTGGTCCTGTACTTCGTCGGCGCGGTCGTCACGGTGCTGCGGGCCCGCTCCTACAAGACGGTCATCGCGCCGCTGATGTACCTGACTCCGGCCGTGGCGGCCCTGTTCATGGCGGTGCAGGTCTGACCGAAAGGGCCCGCACCGGAGTGCGGGCCCAAACGAGCGCGTCTACTTCGTCCACTGCTCGGCGAAGGACACGCCGACTTTGGGGTTGCCGATGAGCGCCAGCGGCATGAAGAACCCGATCTGGCCGAGCACCCCGGTGAGGACCACGATCTCCCGCTCGCTGAGGTGCTTGGCGGCGTCCTCGTAGAGGGCGTCGCTGACGCGTTCGCCGGTCGGGTTCGGGGTGTGCACGGCCTCGGCGAGGGCGAGCGCGGCCCTTTCGGCGTCGGTGAAGTGGGGCGAGGTCCGCCAGGTGGCGACGGCGCCGACGCGCTCGGGCGCGTCGTCGAGGCTCTTCAGTTGGCGGTCGGTGAAGTAGCTGCTGCCGAGGAGCTGGCCGACGCGGAGCATCACCAGGCCCACGAGCCGCTCGGGGAGCACGCCTTCGGCGTTGACCTTGTTGACGGCCGCGGCGATCTCGCCTACGACCGGGTTGTGCTGCGCCGGGTTCTCGAAACGGGGCGAAGTCATGGCGGTGTTCCCTTCGGTTGGGTGCTGGTACCTCCATGACGTACGCGGCCAATCCGATGTGACCGCGTTTCAGTTCTCGTTTCGGGTGAGGAGCCACCGCCAGCGCGGCAGTTCGGCGACCAGCGAGGCGGCGGTGAGGGCGGTGAGGCCGATCGCGACCGGGACGGGCCAGGCGTACCAGGCCGCGACCAGCCCGCCGGTCATCGTCGCGGCGAGGATGAGGAGCGTGACGGGGCCGGGGACGGCGACGGGCGTGTGTGGTTTGTCGCCGGGCGTGGCGAACACGGCGGGCAGGGCGACGAGGACGAGGACGGCGGCGATCGCGAGGAGCGGCGAGGTGCGTGCGAGGGCAGCGCCGATCGCGGCCCACGCGGCGAGTTCGGTGAGGAATCGCAGCACGGCGGCCGTGCGGCGTGACGGCGAGGCCGCGCCGAGGGCGTGAACGGGTACCGGGGAGGTCATGTGACCATGATGCCTCTTGCGCCTCGCCCGCGGACGCGTTGCGGGCCTGGCATTCGCCAGGCCCGCAACGCGTCCGTCCGGGTTCGCTAGCCGACGACGGCTCCGGCCCCGAGCAGGGCCTTCAGGTCCGCGGAGAGTTCGACCGAGGGCCGCACCCGCCAGGCGTCGCCGAGGGCGAGCAGGGTCGTCTTGGGGCCGTTGGCGAGTTGGACTCGCACTTGCGCTTCGCCGCGGTGGGTCTTGAACGTGTCGGAGAGCTTCTCGATGAGCGCGGGGTTGACCGCGGCGGCGCGCAACGCGAGGGTGATCGGCGCGGAGTTCGACTCGGGGCCGGTCGAGGTGTCGAGCACGGCGAGGTCTTGGGCGATGAGCTGCGCGGTGCCGTCGCGGCGGTCGAGTTTGCCCTTGACGCAGCACACGAGGTCGTCGGCGAGCGATTCGGACACGAGCTCGTACGTGTTGGGGAAGAAGCGGACCTCGATCGAGCCGTGCAGGTCCTCCAAGGTGGCCGAGGCCCAGAGCTTCCCCTGCTTGGTGACGCGTTTGGCGACGTTCTGGAGGATCCCGGCGACGCGCACGTTCGATCCGTCTGCGATCTCCTCGCCGTGGAGCGCGGCGATCGGGCGGTCGGCGTTGGAGGAGAGGAGCCGCTCGAACCCGTTGAGCGGATGGTCGGAGACGTAGAGGCCGAGCATCTCGCGTTCGAACGCGAGCTTGTCGCGGCGGTCCCATTCGTCGTCGGCGATCGTCAGGTCCACGCCGAGGGTCTCGGTGGTGTCGGCCATCATGCCGCCGAACAGGTCGAACTGGCCGCGGGCCTCCTCCTTCTTGATCGAGACCATCGCGTCGATGGCCTTCTCGTGGACCTCCGCGAGGCCACGGCGGGCGTGCCCGAGCGAGTCGAACGCGCCGGCCTTGATCAGCGACTCCACGGTCCGCTTGTTGCACACCGCGGCGGGGACCTTCTGGAGGAAGTCCTTGAAGTCGGCGTAGGAGCCCTTCTCCTCCCGCGCCTCGATGATCCCGGCCACGACGTTCGCGCCGACGTTGCGCACCGCGCCCATCCCGTAGCGGATGTCCTTGCCGACCGGGTGGAACATGTGCCGCGACTCGTTGACGTCCGGGGGCATGACCGTGATGCCCATGCGGCGGCATTCGGAGAGGTAGATCGCGGCCTTGTCCTTCGAGTCGCCCACCGAGGTGAGCAGCGCGGCCATGTACTCGGCCGGGTAGTTGGCCTTCAGGTAGGCCGTCCAGTAGCCGATGAGCGCGTACCCGGCGGCGTGCGACTTGTTGAACGCGTACCCGGCGAAGGGGAGCATGATGTCCCACAGGGTCTTGATCGAGTCCTTGGAGAACCCGTTGGCCTGCATGCCCGCCTCGAACGACGCGAACTGCTTTTCCAGCACGTCGAGCTTCTTCTTGCCCATGGCCTTGCGGAGCATGTCCGCTTGCCCCATCGTGAACCCGGCGAGCTTCTGCGCGATGCGCATGATCTGCTCCTGGTAGACGATCAGCCCGTACGTCTCGGCGAGGATGTCCTCCAGCGCCTCGGCCAGTTCGGGGTGCAGCGGCACGACCTCTTGGCGCTTGTTCTTGCGGTCGGCGTAGTTGTTGTGCGAGTTCGCGGCCATCGGGCCGGGCCGGTACAGGGCGTTGACGGCGATGATGTCGTTGAACTCGGTGGGCTGCATGCGCTTGAGGAGCTCGCGCATCGCCGCGCCGTCGAGCTGGAACACCCCGAGGCTGTCGCCGCGCGCGAGCAGCTCGTACGCCTTCGGGTCGTCGGTGGCCAGCGCGTCCAAATCGAGGTCGATGCCCTTGTTGAGCTTGATCGCCTCGATCGCGTCGCCGATCACGGTGAGGTTGCGCAGGCCCAGGAAGTCCATCTTGAGCAGGCCGATGTCCTCACAGGAGGGGTAGTCCCACCCGGTGATGATCGACCCGTCGGGCCTGGCCCACATCGGGATGCAGTCCACGAGCGGCTGCGAGGAGAGGATCACCGCGCACGCGTGCACGCCCGCGTTGCGGATCAGGCCCTCCAGGCCCAGCGCGGTGTCGAAGATCTGCCGGACCTCGTTGTCGCTCTCCAGGAGCCCGCGCACCTCCCCGGCCTCCTTGTAGCGCGGGTGGTTCGGGTCGACGATCCCCGACAGGGGGATGTCCTGCGCGGCGACCGGCGGCGGCAGCGCCTTGGTGATCCGCTCGGCGATCGAGAACCCGGGCTGGCCGTGGTGGACGCGCGCCGCGTCCTTGATCGCGGCCTTGGTCTTGATGGTGCCGAACGTGATGACCTGGGCGACGAACTCCTTGCCGTACTTCTCGGTCGCGTACGTGATCATCTCGCCGCGGCGGCGGTCGTCGAAGTCGATGTCGATGTCGGGCATCGAGACGCGCTCGGGGTTGAGGAACCGCTCGAAGAGGAGGCCGTGCTCGATCGGGTCGATGTTGGTGATCTTCATGGCGTACGCGACCAGCGAACCGGCCGCCGACCCGCGGCCGGGGCCCACGTAGATCCCGATCGACCGGGCGTAGCTGATGAGGTCGGCGACGACGAGGAAGTACGAGGGGTACCCCGCGTTGATGATGACGTTGAGTTCGAGTTCGGCCCGCTCCAGGTACTCGGCGGGCACGTCCCGGCCCTCGAAACGGTCCTTCAAACCGGTCGCGACCTGCTCGCGCAGCCACGTCCCCTGGTCGTGGCCCTCGGGGACCTCGATCACCGGCATCCGGTCCTGCACCGCGAAGATGTCGTCATAGGACTCGACCATCTCGGCCACGAGCAGCGTGTTCTGGCAGCCCTCCTGCCACAGGTCGTCGGTCTTGATCCCGTACATCTGCTCGGCCGAGCGCAGGAAGTAGCCCTCGCCGTCGAACTTGAACCGCTTCGGGTCGTCGAGCGTGGTCCCCGACTGGACGCACAGCAGCGCCGCGTGGGTGGACTTCTGGTCCTCGGTCACGAAGTGGGAGTCGTTGGTGACCAGCGGCCGCAGCTTCATCTTCTGCGCCATCTCGTACAGCTCGTTCTTGACGCGCATGTCGATCTGGTTGTCGTGGTCCATGATCTCCAGGAAGAAGTTCTCCTCCCCGAAGATGTCCCGGTAGTCCGAGGCGGCCTGATAGGCCTCCTTGGTCTGCCCCAGGCGGAACCGGGTCTGGACCTCACCGGAGGGGCAGCCGGTCGTGGCCACGATCCCCTCCCCGTACTGGGCGATGAGCTCGCGGTCCATGCGCGGCTTGTAGTAGTAGCCCTCGAACGAGGCCATGCTGGAGAGCCGGAACAGGTTCCGCAGGCCCTTCGAGTTCTTCGCGACCATCGTCATGTGCGTGTACGAGCCCGCGCCGGAGAGGTCGTCGGCCCGCTGGCTCGGCTCGCCCCACCACACGGGCTTCTTGTGGAACCGGTCCTGCGGGGCGATGTACGCCTCGATGCCGAGGATCGGCTTGATTCCGGCCTTCTTCGCCTCTTGGTAGAACGCGTAGCCGCCGTACATGTTGCCGTGGTCGGTCATGGCGATCGCGGGCTGCCCGAGGCGCTGCGCCTCGGCGAACAGGGGTTTGAGCTTCGCGGCCCCGTCGAGCATCGAGTACTCGGTGTGCACGTGCAGGTGGACGTACTGGTTCGACACGCTTCGCTCCCGCTCTGACCTGTGGTTTCGCCCGCTGACGGTCCCGGCTGCCGGGCCCGGTGCGGACCTTTAAGCCTAGTCTGCCGCCCGGTGCGGCCGCACCGGCTCCACGCCCGCGATGCCGCCCGACTCACCCCCGGCGGCGGCCTCGGCGAACACCCGCGCGGTGGCCTCGTCGAGCGGGAAGAACAGCTCCACGGCCAGCTCGGCGACGGTGATGTCGCGGGGCGCGCCGAACGTGGCGATGGTCGAGAACAACGACAGCTCACCCCGGGCGGTCCGCAGCCGGATCGGCAAGGCGAACGGGCTCGACGCGCGCTCCTTGAGATCGTCCTCGCCGACCGGTTCGCGCGCCGAGACCTCGGCGATCAGCTCGGTCAGGCGCTCGTCGTCGGCGATGTCGGCCTGCGCGCGAAGGCGGTCGTGGAAGTACTGCCGCACTTCGGCGAAGTTCCGCAGCCGCGGGGCCAGGCCGCGGGGGTGGAGCGCGAGGGTCGCGAGGTTCACCCGGCCGCCGAGCAGGCCGGGGTCGACCTCGTCGAGGAGCGGGGCGAGCCCGGCGTTGTGGTCGAGGAGGTTCCCGTAGCGGTCGACCACCACCGCGGGGAGCGGCTCGTGGTGCTCCAGGATCAGCGCGATCGCCTCCCGGGCGGCGGCGAGGCGCTCGTCCCAGTAGTCGGTCTCGGCCCACGCGGGCGCGTATCCGGCGGCCACAAGCAGCGCGTTCCGCTCCCGCAGCGGCACGTCGAGCGCTTCGGCCAGGCGCAGCACCATGTGGCGGCTCGGTTCGGCGCGGCCGGTCTCGATGCGCGAGCAGTGCCGCGCTGACACGCCGGTGGCCACCGATAGGTCGAACTGGCTGAGGCGGCGCTGGGCGCGCCACTGCCGCAGCAGCGCGCCGAACGCGGTGAGTGCGGGAGGACTCTGAACGGTCACGGCCGCAACGATAATCCGGTGCCTGTCCGAAGACCATGACCTGTGAGGTCATTGCGTCCAGCCCGGGTCGGCCGCAGGATCGACCACAGCACGGGCCGTCCGGCCCGGCACGAACGACCTGGAGGAACCATGACCGCAACGACCACTTCTCTGCGCACGGTGCTGCGGGTGGACGCCGTGGCCTGCGCGGCGTTCGGCGTCGCGATGACCGCGGGCGCGCCGCTGGCCGACCGCTTCCTCGGGCTCGGCACCGCTTGGGCGGTGCCGCTGGGGGTCTACCTGCTCGGCTGCGCGGCGGCCCTGGTCCTGATCGCCGGGTATCCGAACCTGGTCCGCGGCCAGGTGGCCGCGATCGCGGTGAACAACGCCGTCGCGGCAGTCGCTTTGGCGGCGTTGCCATTCACGGGCCTGGTCGACTTCACGGCCGCCGGTTACGTCCTGATGTTGGCGAGCGCGGTGCTGGTGGCGGGCTTCGCCGCGATCGAAGCGGCCGGGGCCCGCGCGCTCGCGTGACCGCCTCGGGGAGGGGAGTGGTGCATATACCACTCCCCTCGATACCCGACAAGTTATCCACAGGGCGAATTTGGTGCGAATTGGGTTATCCACAGGGCAAAAAATAATTCTTGCCAGTAGTTGACATATGACCGACAGTTGATCCATGAACGCGACACAGACCAGCATCCGCATCAAAGGCCCCACCGATCTCCTGACCGTGATCCCGCCACTGCTGGGGTTTCACCCGTCGAACAGCCTGGTCGTGTCCGGGCTGGTCGACAGCCGACTCGAATGCACCTTCCGAGCCGGCCTGCCCGGATCGACCGACCACATGGAGCACCTGACCGATCTGTCCCCGCAGCTCGAACTCAACAACTGCAACGGGTGCGTGATCGTGGCCTACGGCGAGAAGGAACTCGCCGAAGCATCGATCGCGCACGCCGCCGCGCTCCTGGACCGCGCGGGCATCGAACCGAAAGACCTGCTGCGGGTCACCGAGGGCCGGTGGTACTCGCTCACCTGCGACAAGCCCTGCTGTCCGGCCGAGGGCCTGCCAGTCCCGGAGACCTCGGCGGCCTCGTGCGAGATCGCGATCGCCGGCGCCTACGCCGCCCCGAACCGGGCCGCGATCCAAGCCGGGCTCGCCCCGGCCCCCACGGGCCGCCGCGCGGCGGTCTCCCGCGCGGTGTGCGACAAGCTCACCGAGGAAGCCGGCCTCGACTGGAGCGGCCAGCGCTCGGCCGACCTGCGCGCGATCGACCACTGGATGGCCGCGAAGACCCTCCCGGGCCCGGCCGACATCGCGGCGGTCGGCCTGGCCTTGGGCGACCTGGACATCCGCGACTACGCGGTGCGGCGCATCTCCTCGGGCGAGTTCGAATCGAACCGGATCGACCTGTGGATCTGGGTGGCCCGCCACATGGAGGAGGACCTCCGCGCCCCGGCGGCCACGGTGGCGGGCTACGCGGCCTACCGCTCGGGCAACGGCGTCCTGGCGCTCGAATGCTTCGAGCTGGCCTTGCGCTCGGCGCCCAACTACCGCCTGGCGCAACTGCTCATGGCGGCCCTCCAAGCGGGCTACCCGCCCTCGGCGCTCACCAAGGTCGGCTACGCCGACCGAGAGGAGGCCGAGGTGGGCAACTGAGCAACCCGAACCCCACCGGCCCAACCCGAACCGCAGGCAGGACTCCGGTTTCGACCGAAAACAACCGGACTGCGAGCAGTAATCCGGCTTCGGCCCCGAAGCAATCCGAGACCCGCCTGTCGATCCGCAAGCGACCCAAGAGAACCGGAAGAGAGGTGCGATGAGCATTCGAAACCCACACCGCAGGCGCTCCACCGCCCTGGACACGAGACCCCACGATCACGGGGTGATCGCTAGTCTGGTGGCATGGCTGAACTCCCGAGCGGTTTCGCCGCGATCATCCTGGTCGGCGGCAAGGCCCGGCGGTTCGCCGGGTGCGCGAAGAGCGAACTGGTCGTCGGTGGCGCGACGATCCTGGAACGGATGCTGTCGGCCTGCGAGGGCGCGGCTGCGAGAGTGGTCGTGGGCTCGCGGCCCTCCGCATCGGCCGCCCTCCCGGGCGGGGTGACCGGGCTGGTGGAGGACCCACCGGGTTCGGGCCCTGCCCACGCGGTGGCAGCGGGTCTGCGGGTAGTCCCCGAGGACTGCACGAGAGTGGCGATCCTCGGCGGTGACCTGCCGTTCCTGACACTGGAGGCGCTGCAACTGCTCATCGCCAACTCCGAGCCGGAGAACACCGGCGCGGTGTACGGCGACGACGCGGGGCGCAAACAGTGGCTGTGCGGCCTGTGGCCCGCAAGCCGAGTTCGCCAGAACGCGGCAGCGGTCAGTCCGGGGGCCCCGGCGAAGTCGCTCTTCGCCGGCATCGAAGTCAACGTCGTCCCCTGGAACGCGGCCAGCCCGCCGCCCTGGTTCGACTGCGACACCCCGGCAGACCTCGACCAGGCCCGAACCTGGGCCACCGACACGTAGCGGACCGGTCCCCGACCGGCCCCGCAGGACGGTCAACGCCGACCGTCGGCCGAACGCGAAAAGCGTCCCGGCCAGGCACACCATGCACGACAACAACCAGGGCGGGTGGGGCGAGGGGGTGGGGTGGGGGTGGGGTGGGGGCGGGGGGGGGAGGGGCCCCCGGAGCGACTCGAGCTCCAAAAGCCCGATCGCGCCGCGACCCCTCCAAGTCAAGGACCCCGGAGCGACTCGAAGTCCCACCGATCCGACCACTCCGAACGAATCTTCGAGTCGGAGGGCGCGGGAGCGTCCGCCGCAG
This sequence comes from Glycomyces sp. NPDC046736, assembly GCF_040645615.1. NCBI lineage: Bacteria > Bacillati > Actinomycetota > Actinomycetes > Glycomycetales > Glycomycetaceae > Glycomyces > Glycomyces sp. NPDC046736. Next base: position 101,102 of record NZ_JBEYYO010000019.1, on the reverse strand, counting down.
ATTCGATCGCGATGCAAGTCCCTACCCGAAGAATCCGAGGAAGACCATCGCCAGTCCGCCCCGCGAAACTCCGGGCCCGGCACGCGGCCCAAACCGCGAGCGTTGTTCGGTGAGGGCAAAGAAAACGCCGGCGGAGCCGGCGTTTTTGCTTCGAGCCGAGGCCGCCTGGCGGCGGCCTCGGTCAGATGACGTCGTAGGTGTTGTCGAGCGAACCGGTCTGGAAGAACGTGATCGCCGCGAGCGCGACCAGCAGGAGCGCGAACCACACCCAGTGGAGCTCGCGGCGCCCGCGGGGAGTGAAGATGAGGAGTGCTCCGCAGATCAGGCCGCCGATGAGGCCGCCGACGTGGCCCGCGAGGCTGAAACCGCCGATGATCGTGAACACCAGGTTGAGTCCGATGAGGACATAGATGCCGCGGTTATCGCGTTTGAGCTTGCGGTTGACCATGATCAGGAGCCCGAACAGGCCGTAGACGGCGCCGGAGGCGCCGGCGGTCCAGGTGAACGGGGAGAACAGGTAGACCGCGACCGAGCCGGCCAGCCCCGAGAGCATGTACACCGCGAAGAACCGGGCCGGGCCGAGGTCGTGTTCGAGCACCCGCCCGAACATGTACAGCACCACCATGTTGAACAGCAGGTGGATGAACCCGTAGTGCAGGAACATCGCCGTGATCATGCGGTAGTACGCGCCCTCGGACACCGTGCTCGCCGAGACGACGGTACCGAACAGGTCCACCCCGCGGCCCGTGTACGGCGGCAGGTAGCCGATCTCCGCGCCCATCTGGTGGAGCGGAGTCAGCACTGAAGACATCAGCGGCGCCAGGCTCCCGGCCGAGATGATCGCCGCGATGAACACCGCGACGTTCGCCCCGATGAGGACCTTGGTGACCGTGCCGGCCGAGCCCGAACCCGCGGCGCCGCCGAACGACGAGCGCGCTTGGCGCGTCGTTCGGCGGCCCTGGGCCACGCATTCTGGGCACTGGAAGCCCACCGACGCGTCGATGCTGCAATCGGCGCAGATCGGCCGCTCGCAGCGCTGGCAGCGCAGGTAGGTCTGGCGGTTCCGGTGGCGATAGCAGACCGGGGCAGACTGCTCGTCGCTCATCGAGGCGTCGTTACTTCTCGAGGACGACGGATTCGATGACGATGTCGTTGACCGGGCGGTCCATCGGGCCGGTGGCGGTCTTGCCGATCCGGTCCACGACGGCCTTGGAGTCCTCGTCCACGACCTTGCCGAAGATCGTGTGCTTGAAGTTCAGGTGCGGGGTCGGGCCCAGTGTGATGAAGAACTGCGAGCCGTTGGTCCCGGGCCCGGCGTTCGCCATCGCGAGCAGGTACGGCTCGCCGAAGTGGAGGTCGGGGTGGAACTCGTCGGCGAACTTGTAGCCGGGGCCGCCGCGGCCGGTGCCGGTCGGGTCGCCGCCCTGGATCATGAAGCCGTCGATGACCCGGTGGAAGATCACACCGTCGTAGTACGGGCCCGAGCCGGCCGCGCCGGTGTTCGGGTCGGTGTAGTCCTTCGTTCCCTCGGCCAGACCCACGAAGTTCGCCACGGTCTTGGGCGCGTGGTTGTCGAGCAGTTCGATCGTGATGTCGCCGGCATTGGTCTTCAGCGTCGCCTTCGTCATGGCGTCAATGGTGCCAGACGACCGAGGTTGGTCCAACTTTCTCCCCCGTTTCCCTCGACGGGTGTCACAGCCCGGTGCACGATGAGACCGACAGGCACCTAGAGGAGGCAATAACGATGGGCTTCAGCCGACACGCCACGACTCCCCGCCGGGAGGCCGTGGACCATTTCACGCAGGGAGTGACCTCGTTGAAGAACGCGGGCTTCGCAGCGGCGCGGGGGACGCGGGACGCCGCGGCGCCGAAGGTCAACGTCGTACTCGCCAAGGTCGGGCTCAAGAAGCCCCCGGCCCCGAAGTGGCCGTGGGTGGCCGGCGCGGTCGGCGCCGGGCTCGCGCTCGGGGGCGCGGCGTTCTACCTGTGGTACCGGCAGCGCTCCGAGTCGATCGGTGAGGCGCTTCTCGCGGAAGAGCTCCTCGACGAGGCCGATCTGGACGACCGGGTGCTCTCCGAGCAACTGGTCGACAGCGTCACCCGGTAGGTGGCCGCCCGGCCTCGGGCCGGGCGCTGCGGTGGAAGAGAAAACTGGAGAGGCACTGGCCGGCGGGGGCGCCGGCCAGGTGCCGGACGTGGCCGCACAGGTCGCGGCAGCATCGGGGGCCCGCGTTCGCGCGGGTCCCCGAAAGCGTTGCGCACAAAGGCAACGCCGGACCGGTGCCTCGCCCTGGGGGGGAGTGGGCGAGTCCACCGATCCGGCGTCATGGGGGCGGGAATACCGGCCTATGCGCGGCGGAGCCGCGACCACGCACCGATTCTCGCCCCCGCTTCGCGTCCTGGGAAGGGCGGCGCGGTGGCGGTTATACGCCATGGCGCATAACCGCCATCCATTCTCGACGTAACGTCACCGAACGAGAACGGACGGTGCCGTCAGCGGCCCTTGGAGGTCTCCACGGCCTTCGCGAGGCGGCGCACGCCCTCGTCGATCCGGTCGGCCTTCACCGCCGAGTAGGCCAGACGCAGGCAGGACTCGCCGCCTTCGAGCACGAAGTCGGTGCCCTTGACGACCTGCACGCCCTCTTCGGCGGCCGCGGCCGCGACCTTCGCGCAGTCCACACCCTCGCCGAGGTCGACCCACAGGAAGTAGCCGCCGTCGGGGACCACGAACTCCGCGTCCGGCAGGTACGCGCGCAGCGAGGCCGCGAGCTGGTCGACCCGCTCCTCGAGGGCGGTCCGCACGGTCGCGATCGAGCGGTCCAGGCGCCCGGAGACCGCGAACTGGTGGATCGTGGCCTGCGCGAACATGTTCGGCGCGATGTACGTGTTGGTGGCGGCCTCGGCGATGCGCTTGATGAGTCCGGCCGGGCCGACCAGGTAGCCGGTGCGCAGGCCCGGGCACACGGTCTTGGAGAACGAGCACGCGTACACGACGCGGTCGTGCTCGTCCTGATCGAGCATCGTCGGGTGCTGCTCGCCGCGGAAGCGGATGTCGAAGTACGGGTCGTCCTCGAAGATCGTGAAGTCGTACTCGTTCGCGAGCTGGAGCAGCCGCACCCGCTTCTCGCCCGAGAGCGACACGCCCGCCGGGTTCTGGAAGTTCGGGATGATGTGCGCGAGCGTCGGGCGGACCCCGCCCTTGAGGATCGACTCCAGCTCGTCGACGTCGAGGCCGTCGGCCTGGACGCGCACCGGGTGGAGCTCGCCGCGCCGCTGGCGCAGGCCCAGGAGCGTCCGGTCGTAGCTGGGGCGCTCCACGATCACCGGCGAGTCGGGCTTGACCAGCTGGTCGAACAAGAATGCGTCGGCCTGCATCGAACCGTTGGTGATCAGCACGTTCTCGGTGTTCACGCCGTGCTTGGCGGCGATCCACTCGCGCAGCGGGCCGTAGCCCACGGACGTGCCGTAGCCGGTGACCCCGGCCGGATCGGCGTCGAGCGCGGCGACCGCGGAGGCCTTGAGGCCGTCGGTGTCGACGATGTCGAGGGACGGGGCGCCCCGGGAGAAGGAGATGACGTCGGTGTTCGGCATGCAACCAGCGTAAGCGGCCCATAGGGCGGACGTCGACCGGCATGTGCGCCCTCACGGCCCGGCACCTGGAGGCAGGTGCGGGCACCCGGCGGCAGTGAACGGCCCGCCCGGCTCGCCGAGGCGTGCGCGGCCGACTCGGGCCGGGCCGCGATACGGTGCAGTGGTGGGCCTTTCGGGCCCGGGTCGTGCGTCACGAACCTCGGTTCACCCGGATCGGTGAAGCACGACCGAAGGCCGGACACTCGGCCCGGCGGGCCGACGCCCGCGGGACCCAGAAGGAGGAGGACGATGACGTCGCTCGACCGCACACAGGCCCCCTGGCCCTACGATTTCCTTCCCCCGCTCCCCTCGTTCACCGTCGTCTCCGACGACGTGGCCGAAGGCGTGCGCCTCGACCTCGCCCAGACCGCCGGGGCCGACGTGTCCCCGCACCTGGCCTGGTCGGGCTTCCCCGCCGAGACCGCCGCGTTCGCCGTGACCTGCTTCGACCCCGACGCGCCGACCGGTTCGGGCTGGTGGCACTGGATGCTCCTGGGCCTGGACGCCTCGGTGACCGAACTGGCGACCGGGGCCGCCGCCGCGCCACCCGCGGGAACCGTGCAACTGCGCAACGACTCGGGGAGCGTCGGCTACGCGGGCGCCGCGCCGCCTCCCGGCGACCCCGACCACCGCTACCTGTTCGCCGTCCACGCCCTCAAGGCGCCCGTGGACGTGCCCGAGGACGCCTCGATGGCCGTCGGGGCGTTCCACTTGACGTTCAACGCGATCGCCCGCGCCGTCATCGCCCCGGTGTACCGCAATGCCTGAAGCCGTGATCCTCGCCGCCGCCCGCACCCCGCTGGGCCGCCGCGGCGGCGCCCTCGCCGACGTTCACGCCGTCGACCTGGCCGCGCACGCGATCAACGCGGCGCTGGTGCGCTCGGGGCTGGACCCCGACGCCGTGGACGACGTGGTCCTCGGCTGCGTCTCGCAGGTCGGGGAGCAGTCCTGGAACGCCGCCCGCAACGCGGTGCTGGCCGCGGGCTGGCCCGACGCGATCCCCGGCACCACAGTGGACCGTCAGTGCGGGTCCAGCCAGCAGGCCCTGGCGTTCGCGGCCGCTTCAGTCCTGGCCGGGCACGCCGACGTGATCGTCGCCGGCGGGGTCGAGTCGATGTCGCGCGTCCCGATGGGTTCGAGCGTCGGCGCGGGCGCGGGGACGCCGTACGGTCCGGCGGTGCGGCTGCGGTACGCCGCGCACGTCGACGCCGAGGCGCCGGTGCCGTTCAACCAGGGGCTGGCCTCGGAGCTGGTGGCCGAGCGCTACGGGATCTCCCGCGAGGCGATGGACGCGTTCGCGCTGGCCAGCCACGAGAAGGCGGCCGCGGCCAGCGATTCGGGAGCGTTCAAGGCCGAGATCGCGCCGATCGCGGGCGTGGACGCCGACGAGGGGATCCGGCGGGACACGAGCGTCGCGAAGCTCGCCGGGTTGAAGCCCGCGTTCAAAGCGGACGGGTCGGTCACGGCCGGTTCGTCCTCGCAGATCTCGGACGGGGCCGCGGCGCTGGTGGTCACCACCGACGAGCACGCGCGGCGGCTGGGGGTGCGGCCGCTGGCGCGGATCGCGGCGGCGTGCACGGTCGGGTCGGACCCGGTGCTCATGCTCGACGGGCCGATTCCGGCCACGGCGAAGATTCTGCGCCGCTCGGGCCTCGACCTGGACGAAATCGACGTGTTCGAGGTGAACGAGGCGTTCGCGGCCGTGCCTTTGGCGTGGCTGGCCGAGACCGGGGCGGACGAGGACCGGCTCAACCCACGCGGCGGGGCGATCGCGTTGGGGCACCCGCTGGGGGCGTCGGGGGCGCGGCTGGCCGCCACGATGCTGTCGTGGATGCAGGACAACGACGCCCGCCGCGGGCTCCAGGTGATGTGCGAGGGCGGCGGGATGGCGAACGCGACGGTGCTCGAACTGCTGTGAGGCGAAAGCGGCGATATCACGATATTTCGTGATAAATCCGCCCTTAGGGACCCCTGGCATGAAGTTTACGCCGGGGGTCCGACATCAGTTCCGGAGAGTGGGACGCGAGGGGATCTCAGGTCGCTCGGGATCAGCGCCACTTCGAGAGTACTAGCAGGGCGCCGACCATGCAGGAGAAGCCGACGGCGAGGTTCCAGTAGCCCCACGCGGCGACCGGGTAGGCCATGCCGGAGAGGTAGAACAGCGTGAGCCAGCCGATGCCGAGCACGATGAGGACCACGGCGGCGATCGGCACCCAGGTCGGGCTCGGTTCGTAGCTCTCGCCCGAGGCGGTGTTCTTTCCCGCGGCGGTCGAGTAGACCTTCTTCTTGCGCATGCGTGACTTCGGCATCGACGACTCTCCAACTGAGGGACATGTCCGGCGTCCAGGGTACCGTCCGCCGGTGACGGGCCGTCCGCGCGGCATCGCGTAGCTCACACTCCGGATGCGCGGCAGCGCACCCCGGGTCCGTTCGAGCCGGTGAGCTGGGACGGGCCCGGGCCGGTGGACGGTTCGCAAGGCAGCGCGGAAGTCCCCCGGACCCTGGGGAATGGGCCCCCGGTTTTCAAGGGTGCCAGGAGGGTCCGACATTCCGGGCGGGGGCGGGCGGGCCCGGCGCACGTTCGGGCGATACTGCGGTTCGCGGTGCATCACTACGATGGCCTCGCGCGTTATGGTTACGACATCCCCAGGCGTTGAGAACACCGGCACGACGGAGGCGAAGCACCAGGTGAGCGATCAGGACTGGTCCCCCTTCGCGAATGAGCCGCCGAAGCCGCGGCCGGGCGGGGCCCCCGGGGCCGGGCGGGCCGGCGTCCCCAGCGGTCAGGCCAAGGTGCCGCGCCCCGAAGGCACCCCGAGCCCGCCGCTGCCGACCGAACCGGATTTCGACACGACCACCGCGCTGCGGCCCCCGCGCCTGGCGCGGGCCTCGCTCGTGCCCGAGCCGGACGGGACCGCGATCCTCCCGGTGATCGCCGACGACATGCCCGCTCCCCCCGGTGCCGAGAGCGCCTCGCGCAAGAAGCAGACGGTCAAGCGCCACCGCGGCGAGGCCGGGCTGCGGGGCACCGTGCGGGGCCTGGGCGAAGCGCTCGTCACGCTCGGCGCGGTCGTGCTGCTGTACGCGGCGTACGAGATCTTCGGGGTGTCGCAGGAGATCAACGCCGAGCAGGACACCCTCTCGGCCGACCTCGACACGATCTGGAACACCCAGGAGACCGAGGACGAGGGCGCGGCGATCCCCGAGCTCGGCGACGCGTTCGCGCGCATGTGGGCCCCGGACATCCGGGCCGAGTCGTGGACGCTGGTCGAGGGCACCAAACCGGCCGACATCGAGTACGCGCCGGGCCGGTTCCTCGACGGCGCCTACCCCGGCGAGCAGGGAAACTTCACGCTCGCGGGCCACAACGTGCCGGCGATCTTCCAGAAGATCCGCGACCTGGAACCCGGAGACAAGGTCGTGATCGAGACCAAGGACTACTTCTACGTCTACGAGGTGCAGTCGCACGAGGTGGTGGACGAGACGCAAGTGGACGTCACCGCGCCGGTGCCGCGCAACCCCGGCACGCCCCCCGGGGACGACGACTTCTGGTTGACGCTGTTCACCTGCCATCCGCTGTGGGACAACTACGAGCGCTACGTCGTGTACAGCCTCCTGGTGGACACGATCGAGCGCGACCCCGAGGGCGACCTGCCCGAAGCCGCAGTCGACGCGGAGGCCTGACGTGTACTCGTGGATCTGGAAGAAGCTGCCCGGCGGCCTGCCGGGGAAGATCGGCGGCTCGGTGGCCCTGAGCGCGGGCATGCTGCTGCTGCTGTGGTTCGTGGTGTTCCCGGCGGTGCGCCCGCACATGCCCTGGAGCAATGTGGACCCCGCCGGCGAGGTGAACATCGAGAGCGACCAGTCGCCTTCGGAGGGCGAGACGTGCACGCCGGGCCTGGACTGCCAGAACACCGAGTTCGACCCCGAGGACTGGCAGACCCAGCAGTCGCCCGGCGCCGAGGACGAGGATTGACGATCATGCCGGGACGCGGTGATGCGTAGCGTACTGGTCGTGGACTTCCGCGACTCGTTCGTGCACACCATCGTGTCCTACCTGCGGGCCCTGGGCGCGCGGGTGGAGGTGCGGCGCTCGGACCGGACCGACGCCCGAGAGGCGGTGCGGCTGCGTCCGGCCGGGCTCCTGCTGTCACCGGGGCCGGGGCGGCCCGACGAGGCCCGGCTCGGGCACGAGCTGCTCGACCGCTTCGCAGGAGAGATCCCGGTGCTCGGCGTGTGCCTGGGGCATCAGGTGATCGCCGAACATTGGGGCGCGACCGTCTCGCGCGCGGCCGAGCTGCGGCACGGCGAGACCTCCCCGATCCGCCACGACGGCGCGGGCGTGTTCGCGGGGCTCGCGAACCCGTTCACCGCGACCAGATACCACTCGTTGGCGGTCGAGCGCCGCTCGGTGCGCGCGCCCTTGGAGGTGACGGCCACCAGCGAGGACGGGACCGTGATGGGGCTGCGGCACCGGGGCCTGGACGTGGAGGGCGTGCAGTTCCATCCCGAGTCGATCCTCACCGAGGACGGCAGCGCGCTGCTGGGGAACTGGTTGGCGCGCATCGAACGTTGAGTTCGGCGCGCTCGGCCCGTGCGCCGAGACCACCGATCGGCGGTGCGGTCGCCTAAGCTGTGTGCGCACGTCTCGGGCGCCGTCCGGCGCCCCTACCCGGGGAGCCGCATGAGTGACCAGGACTGGGATCCTCGCCGTAGGCCCGCGGGCTCGGTGCTGGCCGGGGTCCTGCTGCTGCTGGCGGGCGCGTGGCAGGTGTTCGTCGGCTACGCGGTGGCCGGCGGCGAGACGTACCTGTTCACCGGCGGCGGCTACTGGTACCGGGCCGACAACACCGGTTGGGGCTGGGTGAACATCGCGATCGGGGTGGCCGCCATCGTGATCGGGTTGGCGCAGCTGGGGTCGGGGCGGCGCATGGAGCGGCTGCGGCGCACCGCGGCGCCGGGCCTGTTGGTGGCGGTGCTGTCGGCGCTCAACCAGTTCTTCCTCGCGCCGCAGTTCCCGCTGTGGGCGACGCTGGTGATCGCGGTGGACGTGATCGTCATCTGGGAGTTGGCGACGCGGGTGCGCACTGAGGACGACGAACCCGATCGGATGACGCGTTAGGCCCCATTCGGTGCCCGTTCCTGGCACGGTTGGGGTCATGGGACGTTCGATGGTGGCCGCGGGGAAGCGGTACGGTGCCGCGAATCGGGGCGACGCGGCCGCGGCCCTGACGTATTACTCGGTGCTGTCGCTGTTCCCGGCGATCCTGGTGGGGACCTCGATGATCGGGCTGCTCAGTCCTGACGCGACGGACGCTTTGCTGTCGGGGGTGGCCTCGCTCGCGCCGGAGGACACGTTCGCGATCATCGAGGACGCGGTGGCGCGGCTCCAGGTCAACCCGCGGACCGCGGGCGCTCTGGCGCTGGTGGGGCTGGCGACGGCGCTGTGGGCGGCGTCGAACTATGTGGCGGCGTTCTCGCGGGCGCTCAACGCGGTCAACGGGACCGGTGAGACCCGCACGTGGTGGCGGGTGCTCGTCGTGCGCATCGTGCTGACCGTGGTGGTGGGGGCTTTGACGGCGGTGTGCGCGGTCGTGGCGGCCACGGGCGGGTCGGTGGCGCGGGCGATCGGGCATGCGATCGGTGCCGACGACGCGGCGGTGACGGTGTGGAACTGGGTGAAGTGGCCGATCATCGTGGTGCTGGTGGTCGTGATCGTGGCGTTGCTGTACTGGCTCGCGCCCGCCAAGCGCACGCCGCTGCGGCGGCGCGCGCCGGGGGCGGCGCTGGCGGTGGTGCTGTGGCTGGTCGCGTCGGCCGGGTTCGGGTTGTACGCGGCGAACTTCGGCAGCTACGACGAGACGTACGGTGCCTTGGGCGGGGTGATCGTGTTCCTGGTGTGGCTGTGGATCACGAACGCGGCGTTGCTGTTCGGTTCGGAGTACAACGCCACGGCCGAGCCCGAGACCGACACGGCGGGGACCGCCGAAGGGGAGGCCGGGGAGCCTTCGGCGGCTTAAGCGGCGCCTTTGGGTTGGACCAGGCCCGATTCGTAGGCGAAGACCACGAGTCCGGCCCGGTCGCGCACGGCGAGTTTCATCATGGCGCGGTGGACGTGGGTCTTGGCGGTGGCCGGGCTGATGAACAGGCGCTCGGCGATCTCGGTGTTGGTCAGGCCGCGGGCCACCAGCGCCACGATCTCGGTCTCGCGGCTGGTGAGGCCTTCGACTTGCCCGGCGAGGCGCGCGGGCGGGTGGGCCACGTATTCGGCGACGAGTTTCGCGGCGATCGGCGGTGAGAGGAGGGTCTCGCCTGCGGCGGCGGCGCGGACGCAGCGCAGGAGTTCTTCGGGTTCGGTGTCCTTGACGAGGTAGCCGGCGGCTCCGGCGCGGAGCGCGTCGAAGACGTAGGCGTCGAAGGAGTAGTTGGTGAGCATGACGACGCGCAGGGCGTCGAGGCGGTCGTCGGCGGCGATGGCGCGGACGGCGCTGATGCCGTCGCCGCCGGGCATCTCGACGTCCAGGAGCGCCACGTCGGGCCGGTATTCGGCGGCGAGGCGGACGGCGGTGGGGCCGTCGGCGGCTTCGGCGACGACGGTCATGTCGTCTTCGGCGTCGATGAGGGCGCGGAAGCCGCCTCTCATGAGCGGCTGGTCGTCGGCGAGGAGCACGCGGATCATGAGGCGGCCTCCGGTTCGAGTGCGGGGCGGGTCTGCTTCGGCACCTCACGCGACTCGGTGTCGGGGAGGGTCGCGCGGACGGTGAACCCGAACTCGCCCGGTCCGATGTGGAGTGTGCCGCCGATGGCGTCGACCCTTTCGCGCATGCCGGTCAGGCCCCGTCCGGGTTCGACGCGGCCGGGCGCGCCGTTGTCGGCGACTTCGACGTCGAGTGCGCCGTCCTTCTGGTGGACGCGGACGCGGACGCGGTCGCCGCTGGAGTGGCGCACGGCGTTGGTCAGGGCCTCTTGGACGATCCGGTAGGCGGCGTGGTCGGCCTCTTCGCCGATCGCGGCCGCGTCCTCGATCTCGCATTCGATCTCGATCGCGAAGCCCAGGCCCCGGTAGCGGTCGGCCAGGGCGGTGACGCGGGAGAGGCGGTGGCCGTCGTCGTCGCGGAGCATGGTGAGGGTTTCGCGCAATTCTCGGGTGGCGTCTTTGGCGGCGGCTTCGACGGCGACGAGGGCGGGAGCGGGTTCTTCGCCTCTTTTGCGGGCGAGGTGGAGGGCGACGCCGGCTTGGACGCGGATGACGGAGATGGAGTGGGTGAGGGAGTCGTGGAGTTCGCGGGCGATGCGGACGCGTTCGTCGGCGGCTTTGCGGCGGACGGCTTCTTCGCGGGTGTGTTCGGCTTCGGCCATGTAGGCGTCCCTTTGGCGGCGGGATTCGCCGGAGATGAGGGCGACGTGGAGCCAGCCGATGATGAGCATGGACTGTTGCAGGACGTCGCCGGTGAGCTGGAATCCGGCGGATTGCCAGTTGCCGAGGCCGGTGGTGGCCGAGAGGATGAGGACGATGGTGATGGTGAGTTTGCGGTGGCCGAGGTAGGTGGCGACGGCGATGGAGACGAGGGCGGGGATGGCCGAGAGGGGGCCGATGTGGAGGTGGCCGCCGATGACGAGGAGGGCGACGTTGGCGAACATGACGGCGCGGGGGTAGCGGCGCCAGAGGGGGAAGAGGAGGGGGCCGATGACGAGGATCGGCCAGCCGTACCAGGCGAGGCCGTCGTTGAGGGTTTTGGCGATTCCCGAGATGAGGGTGTCGGCCAGGAGGACCGCGGCGACGGCGAGGTCGAGCCTGCGCCCGCTGAGGCGGCGCGCTTGGTGTTTCGGCATGGGGCCATCTTATTGCGGCTGGTCGCGGGCGTCGTCGGCTCGCGGTGCAGGCCACAAGTACTCCGCAGGGTGTAGGCGGGGGTGTGCGGTGCTGCGTTCGGCGCGCGCGGGATTGTCGGCGCGGGGCGGACGACGCGGTGCGGCGGGGCGGGAAGGCTTGGGGGACGCGACGATGAGTGGAGGAGCACCCCATGTCCCCTGTTGTGCAACATGTCGTACCGGTTGAACCGAAACGCGCCGATGGCCTGGTGGCCGAGGTGTACGGGCAGGTGCGGTCGGAGCTGGGCGTGATCGGTCCGGCGATCACGATGTTCTCGCCGGCGCCGGAGCTGTTGGCGTCGGTGTGGGCGCTGCTGCGGGAGTCGCTGCTGGTCGGTGGGCCCGAGGAGCGGAAGGCGAAGGAGGTCGTGGCGACGGTGATCGCGGTGCGGGGCGGCTGCCGGTTCTGCACGGACGCGCATTCGATGATGTTGCACGCGGCCGGGGAGGCGGAGTTGGCAGAGGCGCTGCGTGCGGGGCGGGCGCCTGCGCAGTGGTCGGCGTTGGCGGATTGGGCGGTCGATCCGGGGCCGGAGGGGCCGTTCGCGGCGGAGGCGGCGCCGCGGTTCATCGGGACGGCGCTGGTGTTCGAGTTGATCACGCGGCTGGTGCGGGCGATGGGAGCGAATGCGTCGCCGAGTCCGGTGACGCGGACGAAGTTGGGGCGTTCGGTGGCGTCGCGGCTGGTGCGGGAGGCGGTGGCCGCGGAGGTGGAGCCGGGCCTGAGCCTGGGTCTGCTGGAGCGGTGGCCGGATTGGGCGCGGGAGATCAAGGTGCGTGAGCCCGGTTGGGCGCCGGGTTCGCCGGTGGGGCGCGCGTACGGGGCGTTGCGGGGGATGGCCGCGTACGGGTCGATGCTGCTCAGCGAGGAGGCCGCGGACGCGGTGGCGCGGACGGTGGGCGCAGCGGGGACCGAGCTCAGAGCGCGGCCTCCGGTGTTGGCGGGGGCGCGGGATCTGCCTGCGCAGGCGGGGCTCGGGGCGCGGCTGGCGGTGTCGGCGGCGCTGGCGCCGGGTGCGGTGGCGGCTTCGGATGTGGAGCAGTGGCGGGGCGATGTGTTCACCGACCACTGTGTCGTACACCTGTTGACGTACGGGGCGATGACCGCCGTGGACGCCGTGCAGGACGAGATCGAGACGAGGAATGTCGATGCTTAAGTTCTTTCGGGTCTGGACGATCCTGCTGCAAGTGCTGATCGGGGTCCAGTTCTTCCTGGCCGGGTACGGGGCGATCGCGGCCGGTTCGCCCGATGAGGCGTTCTCGCTGCACATCATGAACGGCCGCTTGATCGCGGTGGTGGCGCTGCTGGGCATCGGGTTCGCGGCCCTGGCCCGCTCGGGCGGCAAGCTCGTGGGCTTCATGGCCGGCGCGTTCGGCCTGGTGGTCTTGCAGTCGCTGATCGCTTTGGTGAGCGTCGCGGGCACGGTCCCGGGCCAGATCATCTTCGGCTTCCACGCGATCAACGCCCTGATGATCATGGGAGTGGTCGAAGCCGCGGGCCGCCTCACCAAGAAACTCCAGGCAGAACGCAAAACCCCGACCTTGGAACCGGCCACGGCCTAAGGAAACCCGAAAAAGGGCCCGCGGCGATTTCGCCGCGGGCCCTGCGTTCGCGATCACACGTCACCCGTCCGGGGTCGGCGTGTCGTTGCCGTGAAAGCGCCTCAGTCTGTAGTGTTATGTATACATTCCTACGCAAAGCGCCTTCGGAAACTCGCAGATCGGTGTCACCACGGGTTGCAGGCCGAAACCGAGAAGGGAACTTGACAGTGACTGTCTACGCGTTCGAGCTGCATTTCTCCGCCCCGCCCGGCGAGCAGGTCATCGACGCCTTGTACGAGGCGGGCTGGGATGACGCCGTGATCGGCTTCGATCCGGAAAAGGGCGGGGAAGGATCGGCGTTCTTCGACCGCGAGGCGCCGTCAGCGCTGCAGGCGGTCGTCTCCGCGATTCGACAGGCGCGCAAAGCGGGGGTTGAGCCGCTCGGCGTCTCCGAGGACTATGTCTCCTTGAAGGAGATCGCCGAGCGTACCGGTCGGACGGTGGGCGCCGTCGATCACTGGGTAACCAATCGGCGCGGCCCTGGCGACTTCCCCGAGCCGCGGGTGCCGCGTCCGCGGGTGAGCCTGTATTCGTGGGCCGAGGTGACGATGTGGCTGGTGACGAACGGCCTCGCCGCACTGTCACCGGCCGATGTGGAAATCGCTCGGGTCTGCGAGGTGGCCGACGCCACGCTCCGCGCCAAGCGACTCCAGCGAGACCTGCCCCCCGCCGACCAGGAGGCACTGCTGGCAGCAGTCGCCTGACAGAAGACGTCGCTGCCGGGTTCTTGAAGGCTGGGCCCGGCGGCTGCGTTCTGCGATCTCGGTGGATTGTCGTCGCTGGGTTCGGGGCACATACTCGGGGGATGGCCGAGAGAGAAGCAGAAGTGATCCGGCGGCGGTGTGCTCGGGTGTTGTTGGTGGATGAGGCCGATCGGGTGCTGTTGTTCTACAGCCGGGACTACATGGGGCCGGGGGTGGAGTATTACGTCACTCCTGGTGGGGGGTTGGACGCTGGGGAGAGTCTGGAGGAGGGGGCGGTTCGGGAGGTGTTCGAGGAGACCGGGTTGCGGCTCGATCCCGGGGAGCTCGGGCCTGTCGTGGCGGAGACCGCCGGGGACTGGTCGGACAGTCCTGAGCTGGTGATTCATTCCGAGGACGTGTACTTCTTCGCGCGGGTGCCGCACTTCGAGCCGGTCCGGGACCGGTTGGAGACCGTCGAGCGGGCCGAGTTCACCGCCGCGCGCTGGCTCGGCCTCGACGAGGTCGCCGCTTGCGATGCGCGCGTGTTCCCCGCCGCGATCTCGGACCTGCTGAAGGCCCTCGTAGACGGTGCGAGACCCGTTGCGCCCGTACGGCTCGCGTGGGGCGCGTGGCTGTGGGATGCCGATAGAGACTGGACGCCTACGCAGCGTGCCACCATAATTGAGCGGTGAACGCGACGAACGAAACACCCCGAATCGACCGGTACGGTGCACGGTGCATCGTCATCGACGAGCAGGACGCGGTCCTGTTCATCGGCCGGTCCGCCCTGCCCGAGCGGCCCGCGCGGTGGTTTCTTCCCGGTGGCGGGATCGACGCGGGCGAGCGGCCCGTCGACGCCGCGGTGCGGGAGCTGCGCGAGGAGACCGGGCTGCGGCTCGCACCCGCGGACCTGGCCGGGCCCGTCGCCCGCCGCACGTTCACCCGCTCCCGCGACGGGGAGGTGTTCACGCAGGACAACTACCTGTTCTACACGCGCGTCGAACGGTTCACCCCGCGCGTCTGCGGCGGAGACGCCTACGAGCAGGACCTCGAGTTCCGGTGGTTCACCGCCGCCGACCTGGCGACGGCCGAAGGCACCGACGACCCGTTCGACCCGCTCCTGCACCTGATCAAACGGCTCATCGACGGTGACGTGCCCGACGAGGCGCTCCGCCTCGAACCGGCCGGGAGCCCCACCACCGACACTTCAGTGCGATGACCATCGAATCCGAGACCGGCGCCGATTTCCGCGTCTCCGCGCGCCTGCTCATGCTCGCCCCCGACGACACCGTCCTCCACGTCGGCGGCACCCGCTGCCGCGCAGGCGTCGAACGCTGGTTCACCCCCGGCGGCGGCACCGACCCCGGCGAGACCCTCGCCCAGGCCGCGGCCCGGGAACTCCACGAGGAGACCGCCTTCGACATCGAACCCGCGGCCATCGGCGAGGCGGTCGGATACGGCGTCTACGCGTGCTTCCCGCGCCACCGGCTCCTGATCCAGAAGAACTGGTACTTCTTCCTGCGCGTCGAACGCTTCGAACCGCGCATGCTCGTCGACACCGGCTACGAGAAGGACCTCACCTTCCGGTGGCTGCCGATCGACCGATGCGGCTCCACCGACGGGATGCTCGAACCCCAGCGGCTCGTCGACCTCGTCAAGCGCCTGCGCGACGGCGAACGCCCCACTGAACCGGTCGACCTCGGCGGGTCCTACGGGCCCGAATTCACGCACTGAGACGCCGAACGGCACCGCCCCGAGGGCGGTGCCGTTTCGCTTGCGCGGCTTTAGAGTTCGATCTCGTTCCGGTCGCCCGACCAGTCCGTGTGGAACGTGCCCTCACGGTCGACGCGCCTGTACGTGTGCGCGCCGAAGAAGTCCCGCTGGCCCTGGATCAGCGCCGCCGGGAGCCGGCGCGAACGCAGACCGTCGTAATAGGCCAGCGCCGAGGAGAACCCCGGGGTCGGGATGCCCGCGAGCGCCGCGGTGGCGACGACGCGGCGCCACGCGTCCTGCGCGTCGGTGACGATCTTGGTGAACTCGGGTGCGGCCAGCAGCGTCGGCAGGTCGGGGTCGGAGCGCCAGGCGTCGGTGATGCGGTCGAGGAAGCGGGCGCGGATGATGCACCCGGCGCGCCATAGCGCCGAGCACGAGCCCAGGTCGATGCCCCAGTCGTATTCGGCGCTGGCGGCGGCGATCTGGTCGAAGCCTTGGGCGTAGGCGACGATCTTGGATGCGTACAGCGCCTGGCGGACGTCCTCGACGAAGTCCTCGGGGAAGTCGGGTTTGGCGGCCGGGCCGGTGAGGAGGTCGACCGCGCCTTCGCGCTGCTTCACTCCCGAGGAGAGGGCGCGCGCGAACGTGGCCTCGGCGATGCCGGTGACCGGGACGCCCAGGTCGAGGGCGTTCTGGACGGTCCAGCGGCCGGTGCCCTTCTGCCCGGCCTGGTCGACGATGACGTCGACGAGGGGTTTGCCGGTGGCGGCGTCGGTGTGGCCGAGGACCTCGGCGGTGACCTCGATGAGATAGGAGTCGAGGTCGCCGGCGTTCCATTCGGAGAAGACGCGGGCGAGGTCGGCCGGTTCGATGCCGACGCCGCGGCGCAGCAGGTCGTAGGCCTCGCCGATGAGCTGCATGTCGGAGTATTCGATGCCGTTGTGGACCATCTTGACGAAGTGGCCCGCGCCGTCGGGGCCCAGGCGGGTGCAGCACGGGGTGCCGTCGGGGGCCTTCGCGGCGATGGCTTCGAGGATCGGGCCGAGGGACTCGTACGATTCGGCCGAGCCGCCGGGCATGATCGCCGGGCCCAGGAGCGCGCCCTCTTCGCCGCCGGAGACGCCGGTGCCGACGAAGTGGAGGCCCTTTTCGCGCAGCGCGGCTTCGCGGCGGCGGGTGTTCTCGAAGTGGGCGTTGCCGCCGTCGATGATCATGTCGCCCGGTTCCATGAGGGCCGCGAGCTGGTCGATGACCGCGTCCGTGGCGCTGCCGGCCTGGACCATGATCATGGCTTTGCGGGGGCGTTTGAGGGAGGCGACGAAGTCCGCGAGCTCCTCGGCGGGAACGAAGTCGCCCTCGTCGCCGTGCGCTTCGACCAGCTCGGTGGTCTTGGCGTGGGTGCGGTTGTAGACGGCGACGGTGAAGCCGTGGCGGGCGAAGTTCCTGGCGAGGTTGGAGCCCATGACGGCCAGCCCGACCACGCCGATGTCGGCGGTGCTCATGCCTGTCTCCCTTGTGTTGCGTAAGAGGTTCTGCGACCCGATTGTCGCCGGTCGGCCCGGCGCGGGGCGCACCACGGCCGATCGTATCCACGCTGCGGGATCGGCGCGCGCGCCTGGCGGGGAAGTCCGTCATAGGCTGGACGGATGCAGTACTACGAATCGGTCTTGGACCTCATCGGGAACACCCCGCTGGTGAAGCTCAACGCGGTCACCGAAGGGGTGGCCGCGACCGTGCTCGCGAAGGTCGAGTACCTCAACCCGGGCGGGTCCATCAAGGACCGGATCGCCCAGCGCATGATCGACGAGGCCGAGGCCTCGGGCGCGCTCCGTCCCGGAGGGACGATCGTGGAGCCGACCAGCGGGAACACCGGGGTCGGGTTGGCGATGGTGGCGCAGCGGCGCGGCTATAGTTGCGTGTTCGTGTGCCCCGACAAGGTCTCCGAGGACAAGCGGAACGTGCTCAAGGCGTACGGCGCCGAGGTCGTGGTGTGCCCCACGGCGGTCGACCCGGAGGACCCGCGCTCCTATTACAAGGTGTCGGACCGCCTGATCGACGAGATCGAGGGGGCGTGGAAACCCGACCAGTACTCGAATCCGGCGAACCCGGCTTCGCACTATCACGGGACCGGCCCCGAGCTGTGGGCCCAGACCGAGGGGCGGATCACGCACCTGGTCGCCGGGGTCGGCACCGGTGGGACGATCACCGGGCTGGGGAAGTACCTCAAGGAGGTGTCGGGCGGGAAGGTGCAGGTCGTGGGCGCCGACCCGGAGGGTTCGGTGTACTCGGGCGGGACGGGCCGCCCGTACCTGGTCGAGGGCGTGGGCGAGGACTTCTGGCCCGAGAACTACGACCGGGCGCTGGCCGACCGGATCGTGGAGGTCACCGACGCCGAATCGTTCGCGATGACCCGCAGGCTGGCCCGCGAGGAGGGCCTGCTGGTCGGCGGCTCGGCGGGCATGGCCGTGGTGGGGGCGTTGGCGGTGGCGCGGGACGCGTCCCCTGAGGACGTGATCGTGGTGGTCCTGCCCGACGGGGGCCGCGGGTATCTGTCGAAGATCTTCAACGACGCGTGGATGACCGAGTTCGGGTTCATGGGCGGCTCGGGCCAGACCACGGTCGGCGAGGTGCTGGCGAGCAAGGGCGGCGACATCCCCGAACTCGTCCACGTGCACCCGCAGGACACGGTGCGCGAGGCGATCGACATCATGCGGCAGTTCGGGGTGAGCCAGATGCCGGTGCTCAAGGCCGAGCCGCCGGTGACCTCGGGCGAGGTCGCGGGTGCGGTGGCCGAGCGGGACCTGATGGACGCGCTGTTCAGCGGCAAGGCCACTTTGCACGATCCGATCGAGCGGCATGTGGGCGAAGGCCTGCCGACGATCGGTTCGGGCGAGCAGGTCGAGCGGGCCGTGGCCGCGTTGCAGGACCGGGACGCTTTGATGGTGTTCGCCGAGGGGAAGCCGGTCGGGGTGCTGACGCGTCAGGACCTGTTGACGTACGTGGAGAACTGAACGTTGCCGCCGGGTCCGGGGTTTCCCGGGCCCGGCGGTGTGTTCGGGTGTAGCCTCGTTATATAAGTCGCAACTTATACAAGGAGGTCTCATGTCCGATCCCAACGACCCGATCGCCGCCGCCGGGATGGTGGCGCGCGAGATCCGCACCGGCGAACGAGGCGGCGAGGCCACGAAAGTCCTGGTCGCGCGCCGCACCTACCGCGCCGAGCAGACCGACGTGTGGGACGCCCTGACCAACCCCGAGCGGCTCCCCCGCTGGTTCCAGCCGATCAGCGGCGACCTCGAAGTCGGCGGCCGCTACCAGTTCGAAGCCCAGGCCGGCGGGATCGTCGAACGCTGCGACGCCCCCGAGACCCTGGCCGTGACCTGGGAGTTCGGCGGCGGCATGTCCTGGCTCGAAGTCAACTTGTCCCCCGGCGGGGACGGCACCGTGCTCGAACTGGTCCACGAGGCCCCCGTCGACCCGGCCATGTGGCGCCAGTACGGGCCCGGCGCGGTCGGCATCGGCTGGGACGGCCTCCTCCACAGCCTCGGCTTCTACCTCGCCACCGCGTCCTCGCTCGACGCCGAGGAATGGGAGGCGTGGATGACCGGCCCCGAAGGCGCCGACTACGCCCGCCTCCTCGGCGACGCCTGGGGCGCGGCCGCGATCGCGGGCGGCGACGACCCCGAGGAGGCGAAGGCCGCCGTGGACGCCGTGGTCGCGTTCTACACCGTCCCGCCGCAGGCGTGAGCGCCGACGCCGCCTTCGAAGCCCTCGGCGACCCGGTGCGCCGCAGGATCATGGAGCTCCTGGGCGAGGGCGAACGGCCCGCCGGGGCCCTCGCCGAAGCGCTCGAACAGGCCGGGCGCCGGATCTCCCAACCCGCGGTCTCGCAGCACCTCAAGGTGCTGCGCGAGGCCGGACTGGTCACCGTCCGCGCCGAAGGCACCCGCCGCATCTACGGCGCCGACCCCGAAGGGCTCGCCGCCGTCCAGGACTGGCTCGCCCGGTTCGCCGACGGCTTCTCAGGCCCACTCGACGCGCTGGCGACCGAGCTCGCCCGCGGCAAAAGAGAGCGGCGCCTCGCCGGGGAAGCGGCCCGCGAAGGCCGCGGCGCGGCCTGACCTGCGCTCCCACTCACCGCTCCGAATAGGAAACATCCCGACTCGTTCGGTTGCGGGCCTTGGAAAATCGGCCCGCATACCGGGCGAGTCGGATTTTCCCCCTCCCTGAGACCTTGACAAACTTCGATGTGACGGACACGATGAGGGACATACATTTAGGAATCTTTAAATATCTGGAGGACCCTTGCGACTCTCGCGCAGAGCGGCGATCACCGCCGCCACCGCACTCGCGACGGCCGTGGCCGCCATCGCGGTCCCCGTCGCCTTCGCCCACCAGGCAGGCGCTCAGGCCGTGTGCGAAAGCGCCGCCTGGCAGTCCGGCTCGGTCTACGTCGGCGGCGACCGCGTCTCCCACCAAGGCCGCGAGTACCGCGCCAAATGGTGGACCACCGGTGAGACTCCCGGCACCACCGGTGAATGGGGCGTGTGGGAGGACCTCGGCGCCTGCGACGGCTCCGGCCCGACCGACCCGCCCACCGAAGTGCCCACCGAAGAGCCGACCGGCGGCCCCGGCCAGGAGGACGTGCTGCTCACCGGCTACTGGCACAACTTCGACAACGGCTCGGGGGTCATGGAGCTCAACCAGATCCCCGCCGCGTACGACATCGTCGCCATCGCCTTCGCCGAGTCCACCTCGACCCCCGGCCAGGTCGACTTCGCGCTCGACTCCAGCCTGCTGAACGCGGGCTACACCGAGGCCGAGTTCAAGGCCGACATCGCCGCGATCAAGGGCCAGGGCCGGGACGTGATCATCTCGGTCGGCGGCGAGAAGGGCAACGTCACCATCAACGACGGCACCACCGCCGCGGCCTTCTCCTCTTCGATCATCGCCCTGATGGACGAGTACGGCTTCAACGGCGTCGACATCGACCTCGAACACGGCATCAACCCCGGCCCGATCGAGACCGCGCTGCGCTCGATCTCGGCGGCCAAGCCCGGCTTCGTCTACACGATGGCGCCGCAGACGATCGACTTCCAGTCCGCGCAGGGCAGTTACGCGCAGCTGGCGATCAACACCAAGGACATCCTCACGATCGTCAACATGCAGTACTACAACTCCGGGTCCATGCTCGGCTGCGACGGCCAGGTGTACGCCCAGGGCGACATCGACTTCCTCACCGCCCTGGCCTGCATCCAGCTCGAAGCCGGACTCGACCCCAGCCAGGTGGGCCTGGGCCTGCCGGCCGTGCCCAGCGCCGCGGGCTCGGGCTACGTCAACCCGACGATGGTCAACGACGCTCTCCGGTGCCTCCAGACGCTGCAAAGCTGCGGCGACTTCGTGCCCGACCAGGCCTACCCGGGCATCGGCGGGGCCATGACCTGGTCGATCAACTGGGACAAGACGAACGGCTACAACTTCGCCAACACCGTCGGCTAGACCGCTGCTCCCTGAGATGGGACCGGCCCCGCTCGCAGAGCGGGGCCGGTTCCGCGTTCAGTCCGCTTGCGCGGCGACGCCGTCGAGGATGAGGTCGAGGCCGAAGCGGAAGTCGACGTCGGCCGAGTCGGCCCCGGTGTCGGCGAACGTGTCCGAGGCGAACAGCGCCGCCGCGTCCGGGAACCGCTCGGGGTCGACCAGCGCGGCCATCGCCCGGCCGTAGGCGAGTTCGGCGCCGGCCTGGTCGAGGCCGGTGCCGCTGCGCCCGGCCGCGAGGCTCTGGGCGAGGCGGGCCATGCCCTGCACGTAGTCGCTGACGATCATCACGATGCGGACCTTGGGGCCCCAGTCGAGGCGGCTGCGGCGCATCGAGCGCAGGCCCGCGTCGAACCAGGCGATGCCGTTGGGGCCGCTGGGAGGGCCCGCAACGCGCAGGTCGGCGAGCCAGGGGTGGCGCTCGATGCGATCGGCGAGGGCCTCGGCCCAGGCGGCGAGGCTCTCGCGCCAGGGGCCTTCGGGGAGGTCGGGGGGCGGTCCGACGCCGTCCTCCATGAGGGCGATGAGCTCGTCCTTGGAGCCGACGTGCCGGTAGAGGGACATCTTGGTGACGCCGAGGGCCTCGGCGACCTTGGGAAGGGTGACCTCGGCCAGGCCGCCCTGGTCGGCGAGGGCCACCGCGGCGTCCACGACGGCGTCGACGTCGAGGCGCGCGGGCCGCCCGAGCCGGGTCTGCGAAGGGAGGCGCCACAGCCTGGCCAGTTCGATCGGCACCTCGGGCTCGTCCATGTCGCCTCGTCACCTCCGCATCGGATTCGGGGGTCATCATCGCACACCTATTTAGTGTCTCTAGGATACTATCTTTGGGACACTAAATCCTCTAGCTTTGGAGGCACCCCGGTGACCGCCGATCTGCAATCCCCGCCGCGCACCGCGCGCGGGCCCGTCAACGCCGCCGAGCGGGCCCTCGCGCCCGACCTCGCCCGCGGCGCGATGCTCCTGCTCATCGCCCTGGCCAACTCGGCCGGGGTCTTCCTCGCCGCCGGGCCGGGCCTCGAACCGAACCCCGAAGGCGCCGAGCGCGTCTACAACTTCCTCATGGTCGAGCTCGTGCACGCCCGGGCGTTTCCCCTGTTCGCGCTCATGTTCGGCTACGGTCTGGTGCAGCTCGCGCGCCGCCAGGCAGCCTCGGGCGCGAGCGAGGGCCAGGTCCGCTCGGTGCTGCTGCGCCGCAACGGCTGGCTCATCGTCTTCGGCGCCCTGCACGGCCTGCTGCTCTACTCCGGGGACTTCCTCGGCGCGTACGGCCTCATCGGGATCGCGTTCACGCTGGTCCTGCTCCAACGCTCGGACAAGGTCCACCGCTTCGCGCCGTGGTACCTCGCGGTCGGCCTCGCCTACGTCGCGGCCCTGGCGTTCATGGCCTTCGCATCGTTCGCCCCAGGGGACGCGTCCGCCCCGGTCAGCGCGTTCCCGTCGGTCCTGGCCGACACGTACTGGGCCTCACTGGTCGAGCGCGCCGCCGAGTGGCCCGCGCACACGCTCATGCTGCTGCCGATGATCCTCATGGTCTGGGTCGGGGCGTGGGCCGGACGGCGCCGCCTGCTCGAAGAGGCGGGCCGCCACCTGCGCCTGCTCGGCTGGGCCGCCGCGGGCGGGTTCGCGATCGCCGTCGCGGCCGGGATGCCGATGGCCCTGCTCTCGGCCGGGTACCTGAGCGTCGACGAGGAGACGGCCGGACTGGTCAAGATGCTGTACGAGACCGCCGGGTTCTTCGGCGGGATCGCCTACGGGGCCGTGTTCGGCCTGGTCGCGCACGCCTTGACCCGCCGCGGTCGCCTGGGCCCGGTCACGACCGCCGTCAGCGCGCTCGGCCAGCGCTCGCTGAGCGGCTACCTGTTCCAGTCGGTGGCCTGGATGGTCCTGGCGATGCCGTTCACGCTCGCGCTCGGCGAGCGCTTCGGCAGCCCCTTGATCGTCTCGGGGGTGTGCGCGGTCGCGGTGTGGCTGGTGACGGTCGCCGCGTCGGATCTGATGCGGCGCTTGGGGTATCGCGGTCCGGCCGAGACGCTGCTGCGGCGCCTGACCTACGGGAAGCGGTGAGAGCGCGGCCCGGGCGCCGCGGCGTCCGGACCGCTCGGGCGGCTTCGACCTTGATGACCCCGATGGGGTGCGGTGCGGTCCCAGAGGGCCCGTGCCGCTTCAGTTTCCGCTCGCGAAGCCCTGCTCGATCGAGGACATGCGCGCTTCGGTGCGCAGTTCCTCCTCGGTCGGGACGGTGACCACGGTGAAGATGAGCACGAGCAGCACGATCGCGGTGAGGGTGGCCATGGGGAAGATGAGGTCCATGGAGTGCGCGCCGTGGGCCTGCTCACCGGATTGGCCGCCGATCTGGACGCCGAGCATCGCGGTGTAGTGCATGAGGTTGACCGCGAGGGCCATCACGACGGCGGCCAGCCACATCGCGGCCACGCGTTCGAGCCGCCAGGCCATCCACAGCGCGGTCGTGGCGGCCACGACGGCGATCACGACCGCGGCGGCGACGTAGCCGGTGCGGTGCACGAGTTCGACTTCGGAGCTGAGCGCGGCCATGCCCATGTAGTGCATGGCCGCGACGCCGACGCCGGTGAACAGGCCCGCGCACGCGAGCTTGAGCACCGAGTAGCGGCCGAGGCCGATCACGAGCAGGCCGCAGGCGACGACCACGACGGCGGTGACCGCGCTGAGGGTGGTCAGCAGCGGGTCGTACAGGAGCGAGGCTTCGGCGATGTCGAAGCCGAGCATCGCCACGAAGTGCATGACCCAGATGCCGGTGCCGCCGATGGCGAACGCGGCAAGGACCAGCCACAGAGCGCGGCGGCCGAGGGCGTCCTGGCGGCGGGCGTGGCGGGCGATGAACAGGCCCAGGGCCGAGCCGGTCATGGAGACGACGAAGGCCACGGGGAGGGTGATGTAGCCGTGGTTGAAGTGTTCGATCATGGCGATTCCGGGGGGATCGGGCGGGACGAGGCTGCGAAGCGGGCGCGGCAGCGATCGAAGCCTAACCTCGCCGGGCCTTCGGCGGGGTTCCCGAGATTCTCCCCATTCGCCTTGTACCTGCACTGATGCGGCACTTCGCGGCGGGATCGGACGGGCCGATTCGAGGCAAAACCAGGTGTTACCGGTCATGCGCCGCGCGGGTTTTCACCCGCGCGGCGTCCGATTCCGACCGATCGTCCCGAATCGGACCGACCGTTGGGCGTCCCCCGAAAGGGTGAGACTACGAGATGCTGATGCGGGGCCTCCGGCCCACGGTGAGCACCGGCTGGCGGGTGGCCTCGTAGAAGTCGTTGCCCTTGTCGTCGACCACGATGAACGCCGGGAAGTCCTCGACCTCGATCTTCCAGACCGCCTCCATGCCCAGCTCGGGGTACTCCAGGACCTCCATGGACTTGATGTTGTCCTGCGCGAGCTTGGCCGCGGGGCCGCCGATGGAGCCGAGGTAGAACCCGCCGTGGGACTTGCACGCGTCGGTGACGCGCTGCGAGCGGTTCCCCTTGGCGAGCATCACGAACGAGCCGCCCGCGGCCTGGAACTGGTCGACGTAGGAGTCCATGCGCCCGGCCGTGGTCGGCCCGAACGAACCCGAGGCGTAGCCCTCGGGGGTCTTCGCGGGCCCGGCGTAGTAGACGGCGTGGTCCTTGAGGTACTGCGGCATGGGCTCGCCGGCGTCGAGGCGCTCCTTGATCTTGGCGTGCGCGATGTCGCGGGCGACCACGAGCGTCCCGGTGAGCGACACGCGGGTCTTCACCGGGTGCTTGGAGAGCTCCTCGCGGATCTCGCTCATCGGCCGGTTGAGGTCGATGCGAACCACGTCCTCGTCGAGGTCGTCCTCCTCGACCTCGGGCACGTACTTGCTCGGGTCGGTCTCCAGCTGCTCCAAGAACACGCCCTCGGCGGTGATCTTGGCCATGGCCTGGCGGTCGGCCGAGCAGGACACGGCGATCGCGACGGGCAGGGACGCGCCGTGGCGCGGGAGGCGGACGACGCGCACGTCGTGGCAGAAGTACTTGCCGCCGAACTGGGCGCCGATCCCGAACTGGCGGGTCAGGCCCAGCACCTCTTGTTCGAGTTCGACGTCGCGGAAGCCGTGCCCGAGCGCCGACCCCGCCGTGGGCATCGAGTCGAGGTACTTCGTGGAGGCGTACTTCGCGGTCTTGAGCGCGTACTCGGCGCTCGTGCCGCCGATGACGATCGCGAGGTGGTAGGGCGGGCACGCGGCGGTGCCGATCTGGCGGAGCTTCTCCTCCAGGAATCGCATCATCGCGTCGGGGTTGAGGATCGCCTTGGTCTCCTGGAACAGGAACGACTTGTTGGCGCTGCCGCCGCCCTTGGCGATGAACATGAGCTTGTACGCGTCGTCGCCGTCGGCGTACAGCTCGATCTGGGCGGGCAGGTTCGAGCCGGTGTTCTTCTCGTCCCACATGGTCACCGGGGCCATCTGGGAGTAGCGCAGGTTCAGGTCGCGGTAGGCCTGCCACACGCCGCGCGAGAGGTGCTCCTCGTCGCGGCCGTCGGTCAGGACGTGGCGGCCCCGCTTGCCCATGACGATCGCGGTGCCGGTGTCCTGGCACATCGGCAGGACCATGCCTGAGGCGATGTTGGCGTTCTTGAGCAGGTCCATCGCCACGAACCGGTCGTTGCCGCTGGCCTCGGGGTCGTCGAGGATGGAGCGGAGCTGCGCGAGGTGGGCCGGGCGCAGGTAGTGCGAGATGTCCTTGACCGCTTCGGCGGCGAGGGCGGTGAGGGCCTCGGGCTCCACGGTGAGGAAGCGCCTTCCGGCGGCCTCGACGGTGCCCACGCCCTCCTTGGTGAGGAGGCGGTACTCGGTGGTGTCCGGTCCGGTGGGAAGCAGGTCGGTGTATTGGAACTGCGCAGTCACGCGTTCCAACTTAGCGCGAAGCGTGATCGGCTTCGATGTGAGGCGAAGCTCAGTCCCGCGCCTGCCTTCGATTGTCGGACCCTGGCGGTAGCGTCACACCCAGGTGGCGCGGCGCGGCCGCACCGCCTGCGAGCAGGTACGATTGCGCGGTTGTCCTCTCCGAGCCGCTTGGCCCGGGAAGGCACACGCAAGTGATTCCTCCTGCTGCGGAGAGACCGCAGCCGATGAGACCAAAGGAGGTGGAGCGATCTTGCGGCATTACGAACTCATGGTCATCCTCGATGCGAACATCGAAGAGGCCCAGGTCAGCCCGACGCTGGAGAAGTTCCTCAAGGGCGTCAAGGACGCCGGGGGAACCGTCGACAAGATCGACGTCTGGGGCCGGCGCCGTCTCGCCTATGAGATCAACAAGAGCAACGAGGGCCTCTACGCCGTCGTCGACCTGCAATCCGAGCCCGGTCCCGTCGCTGAGATGGACCGTCAGATGCGGCTCAACGAGTCGGTGCTGCGGACCAAGGTGCTGCGACCGGAGCTTCGGTAACCCGACCTTTGCAACTGCGAGACCTTAGGGAGAAGAGGTCATGGCAGGAGAAACAGTCATCACGGTTATCGGCAACCTCGTCGACGACCCCGAACTGCGTTACACGCCGTCCGGTGCCGCCGTCGCGAAGTTCCGCATCGCATCGACCCCGCGCACGTTCGACCGCGAGTCGAACGCGTGGAAAGACGGTGAGGCTCTCTTCCTCACCTGCAGCGTCTGGCGCCAGTACGCCGAGAACGTGGCCGAGTCCCTCTCGCGCGGCACCCGCGTGATCGTGCAGGGCCGGCTCAAGCAGCGCAGCTACGAGACCCGCGAGGGCGAGAAGCGCACTGTGTACGAGCTCGACGTGGACGAAGTCGGTCCGGCTCTGCGGTTTTCCACCGCGAAGCTCAACAAGACCGGCGGCGGTTCCGGTGGTGGCGGTCGTTCCTTCGGGGGCGGCGGCAATTCCGGTGGTTCCGCGCCCGACGACCCTTGGGCCTCGGCCGCCCCGGCCGGCGCGAGCGCCGGCAACGCGGGCTTCGACGAGGACCCGCCGTTCTAACCGGGCCCCGACCCGGAACGATCTCGAGTAAGAGGCAAGACGACACATGGCCAACCCGAAATCGGCTCCCCTGCGGAAGCCGAAGAAGAAGCCGAACCCGATTGACAAAGAGGGTATCGAGTACATCGACTACAAGGACACGGCGCTGCTTCGGAAGTTCATCTCCGACCGCGGCAAGATCCGTGCCCGCCGAGTGACCGGTGTGACCACCCAGCAGCAGCGCCAGATCGCCGCGGCCGTCAAGAACGCCCGCGAGATGGCCCTGCTCCCGTACACCAGCCAGACCCGCTAGGAAGGAGCGTCTTATGAAGATCATTCTGACTCATGAGGTGCCCAACCTCGGTTCGGCCGGTGACGTGGTCGAGGTCAAGAACGGCTACGGCCGTAACTACCTGCTGCCGCAGGGCTTGGCGATCGCCTGGACCAAGGGCGGTCAGAAGGAAGTCGACGCGATCCAGCGCGCCCGCGCGGCCCGCCAGATCCACGACCTGGACAAGGCCCGCTCCATCGCGGACCAGCTGAAGCAGACTGACGCGCACATCGTCGCCCGCACCGGCGACGGCGACCGTCTCTTCGGGTCCATCACCGCCGCTGACGTGGTCAAGGCCGTCGACGAGGCCGGGGGTCCCAAGATCGACCGCCGCCGCGTCGAGCTGACCTCCGCCATCAAGGCGATCGGCACCTACGACATCGCCGTGAAGCTGCACCCGGAGGTGACCGCGAAGTTCAAGCTCCAGGTCACCCCGGCCAAGCGCCGCAAGAAGTAGGCCAGAAGCGAAGGCCCGCAACCGGTACCGGTTGCGGGCCTTCGTCATGCCTCAGATGACCCACCCGGCGGTCCGCAGGATCACCGTGACCAGGCCGGCCCCCAGGATCGCCGCGGCCGAACCGGCCACGCCCGCCCGCCAGCCCGCGCGCGGCAGGCGCAGCAGCACGGCGACCAGCAGGCTCGCGGTCAGCGAGGACAGCGTCCAGGCCCACCCGCCCGCGACCGCCGCGCCCACCCGGCCCGCGACCGTGCAGCCGGTCTCGGCGCACTTGGCGTCCACAGGGGGCTGGGCCACGACCCACACCAGGTAGACCAGTACCGGCACCGCGTACCAGGCCAGCGTCACCAGCAACGTCGGAGTGAACGCGCGCTCACCGGGCCGGTCGTCGCCCTCGGGGTCGAGCCGGGGCCTGCGCTCGGGGCGCTGGGGGGCGTTCATGCGCCGAGGTCTCCTCTGATCCGTGCCGGGGTCTGCCTCACTCTAGTACCCAAGTTGGCACGAACGAATTTCCGTCCACAGGCAGTGGACAACGAACGCACAGCTCAAGCAAGTGAACCGAGGACCGTTCGGGTCTGTGTCCACAGGTTGTCCACAGGCCGGGGGCGGGTTATCCACAGGTTGTCCACAGGTTTGTCCACAGCCCGTCCACAGGTCGGTTTGCAACGGTGCCGGACGCGACATAGCGTCGTTGACGCCGCGGTTCTGTCGTATGCAAGCGGTACATTCTCCATGAACGCACGGTGACCGAGGGGGTGAGGGCATGACCGACGTGTCGACGGAAGGCGCCTATTCGCGGGGCGCGAACGGCTCGGGCGGCTCCTATTTCGACACTCCCCCCGAGGACCCCTTCGCCAGCGGCGGAGGCGGCGGCGGTTCGCGCGCGTTCGAGCGCACCCCGCCCCAGGATGTCCAGGCCGAGATGTCGGTGCTCGGCGGCATGCTCATGAGCAAGGACGCCATCGCCGACGTCATCGAGGTCCTCGGCTCGGGCGACTTCTACCAGCCCAAGCACGGCATGGTCTTCGACGCCGTGATCGAGAAGTTCGGCAACGGCGAGCCCGCCGACGCGGTCACGATCGCCGCGGCCCTGGCCGACTCGGGCGACCTCGCCAAGATCGGCGGCGGCCCTTACCTGCACGACCTGCTCAACGCGGTGCCCACGGCCGCGAACGCCGGGTACTACGCGAAGATCGTCAAGGAGAAGGCCATCCTGCGCCGCCTCATCGAGGCGGGCACCAAGGTCGTCCAGTACGGCTACGGCGGCGGCCAGGGCGGGCGCGACATCGACGACCTGGTCGACCTCGCGCAGCAGGCCGTCTACGAGGTCACCGACAACCGGCAGAGCGAGGACTTCGCGGTCCTGTCCGACCTGCTCCAGCCCGCGATGGACGAGATCGAGGCGATCGGCGCGAGCCAGGGCCTCATGACCGGCATCCCCACCGGTTTCGCCGACCTCGACCGGCTCCTCTCAGGACTCCAGGCGGGCCAGCTCATCATCGTGGCCGGGCGCCCCGGCGCCGGCAAGTCAACGGCCGCAATGGACTTCATGCGGCACGCGTCCTTGCACCACCGGCACGCCGCGGCCCTGTTCTCGCTCGAAATGAGCAAGCTCGAAATCGTCATGCGTCTTTTGAGCGCCGAGACGCGGGTGCCGATGCACGTCCTGCGCTCGGGCGATTTGTCCGACGACGACTGGACGCGCCTGGCCAAGCGCATGGGCGACATCTCCGAGGCGCCGCTGTTCGTGGACGACACGGCCTCGATGACCATGATGGAGATCCGGGCGAAGGCGCGGCGGCTCAAGCAGCGCCACGACCTCAAGCTCATCGTGGTCGACTACCTCCAGCTCATGACCTCGCCGAAGAAGACCGAGTCGCGCCAGCAGGAGGTCTCCGAGATCAGCCGCGGGCTCAAGCTCCTGGCCAAGGAGGTCGAGTGCCCGGTGATCGCGGTCGCCCAGCTCAACCGCGGCCCCGAGCAGCGCACCGACAAGCGCCCGCAGCTGTCGGACCTGCGCGAGTCCGGTTCGCTGGAGCAGGACGCCGACGTGGTGATCCTGCTGCACCGCGAGGACTACTACGACAAGGAGTCCCCGCGCGCGGGCGAGGCCGACTTCATCGTGGCCAAGCACCGCAACGGCGCCACCGACACGATCACGGTCGCCGCGCAGCTCCACCTGTCGCGTTTCGTCGACATGGCCGTCTGAGCAACTTCGCAAATCCGGCACTAGCCTTCAAAACGGACACCTGGGGACCCCCCAATTCAACTATGCCGCAGGGGTACGACATCGCCTGAAAGGTTACGTCCCGAACGCGGGCCGGTCCGCCGTAAGGTGCCGTGCGCCGCGGCTCGGACGTGTGGGAGCCAGTGGTGCGGCGGGACGGCGGCATGGCCGGAACGGTGTGGAGCTGGCGCGCGGCGGCTCGTGGTCAGCGCCACCACTCGACCGCGAGCGAGGGGCCGGGGCCGGTTTCGTGTTCGAGTTCGTCCACCGCCTCGTCGTCCTCGGGCTGGTCGGCGAAGAGGGCGGCCGTGGCGGTGCCCGCGATCGCGTCGCGCAGCGGGAGCCACCAGCCGAGCAGGACCACCGGGTACAGCAGGTACCCGAAGCGGGTCGAGGGCATGAGCATGAACGCGGCCGAGAGCCCGGTCGCGCACCACAGCGCCGCGGCGGCGGCCGAGGCCGGAGGCCGCGTCCACAGCAGCCATGCGATCACCAGCGCGGCCACGCCGAGCAGCGCCGGGGCGATCACGCCGCCGCCGGGCAGGTGCTGCGCGATGAGGAACCCCGGCAGCGGCGACTGCGCGGGCGAGGTGACCACGCCGTGGCCGAGGCCGAACGCGAGCACGTTGTCGAAGAACCCTCGCGCGTCGAAGACGAGTACCGGCAGCATCGTCACCGCGACCGGGATCGCGAATCCGGCCAGGTAGCGCCGCAGGTCACGGCGCCACAGCAGGAACGCCAGTACCACGGCCACCGGCCACGCGAACAGTTTGAGCGCCGCGGCCGCGCCGATCGCCAGACCGGCCGCGAAGGACCGCTCGCGGTGCGCGAACGCCAAAGCGAGGACCATGAGGGCGACGACGGGCATGTCGTCGCCTCCGGTCGCGAACGTCAAGGCGCACACCGGGAACAGGAAGGTCGCCTGGATCGCTCGCAGGAGCGTGCCCTTGCCGGCCTGACCGGCCAGGAGCCGGGCCGCGCCGACGGCGCAGGCGAGGGCGGCGAGGAGGAAGTAGAGGCGCGCGTCGGTCCACCAGTGGTGGCCGCCGAGCGCGGCGGGGATGCCGAAGAGGGCCATGCCGGGCTGGTAGGGGTTGTAGCCCAGGAGCGGTTCGGGAAGGGCGGCGATGGTGTCGGCGTGGAGGTAGGGGCTGCCGGTGTCGATCAGGCGGGTCGCGGAGGCCTCGACGACGAGGACCTCCTCTTGGGCGCGGCCCGGGGTGCCGTTCGCGCGCTCGACGGCCATGACGACGAGAGGGATCGCGGTGACGGCGGCGGCGGTGGCCCCGGCGACGAGGGCGCGGCGCCTCCAGAGTTGGCCGGGCTGGGCGAGGAGAACAGCGGCGCAGATCGCGGCGGGGAGGTAGCCGCCGAAGGCGATCGCGCCCCACCCGGCGTGGGAGTCGAGGGTGGTCCACAGCGCGGTCGCGCCCGCGAAGAGGGCGGCCAGGCCGTAGCAGGCGAGGTCGATGAGCACGGGTCGGTTGGACACCCGGACAGCGTACGGGGACGGCGCGAACGGCGTTTCCGGGCAGCACCGAGGTCCTCGGCCCCTGGGGTAGTGGGCCCCGGTTTTCAATGGTCCCGGCAGGGTGTGACATTTCCGGAGGTTCGCGAAGCCGCGCAACGGAAGTGAGACGGAGGTCTCACAGCGGGGGCGCGAGGACGAGAGGGGAAGCGCGGGTCGGCGAAGCGGCGGCGGTCGGCCAAGGGAAGCCGGTCGGCGAAGCGGCTGCGCCTTCAGTCAGCGGAGGGGGATTCTGGCCCAGACTTCTTGGCTGCCGTCGCCGAGGGTGCGGGCGCCCCAGTCGTCGGACAGTTTGGACACGATGAACATGCCGCGGCCGTGGGCCGAGTCGAGGTTGACCGCGCATACGTGGGGGTGGGTGCGCGAGCCGCCGTCGACGACGCGGACCTCGACGTCGGCGGGGCCGAGGGTGTAGGTGACGCACAGTTCGCCGCCGGGCAGGGGCCGGGCGTGGCGGACGGCGTTGGAGACCAGTTCGGTGGCGCACACGAGGAGGTCGTCGCGGGCCTCGTCGGGGAGGTCGGGGAGCGAGTCGCGGAGCCAGCGGCGGACCTGCCCGGGCGCTCCGGACTGGTGGGGGACGCGCAGCCGCTCTGGTGCCGGTATCGCAGCGGGCATCGCGTTTCCCCTTCCTTCCGACGTGCCGTGGGGAGGCTATACAGCAACCTACCTGTTGCCGCGCCATGACGCCAGCATTACCGTCGGACCCCGAGTCCGTCTTGTCCCACCGCGTTTCAGCCGCTGAGGGTCTGCCTCACGGCCGCGGGCCGGTCGGTGAAGATGAGGTCGACGCCGAGCCCGGCCATGCGATGAGCCGTGTCGGCGTCGTTGACGGTCCAGGTGTACACCTCGTAGCCCGCCTCGTGGCTGCGTTCGACGAATTCGGGGCTCGACTCGATGTAGTCGACGCGTGAGGACAGCACCTGGACGCCCTCGGGCGGGCGGCGGAACGGGTACTCGAAGATCCACACCAGGGGCGTGTCGACGTCGAGCCTGCGCCAGGTCTTGAGCGCGGCGCGCGAGAAGGACATCACGGTGACGTCGAGCCCGGGCCAGCGCCGCAGGGTCTCCCACAGGCGCAGTTCCAGGCGGGGCCCGAACTTGGAGGGGTGTTTGGCCTCGATGAGGAGTTTCAGGTCCTTCCCGGAGTCGACGACGAGCGCGAAGAGCTCTTCGAGGGTGGGGATGCGCTCGGCCTCGGGGTTTCCGGCGCAGTCGGGGTGGTTGTGGGCGAAGTTGAGTTCGCGCAGCTGGGCGAGGGTGAGGTCGGCGACCGCGCCTTTGGCTCCGGCGGTGCGTTTGACGGTGCGGTCGTGGTGGAGCACGAGGTGGGCGTCGGCGGTCAGGCGCAGGTCGAACTCGAACGCGTCGGCTCCTTCGACGATGGCCTGCCGGAACGCGGCCAGGGAGTGCTCGGGGAGGAACTCGTTGGCGCCTCGATGGGCGGCGATCAGCGGCATCGACACTCCTTGACGATAGTCGGTGCCGGAGACACGCGAGGGAACGCTGCGGGCGGGACGGGTGTGCGGGTCGTGGACGGTTCGGGTGGCGGTTCGCATCCCGAGCGGGAGAGGATGGGTTCGTGCATTTCGAGGGGGAGGCCTACCGCGACCTGGGCTGGGCCAAGATCGACGTCGGGCGTCCGGCCCGGACCGGGACGGCCGAGGCCGTGTACGCGGCGGGGAAGACGCCTGAGCAGGTCGTGGGCGCTCTGGCCGCGTTGCGTGAGGCGCATCCGGCGCGGGTGGCGGTGGCGACGCGCTGCGACGCGGCGTGTGTGGAGGCGGTGCGGGCCGCGTTCGGCCCGGAGGTCCTGGTGGAGTCGGGCGTGTGCGCGGTCGGGGCGTTCCCGGCCGCGGAGGCCGGGCCGCTCGCGGTGGTGTGCGCGGGGACTTCGGACCTGCCGGTGGCCAGGGAGGCCGAGGTGGTGGCGCTGGCGAACGGGATCGACGCGCGGCTTGTCGCCGACGTGGGCGTCGCGGGTCTGCACCGGCTGCTCGACAAGGTCGGGGAGCTGCGGGAGGCGGCCTGCGTGATCGTGGTGGCGGGCATGGACGGGGCGCTGCCGAGCGTGGTGGCGGGCCTGGTGAGCGCGCCGGTGGTGGCGGTGCCGACGTCGGTCGGGTACGGGGCGGCGTTCGGGGGGCTGGCGCCGCTGTTGACGATGTTGAACTCGTGTTCGCCGGGGGTGTCCGTGGTGAACATCGACAACGGGTTCGGGGCGGCGATGAGCGCGGCCCGGATCCTGGGTGTGAAGGCGGAGCGGTGACGGTCGCGTGGTTGGACTGCTCGGCTGGTGCCAGCGGTGACATGTTCCTGGGGGCGTTGGTCGACGCCGGGGTCGGGTTGGACGTGATGCAGGCGGCGGTGGACGCGCTGGGGACCGAGCCGGTGCGGTTGCGGGCCGAGCGGGTCGCGCGGCACGGCCTTGCGGGTGTGAAGGTGCACGTCGAGGTGCCGGAGGTGGCCACGGATCGGCGGTGGCGGGCGATCCGGGCGATGCTCGAGGGCGCTGGGCTCGACGAGCCGGTGCGCAAGCTCGCGTTGGGGGCGTTCGCGCGGTTGGCGGCGGCTGAGGCTGCGGCGCACGGGATCGACGTGGAGGAGGTGCATTTCCACGAGGTGGGTGCGCTGGATTCGATCGCGGACATCGTTGGTGCGGCCGCCGGGTTGGCGGCGTTGGGGATCGAGTCGGTGACCGCTTCGACGGTGACTGTCGGCGGGGGGACGACGCGCGGGTCGCACGGGTCGATTCCGCTGCCTGCTCCTGCGGTGCTGGCCGTGCTCGCTGACGCGTTCGCGCCGGTGGTCGGCGCGGTGCCGTACGAGGCGTGCACGCCGACGGGAGCGGCGATCATCGCGGCGGCGGCTTCGGATTACGGGCCGCTGCCGGAGATGGTGGTGGAGCGTGTGGGCGTCGGGGCGGGCGGTCGCGACCCGCAGGAGCGGGCGAACCTGCTGCGCATCGTGATCGGGCGGGAGGTTCGGTCCACTCGGGTTGCGGCCCATGCGCATCGGCACCGGGTGGGTGCGGCCGACGAGTCGCATCCGCACGGCAGCGCGGATGCGCGGGAGCCGCATGGGCACTCGCACGACCGCCACAGCCACAGCCACAGCCACAGCCACAGCCACAGCCACAGCCACGAGCAAGTCCACCACGGCGACCACGGCGACCACGGCGACCACGGCGACCACGGCGACCACGGCGACCACGGCGACGGCCAGGATCGCACCGAACTCCTTGCGCGGCAACCCGCCGCTTCCGCTCCTCGGCCCGTCGTGATCGAGACCAATGTGGATGATCTTGACCCGCGCGTCTGGCCCGCCGCGCTCGCGGCGCTGCTCGACGCCGGGGCCTCAGACGCTTGGCTCACACCGATTCTCATGAAGAAGGGCCGTCCCGCGCACACCGTGCACGTGCTGTGCCGGGCCGAGGCGGTCGACGCGGTGCGGGCCGCGCTGGTGCGGCACACCACCACGATCGGCATGCGCTCCTACGAGATCGACAAGTACGCGCTCGACCGGGAGTACACCTCGGTGGTCGTGGACGGGTGCGAGATCGGCGTCAAGATCGCGCGCCAGGACGGCGAGATCGTCAACGCCTCAGTCGAATACGAAGACGCCGCCGCGGCCGCGAAGGCACTCGGGCGGTCGGTCAAAGTGGTCATAGCGCAAGCCACGTCCCTTGCGGCACAGCACTATCCGCGCTGAAACGGTGTCAAGCGACACCAGCTCGCACCCGATATCCTGCCCGCATGATCGATTTCAAGAACGGCTCGGTATTCAAGCTCAAGCTCACCGAGAAGCCCGGCTTCGCCAATGAGGTCCAGCCCCTGCTCGTCGACGATGAAGAGGTCGCGCTGGTCTTCGAAGGCGTGCGCGACTTCGTGGTCTTCACCAACAAGCGGATCATCGCCGTGAACGTCCAGGGCATCACCGGCCGCAAGCGGGACTACTCGATCCTGCCCTACAGCAAGATCCAGGCCTACTCGGTGGAGACCGACGGCCTCATGGACAACGACGGCGAACTCGACCTGTGGTTCTCGGGCCTGGGCAAGGTGCGCTTCGAGTTCAAGGAGAACGTCGACCTGCCCGCCATCGCCAAGCACATCGCCTCCAACTCCCTTTAGCTTCAAGGCGGGCGGGCCTTGGGTGCCTACGTCCGGCCCGCCCGCCTCGCCGCCCGGAGCCCGACCCGGGCGGCGGCGCTCCCTCGGCCTCAGCCGTGGGCGTGCGCCGAGTCGACAGTCGGGACCTGCCCGATCTCCTCCCCCTCGCCGAGGACCACGAACTGGCCCATCATCCCTGCGTCCTCGTGGGCGAGGATGTGGCAGTGGTACATGTAGGGCACGTTGGGGTCCGTGTACTCGCTGAAGCGCATCGCGATGCGATAGTGCCGCTTCGGGATCAACTGGATCGTGTCCTTCCAACCCCGCATGTGCGGCTCCGGCTCCTCCCCGTTCACGTCGAGCACCTGGTACTGCACGTCGTGCACGTGGAAATTGTGCGCGTACACGTCCGAGTTCGAGACCTCCCAGACTTCGACGGTGCCCTCGCGGACGCCGAAGTCGATGCGCTGCATGTCCATCGACTCGCCGTTGATCTGGTTGAAGCCCGAGAGGGCGAACCGGCGCTCCTCGGCGACCTCCGCATCGGCCAGGTCGGGGGCGGTGCTCATGACCGCAGGGACCTCGGTGTCGTCGCTTAGCGAGTCGGCCGCGCGGAACCTGCAGACGTCGAGCTTGTCGTCCCCGCCGTTGAAGCGGTTGAACGGGCCCTGGTGGGCGTCCTCCAGCGGGTAGGAGCGCAGATCGACGGTGTCGCCGGGCTCGAACGCGACCACGATCTCGGCTCGCTCACCCGGTGAGAGCGGGAGCCGCCGGGTCTCCCAGGCCTCCGGCAGGAGGCCGCCGTCGGTGGCGACCAGCTGGAACGGCCGGTCGTCGCTGAAACCGAAGTTGTAGATGCGGGCGTTGGAGCCGTTGAGCAGGCGCAGGCGGACCAGCCGGGTGGTGACGTCGAAGTAGGGGCCGAGGGTGCCGTTGACCATCACCTCGTCGCCGATGGTGCCCTGGGTGCCCATGAACCGGCCGCCTTCGACCATCTGGTTGTTGCCCACGAACTTCTTGTCCTGCACCACCATCGGCAGGTCGTCCACACCGTAGGTCTGCGGCAGGCCGAGCGCCTGCGACTCCTCGTCGTCGATGATGATCATCCCGGCCAGGCCGCGGTAGACGTGCTCGGCGGTCTCCCCGTGCGGGTGCGGGTGGTACCAGAGGGTCGACGCGGGCTGGTCGATCATCCACTGGGGCGCCCAATCGCCGCCGGCCTCGACCATCTGATGCGGCCCGCCGTCCATGACCGCGGGCAGGTGCATGCCGTGCCAGTGGATGGAGGTCGCCACGTCGAGCGAGTTGCGCACCGCGAACGCGACCTCGTCGCCGCGCTCGACCCGGATCGTCGGGCCGAGGTAGTCGCCGTTGACGCCCCAGGTGTCGGTGGCCTTGCCGTCCTTGAACTGCGTCGCGCCAGCCCGGATCTCCAGGTCGAACACGCGTGAGCCAGAGGAGTCGGTGACGGATTCGGCCAGCGGGGGGACCACCAGGGGCTTGTCGAAGTCGATCTTGCCGAAGGTGTCGATCCTCGATGCCGAGTACACCCAGGCGAACGCGCCCGCGCCGCCGAGCGCAATGGTGCCGATACCGATGCCCCCGCCGATGAGGGTCCACTTGAGTGCTTTACGCCGCTTCATGTCCGCAATACTCGTGCGCGGGCCCGACCCCGGCATCGGGCGAGAGAGGTCAATCCGCATACCACCGGAGGACTACGCGGACCGGGCGAGTCAACCCGCAGTAGCGGTCGGAAGCGGCCAGGCCACGCCGAACGCCGCAGAAGGAAGGTGCGGCGGTGCGGCGGTGCGGCGGTGCGGCGGTGCGGCGGTGCGGCGGTGCGGCGGTGCGGCGAATGATCATCGCAGGCCCGCCCACGCCCACGCCGCGACGATTGCGGGGCGAGAGGTCAGGAGTCGGTGAGGTAGCCGCGGAGGTGGGCCGCGTTGACCGCTGCCGCTCGGCCCGCCACTTCGAGTTTCGCCATCGCGCGGGAGAGGTGGACGCTGACCGTCTTCTCGGAGATGAAGAGTTCGGAGCCGATCTGGCGGTTGGTGAGGCCCTTCGCCACCTGGCGGATCACCGCGAGCTCCCTGGGAGTCAACGGGGTCGAGGTGGGGACCTCGGCGTCGAGGCGGGCGCGTTTGGCCAGGGCCCCGAGGGCCTGGCACAGCGGTTCGGCGCCGAGGCCGAACGCGGTGGCCTTGGCCTCCTTGAGGACCGCGGCGGCCTCGGTGCGGGACTCGTTGCCGGGCAGTGCGAGCAGCGCTTCGGCGAGTCGCCATTGGGCGTAGGCCTGCCGGTACGGTTCGGCCCAGTGGCGGCCTGAGGTCTCGGCCGTTTCGAGGGCGGCGAGCGTCTCGGAGGCAAACGGGTCGTTGAGCGCCAGTTCGAGGCGCTCGGTCTCGTCGAGCGCGATCCCGGTGCCGGTGGCGACGAAGCCGGGCGCGGCGCTGCGGTAGTCGAAGGCCTCGGCGGCGGCGCGCCACAGGTCGGGGTCGCCGTCGGAGTTCAGGCGGGATTCCTCCGCGGCGAGCTGGGCGAGCCAGGCGCGGCCTTCGGGGCCGAGGGTGCCCGAGAGCGGCCGGCCGTGTTCGAGGAAGAACCGGGCCCGCTCGCCGAGGCGCTCACCTGCGGCGACGGCGGCTTTGGCGCCGTCGAGGTCGCCGCCTTGGCGGCGTTCGTGGGCGAGGTCGGCCGCGGCGCCGACGCCGGCGACGCACACCGAGAGCCCGGCGAGGTAGTAGCCCCGCATGCGGGTCATCCACTCGGTGGCCTGCTCGGCGCGGCGCAGCGCGTCGGCGGGGCGGCCCCGCCAGCGGTCGAGTTCGGCGCCGCACAGCGAGGCGAGCGCGAGGACCTGGCCGTCGAGCTGCCAGCGGTCGGCGAGGTAGTCCAACCGGCGGTCGGCGGTCTCGAAGCGGCCGCGCGCGACGTCGACGAGGAGGACGGCGGCGGTGAGGCGGGTGAGGACCACGCCGGGGAGGACGCTGGAGGCCATCTCGCTGCTGGCCTCGGCCTCGTCCCAGCGGCCGAGCATGTAGGCGCACATGACTTCGCGGACGGCCAGTTCGATGCCGAACCCGCTCCATTTGTCGCCGGTGCGGCGGGCCAGGTCGGCGCCGCGTTCGAAGTGGACCAGCGCTTCGTCGAGGCGGGCGTGCTCCATGAACACCAGGCCGTTGCGGAAGTGGGCGCGCAGTTCGACCTCGTACCAGCCGATGCCGCGCACGAGCGCGAGGGCTTCGGAGTGCTTGGCGACCGCTTCGTCGGCGGTGAGGCGGCCTCGGCGGAACTCGGCGGTGGCGACGCTGAGGATCGCGTCGGCCTTGGCGGCGAGGTGGGCGGTGTCGTCGCCCATGGCCCCGGTGCTGGCCTCGGGGTCGACTCCGGCGGCGGTGATGGCGTCGGCGGTGGCGATGGCCTCGGCGGCCCAGCGGGCGGGGGCGTCCTCGTCCCGGTAGCGGTTGGCGTCGCTGGTGCGGGCGAGGATGGCCTGGCTCCAGGCCTTGACGGCGTGCGGCTCGTCGTCCTTGACCAGTTCCCACGCCTCCATGGCGACGCGGTGGGCGTCGGGCTCGTCGCCTTCGATGGTGAGGAGGTAGCGGGCGTATTTGCGGCGGGTGGAGGCCCTTTGGACGCGGTCGCCGGAGGCGTCGGCGAGGGCCACGGCGGCCGCGGAGTAGGACTGGGCGCGTTTGATCTCGCCGGAGGCCTCGGCGTTGGAGGCGGCGCGAAGGAGCAGGCGCAGCTCGGTGATGCCTTCGGGGCGTTTCTCGGCGGGGACGCGGTTGAACAGGGCGAGCGCGCGTTCGAGGTGCAGGAGCGCTTCGGCGGGGGCGGCGAGCTCGACCGCCTCGTTCGCGGCGCGCACGGAGGCCGAGAGCGCGCAGGGGAAGTCGCCGGACTCGTTGGCGTGGTGGGCGAGTTCGGCTTCGGCGCCCTTGCCGTCGTCGTCGGCGAGGGATTCGGCGATGCGCTGGTGGAAGCGGATGCGCTCGCCGGGGAGGAGGTCGGAGTAGACCGCTTCGCCGAGGAGGGCGTGGCGGAAGGCGTAGGTGTCGGCGCTCTTCTGGACGATGATGCCGTGGGAGATGGCCGCGCGCAGGGCCTGGTCGAGTTCCCTTTCGTGCCGCAGGCCGGTCTCGTCGAGGAGGGTCCAGGCGGCGGCGTTGAGTCGGCGGTAGGTGAAGCGGCGGCCGAGGACGGAGGCGAGGCGGACGACCTGCTTGGCGGCTTCGGGGAGGCGTTCGAGGCGGGCGAGGAGCACTTCGGCGAGTTCGAAGGTGACGGTGTGGGTCTCGGCGGCGGCCAGTTCCTCGGCGAGGAAGGCGTTGCCCTCGGAGGCGGCGGCGATCTTGGAGACGGTCTGCTCGTCGAGCCCGGTGTTGAGTTCGCGCACGAAGTCGGCGGCGTGCTGGGCGTCGAAGGGGTCGAGGTGGAGGCGCTGCACGGCGGGGAGTCGCACGAGTTCGGCGAGGAGGGGCCGGAGGGGGTGGCCGCGGTGGAGGGCGTCGGCGCGGTAGGTGCCGACCAGGAGGAGGCGCTGGGCGGTGAGCCGGGAGGTGAGGAACGCGAGGAGGTCGCGGCTGGAGCGGTCGGCCCAGTGGAGGTCTTCGATGACGATGGCGACCGGCTGCTCGGAGGTGAGGTCGGCGAGGGCGGCGTGGAGGGCCTCGAAGAGGCCGAGGCGGCCGAGGTCGCCTTCGGCGGCGACGGGGTGGCCGGGCAGGAGGGGGCGCAGGCCGGGATGGGCGGCGACGAGGTCGGGGAGGTCGCGGGCGAGACCGCCGACGATCTCGGCGAAGGGCAGGTAGGGGAGGGCGGAGTCGGCCGTGTCGAGGCAGTGGCCGGTGACGGTGCGGACACCGTCACCGGCGTGGTCGGCGAACTCGTGGAGGAGCCTGGTCTTGCCCACGCCCGCGTCTCCGGAAAGGAGCACTGTCGCGGGGCGGCCTCGCTTCGCGGCGTCGAGGGCGTCCCGGAGGGCGGCCAGTTCGGCGTCGCGGGCGAAGAGCGGAAGGTCGGAACCCAGGCGCGGCATGTCAGCAATCATGACATGCCCTTATGACACGGTGGTGGTGTCATTTCCGGAGGCGGCCGCGTCGGTGGCCGTCTCGTGCCTGCGACCCAGCGCGCGGGCGACGCGGTCGGCGACGCCGGTCTTGTGGGCGTTGCGAGCGCCGTCCCCGCCGCGGCGGGTGGCCTTGGCGGCCTTGACGAGCTTGCGGGCGAGGCGCTCGTTCTCGGCGCTCTTGCGGAGCTCCTCGGCACGGGCGTAGTGCATGTAGTGGAGGTCGAAGTCGTTCATCCTCAGTCCTTCGGTGTTGCGGCCGGAGCTTTTCCGGCCTGACACCAATACTCGGGCTGAGGCCCGGGCCGGGGCATCAGCAGTCCGCGTCGCCCCGGCCCTTACCCGGCTTAGTTCCTCTCGCGTGAGGCCTGAAATCCCTTACTCGCGGCCTGAGGGCCTTACCTTCGCGAGCTTCGAGGGCCACCAGACGCGGCGGCCGAGGTCGAAGGTGAGGGCCGGGACGAGCAGCGAGCGGACGATGATCGTGTCGATGAGCACCCCGAACGCGACCACGAACGCGATCTGGGCGAGGAACAGGATCGGCAGGACCGCGAGCGCCGAGAACGTCGCGGCCAGCACCACTCCGGCCGAGGTGATGACCCCGCCGGTGGCGACCAGGCCGCGCAGCGTCCCGGCCCGGGTGCCGAGCCGCACCGACTCCTCGCGGACCCGGGTCATGAGGAAGATGTTGTAGTCGATCCCCAAGGCCACCAGGAACACGAACCCGAACAGGACCACGGTCGGGTCGGCTCCGGGGAAGCCGAGCAGGTGGTTGAACACGAGCGCCGAGACGCCCATGGTCGCGCCGAAGGACAGCACCACGGTCGCGGTGAGCAGGAGCGGCGCGAGCACCGAACGCAAGAGCAGCATGAGGACCGCGAGGATGACGGCGAGCACGATCGGGATGATCACGGCCCGGTCCCTTTCGGAGACCTTCAGCGTGTCGAGCTGGATCGCGGTGGGGCCGCCGACTTTCGCGTCGGCTCCGTCCACGTCGTGCACCGCTTCGCGCAGACGCTCCACAGTGGCCTCGGCGGCTTCGCTGTCGGGGGCGTCCTCCAGGACCGCCTCGATCATGACCAGGCCCTCGGCCTCGCGGACCGCGCCGGACTCGTCGACGACCGGCGCCGCCGAAGCGACCCCGTCGACCTCGGCGGCCGCGAGCACTTCCTCAGCGGCATCGGCGTTCGCGATGATCACCGCGGGCGTGCCCGAACCGGCCGGGAAGTGCGCGGCGAGGACCTCTTGACCGGCCACGGAGTCGACGTCGGTGAGGAACACGTCGGTCTGCGCGGTGCCGTCGGCCTTGAGCTGCACCATGAACGCGGCGGCCACGGCCAGGCCCGCGGCCGTGACGACCCAGACCAGGCGCGGGCGGCGGCGGACCAGCCC
Source organism: Glycomyces sp. NPDC046736 (assembly GCF_040645615.1). Classification (NCBI taxonomy): domain Bacteria; kingdom Bacillati; phylum Actinomycetota; class Actinomycetes; order Glycomycetales; family Glycomycetaceae; genus Glycomyces; species Glycomyces sp. NPDC046736. Next base: position 59,003 of record NZ_JBEYYO010000019.1, on the reverse strand, counting down.
GGCCACGCCCCGCCACAGGCGCGACCCGCCTCGGACCTTGGCGGTGCGCCTGGGCCAGAACGCGGCCTTGCCACAGATCGCGAGCACCGCCGGGAGGAACGTCGTGGCGGCCACGAAGGACGCGGCGATGCCGATCGCCGCCACCGGCCCCAGGCCCCGGTTGGATTCGAGCTGGCTGAACAGCAGGCACAGCAGGCCGAGCGTGACCGTGCCCGCCGAGGCCGCGATCGGTTCGATCGTGGCCCGCAGCGCCCGCCGCACGGCCGTGAACCGGTCGGCCGAGGCCAGTTCCTCGCGGAACCGCGCCACCAACAGCAGCGCGTAGTCGGTGGCCGCGCCGAACACGAGGATGAACAAGATGCCCTGCGACTGGCCGTTGAGGCTGATCACGTCGGCGTCGGCGAGCGCGTAGACCGCCGCGCTCGCGGCCGCCAGGGCGAACCCGCTCGACAGGAGCACCAGGATCGGCAGCAGCGGGGAGCGGTAGACGAGCACCAGGATCACCGCGACGACCGAGGCCGCCACCAGCAGGAGCAGGCCGTCGACCTCCCCGAAGGCCTCGCCGAGGTCGGCGCCGAGCGCGGCCTGGCCGGTGACGAGCACTTCGAGGCCGCCGGGACGATCCTGGTCGAGGATCTCGCGGATCTCGGCCACCGCTTCAGCGTCGTCGGTGCCCGAGTCGATGACGACGACCATCTGCGCGGCCTCGGGCGGGGTCTCGTCGGAGGGGAAGGGTTGCGGCGGCGGCCCGGCGTTGAACGGGAGCTCGGCCAGCTCGGTCCCGGCGCTCGCGAGGTAGGCGAAGTCGGCGTCGGAGAGTCCCTCAGTGCGTTCGGCGACGATGATCGCGACTGTGGAGTCGGAGTCGGTGAAGGCCTTGCGCAGCTCGTTGACCTCGGTGGACTCGGCCGAGGACGGCAGGAACGCCGAGCCGTCGTTCTCGGCGACCTGGCTGAGCTTCCCGGCGAACGGGCCCGCGAACGCGGCGACGGCGAGCCACGCGAGGGCGAGCAGCGCGGGCAGCAGCCAGCGCCAGCGGGGGACGGAACGGGGTCGGTCGGGGGCCATGGCGGGACTCCTGCGCGTTAGTTCAGTCGAAAAGTATTTCGATCATCGAAATAGTAGACTACAAGGCGGCCCACTTCACCGATTGGACGGCGCGCATGACCCGCGACACCCAAGACGGCCCGGACGCGCCCTCCGACCAGGACCTGACCCGGCTGCTCCAGACGCTCACGGTCGAATCCGACCGGTACGCCGAGCGCTTCGGGGCCCGCCACGGGCTCCACCGCACCGACGTCAACGCGCTCGCGCTGCTCCTGGACGCGGCCCGCCGCGGCGAGCCGATGTCGCCTTCGGCGCTGGCCCGGGAACTGGAGCTGAGCCCTTCGGCCACGACCGCGCTCATCGACCGGCTCGAAGCGGTCGGGCACGTGGCGCGCGAGAAGCCCACCGGGGACCGCCGCCGGGTCGCTTTGACCGTTCCCGAAGCGGGCCTTGAGGAAGGCCGCAAGATGTTCGTGCCGCTGGCGCGGGCGTTCGCCGCCGCGTGGGCCGGGTTCGGCCCGGCCGAGCGGGAGGTCGTGGCCCGGTTCCTGGACGTGAGCACCGAGGCGATGAAGGCCGTCAGCGCCGAATGGGAGCCTCACGAGCAGCCCCAGCGGCGGCGGTAGACCCGGTCGGGGTCGAAGCGGGCGGCTTGGCGCTCGTGGTTGAAGCCGCGATTGGGCCGGGTGTCGTTGCCGGTCCCGGCCGTCCACTGCCAGTTGCCCCAGTTGTTGGCCTCGTCGAGGTCCACGAGGTGGCGCGCGAAGTGGTCGGCGCCGTCGCGCCAGTCCAGGCCGAGGGTGCGGGTGAGGTATCCGGCGCAGATGAGCCGGGCCCGGTTGTGCATCCAGCCTTCGGCGAGCAGCTGCCGCATGCCTGCGTCCACGATGTCGACGCCGGTGGTGGCGGTGCGCCAGGCCTGGAGGGCGGTGAGGTCGGCGTCCCAGTCCTCTTCGATGTTGCGCTTGTACGGGGTGTCGATCAGGGCCGGGAACGCGGCGAGGACCTGGCGGTGGAAGTCCCGCCAGCACAGCTGCCGCACGAACGCCTCGGGCAGGCGCGGATCGGCCGCGAGGACGCGGGCCGAGAGGCAGCCGAGCGCGAGGTAGGGGCTGAGGCGGGAGGTGCGGTCGGCGGCGAGGTCGTCGCGGCCTGAGTCGTAACCGGAGGCCTCCCAGTCGTCCAGGCGGGCGAGCGCGGCCCGTTCGCCGCCGGGCGGCAGGTCCGCTTCGGTCGCCTCGGGCCTGAGGTCGTCGCTCTCGGGCAGGTCGGGGACGCGGAGGCGGTCGACCTCGGCCGCCACGTCTCTCCAGCGGGCCTGCGACCAGGCCCTCCAGTACGGGGTGAAGACCTTGTAGTGGTCGCCGCCGCCGCTGGGACGCAGCCGCCCCGGCTCGACCGCGGACGGTCCGGCCGTGGCCCGGTAGGCGATGCCTTCAGTTTCGCAGGCCTCGGCGAGGTCTGCTCGCAGCTGGGTCTCGAACCTCCCGGCGTCCCTCGCGCACACCACGGCCCGCGCTCCGGTCGCCGCGGCCACCTTCATGACCTGCTCGACCGTGGGGCCCGAGCGGACCACGAGGTCGCCGCCGAGGTCCCTGAGCGATGCGCGCAGGTCGTCGAGCGATTCGAGGAGGAACCGGCGGCGGTTCGGGTTCGAGCGCCGCCGCGGATCGTCCACGTAGAGCGGCACGATCCGGTCGGCCCCGGCCGCTTCGGCCAGCGCCGGGTTGTCGTGGACGCGCAGGTCGGCGGTGAACAGCAGCAGATCGGTCATCTCGGCTCCAGGACGACGTCGACGGGGCCGTCCTCACTGGACGGCCCCGGCAGCGTATCGGTTTACGGCATGAGGACCGTGTCGATGATGTAGACCGTGGCGTTCGCGGTCTGCACGTTGCCGCAGACCACCGCGGCCTCGCCGTTGACGGTGAAGTCCTCGCCGGAGCCGGTCACGTCAAGGGACTCGCCCTGGAGCGTGGCGTGCGTGCCGGTGAGGTCCTCGGGCGCGAGGCGCTCGCCCACCACGTGGTAGGTGAGGATGCTCGTCAGCGTCTCCTGGTCGGCCAGGACCGCGTTCAGGTCGGCCTCGGGGATCTTCGCGAACGCGTCGTCGGTCGGCGCGAACACCGTGATGTTCTCAGCGGAGTTCAGCGTGTCGACCAGGTCGGCCTCGGTCACAGCAGTGACCAGTGTGGACAGGACCGGGTTGTTGCTCGCCGCGGTCGCGACCGGGTCGTCGGCCATGCCCGAGAAGGAACCCTCGCCGTCGGCGGGCACCGCGGAACAGGCGGCGCCGAACTCGCCGGTGGCCATGTCCTCCTCGGTGGTCTGCTCCTCGGTCATCTCCTCTTCGGTCGAGGTGGTGTCCTCGGCGTCGCCGTTCCCGTCGTCCGAACCGCAAGCGGTCAGGGCGAACGCGAACCCGGCGGCCACTACGAGCGCTCCGGTGCGCTTCAGGAGTCGATTGCTCATCGTTCTTGCCTTTCTGTGTTGGTCGGGGCCTTGGCCCCGGGTCTCATTCGGCGGTGACGACGACCGAGTGCCACCCGGTCGCGCCGTCGGGGAACGGCGGCTGCCGCTCCTCTGTCTGTAGGTCCTCGGTGTCGGCCGCCCGCACTTCGAGCTTGTGGCGGCCGGGTTCGGCGTCCCAGGTCAGGTGCCATTGACGCCACGTGTCGGGGCCGATGACGGGCGCGAGCTCGGCCTCGGTCCACTCGCCTTCGTCGACGCGGACCTCGACCAGCTCGATGCCCCTGCGCTGGGCCCACGCGACCCCGGCCACGGCCACCGGCCCGGCCGGAATCGTCCCCAGGGGCTTGGGGGAGTCGATGCGGGAGAAGGTCTTGATCGGGGCCTGGGCGGCCCAGTCGCGCTCGACCCAGTACGGGTCGTAGTCGTCGAAGGAGGACAGTTCGATCTCGACCAGCCATTTCGTGGCCGAGACGTACCCGTACAGGCCCGGGACGATCATGCGCACCGGGAAGCCGTGCTGGTGCGGGAGCGGCTCGCCGTTCATGCCCACGGCGATGAGCGCGTCCCGGCCGTCGGTGCAGGCCCTGGTGGGCGTGCCCGCGGTCCAGCCGTCGGCCGAGCGGGAGACGACCTGGTCGGCGCCGGGCTCGGGGCGGGCCTCGGCGAGGAGGTCGGCCAGGGGCGCGCCGAGCCAGCGGGCGTTCCCGGCGAGGGTGCCGCCGACCTCGTTGGAGACGCAGGAGATCGTGATCTCGCGTTCGACCAGGCCGCGGTCGAGGATGTCCTGATAGGAGAGTTCCATGGGGTTGGCGACGCGGCCGCCGATCTTGAGCCGGTAGTCGTCGGGGAGCACGCGCGGGAGCACCAGGGCGGTGTCGACGCGGTAGAAGTCGGAGTTCGGGGTCAGGTACGGGGTGATCCCGGGGACGTCCAGGCCGGTCCCGGCCGGGCCCACATCGGTCGGCGGGGGCAGCCGGAGCGCCTCGCGGGCGGACTCGAGGTCCGAAGTCCCGCTCAGCCGCCATCCGGCCGCCCCCGCCAAACCGGCCCCCGCCAGGGCGATGAGCACCCCGCGGCGGTCGACCACGCGGCCCGGGACCGGTGCGGCGGCTCTCTCCCGCAGCAGCACACCGAGCACGAGGGCACCGCACGCGGCCCCGACGAGGGACGGAAGGGCCCACGAGGGCCCGGCGGCGGGACGGGTGAGGGCGGCTGCCGCACCCGCCACGCCCAGGAGGGCGAGCACGATATAGCCGACGGCGACGCGGCGGCGTGCGAGCACCCCGGTCACCGCGGCGAGGACGAGCAGCACCAGAGCGATCCCGCCGAGGAGCACGAGCTTGTCGTACTCGCCGAACGCGCGGATCGCGAACTCCTTGAGCGGCTCGGGCGTCGCGTCGATGAAGGCGGCCCCGATCGCGGCCACCGGCGCGCTCCCGGGAGCGATGGCCGCGGCCGCGAGCTGCGCGGTGGCCAATGCCACGGCGGCGCACGCGATGCCGGCCAGAGCCGCTGTCAGTTTCGCCTTCATGCCCCCGATTCGGGGCCGGACCGCCCCCGGATGGGTCCCGGCCCGAAGAAATTCGGATCAATGCCGTGAGCAGGCACGAAGCGGGCCGGATCCGAAGATCCGGCCCGCTTGCGGTGGTCGTAGTCGCCCGGCGAAGGCGGCGGCCCGGCGGCGAAGCGCGTCCTGCGCCACCCGCGCCGACCGGTGAAACCGGCCCGGCCCGCCGTGGCCGACCGGCCGAAGCGCGGTACGTCCGCACCGACCGGCAAAACCCGCCGCGTTCCCGCGAAAGCGACAGGTACTCGCCTCGCGCGTCGACGGTGCGCCGCGCCCGACGAAACGCGACGCTTCCGCCGGTCGCCACCGGCTCGCCCGAACGATTCCGCCCGACCGGGCCGCCCTCGGTGCTACGCGGGCGCGGAAGCGACCAGAACTCACCCGACGCGACCGGCTCGCCCCAGCGAACCCGCCCGGGCGGGCCGCTCGGCGAGGAGCGGCCCCACCTGCGGCGCTACGCGGGCAAGGCCACGTCGGCGATCATCGGGAGCGTCGGGCTCGTCGAGCCGCCCGCCGGTTCCTCGGTCACGCCGATGAGGTCGGCGTCGCCGAGACCTTCGACGAGCATCGTGGCCGAGGAGTCGCCCGGGTCCATGACGCCCGCCGACTGCTGGCCTTCCGCGTCGACCAGCCACAGCTGGTACGCGCGGTCCTCGCTCAGAGCGGCGAGGTCGGAGACGACCACGACCGCGTCGTCGAGCGACTCCGAAGCGATCACCGTGACGCGCCCGCCGCCCTCGGCCTCCTGGTAGGCGACCTCGGCGTCGGCCGCTTCGAGCACCGTCGCGACCCGGTCCTGCTCGGTCGTGGACTGGAGCACCGCCACCGTCCCCACGATCCCCGCGAACGCGGCCGCCACCGCGATCGCCGCGGCCCCCAGCGCCAGACGCCAGCGCGGCATCCTGACCCGGCGCCGCTGGGGCCGGGCGCGCGCCGGTTCGGGAGCGGGAGCGGGCGGGGCCTCCTGGCGGGTCCGGTGCGCGGCGTGCAGCACCCGGTCGCGAAGGCCCGCGGGCGGTTCGGCGATCGTGACGTCGGACAGGCGCGCGACGGTCTCGCGCAGTTCGGCGGCCTCGGCCGCGCATTCGGCGCACTCGGTGAGATGGCGCTCCACGAGGGTGCGCTCGTCCTCGTCGACCGCGTCGAGGACCCACGGGCCGATGAGGGTGTGGACGTCGGCGCTCATCGTGCCACCTCCAGGCAGTCGCGCAGTTTCACCAGTCCGTCGCGGATGCGCGACTTCACGGTGGGGACGGCGGCCTCCAGCAGGACCGCGACCTGGCGGTACGTGTGGCCGCCGTAGTAGGCGAGCGTCACGGCCTGCCGCTGGAGCTCGGTGAGGGTCTTGAGGCAGCGCCGCACCTGCCGGTGTTCGAGGCGGACCGCGGCGGCCTCGGCCACCGCGTCGTAGCCCTCCTCGGTGGGCGCGTCGGCCGCGGCCGCGCGGCGCTCGCGATCGCCCGAGGCCTGCGCCGAACGCACCCGGTCGACCGCGCGGCGATGCGCGATCGTGGCAACCCAGGCACTGGCCGAACCGCGGCGCTCGTCGAAGCGGGTCGCGGTGCGCCACACCTCGATCAAGACCTCCTGCGCGACCTCCTCGGCCTGGGCCGGATCGCGCAGCACCCGCAGGCACAGCCCGTAGACGCGCGGCGCGGTCAGGTCGTAGAGCTGCGCGAACGCGTCCTCGTCGCCCAGCGCGGTGCGATGCAGCAGCTGCTCGGGAGTGTCGGCGGCCTCGCCTGGGACGGCGGTCAGCCGCGGCTGCTCACGGCGTGCCGCACCGCTGCCTTGGTCGGATGTCATCGCGCTCCCGTCTCGAGTACTCGCGGATGGTTCGGAGCGGGGCGCGTCGCGGATGGGTCGGTACTGGAGGGAATTCCCGGTCAGGCCCGCGGCGGCTCGACGTCGACCTGCGCGCGGACGACCCCGACGGGGCACGAGAGCCCGTTGGGGCCGTGATTGCAGTATCCGTTCGGATTGTGGTGCAGATATTGCTGGTGGTAGGGCTCGGCGAGCCAGTACGCGCCCGCCGGGACGATCGCGGTGGTGATCGCGCCCAGCCCGGCCGCGCTCACGACCGGCGCGAACGCCTCACGGCTGGCCTCGGCGGCGGTCTGCTGCTCGGGCGTGGTCGTGAAGACGACGGATCGGTACTGGGTGCCGATGTCGTTGCCCTGGCGCATGCCCTGCGTCGGGTCGTGGTTCTCCCAGAAGACCTTGAGCAGGTCCTCGTAGGCGACCAGCGCGGGGTCGAACACGACCCGCACGACCTCGGCGTGCCCGGTCAGGCCCGTGCACACCTCTTCATACGAGGGCTTCTCGGTGTTGCCGCCCATGTAGCCCACCGAGGTGGTCCACACGCCGGGCACCCGCCAGAACAGCCGCTCCGCGCCCCAGAAACAGCCCATCCCGAAGTAGGCGATCTGGGCGTCGGGGCCCGGCGAGCCCTCGATCGGGTGCTTCAGGACCGGATGCACGATGCTCATTCGGCAAGTCTGTCACGGGGGAAAGACGTTCGCCAGGCGTCGCCCGATGCCGCTACGGTGTGCGGATGGTTTCAAAGATCGGACAAGTGTCCTTCGACGCTCGCGACAGCTACACGCTCTCCAAGTTCTGGTCGGCGGTCACCGGCTACGTCGAGAACCCGAAGTACCCGAACGCGCCCGAGGACGAGGAGAACTTCATCGGCCCCGGCGGCGAGGACCCCGGGCTGCTGTTCATCAACGTCCCCGAGGGAAAGAGCGTCAAGAACCGCCTGCACCTCGACCTGGTCCCCGACACCACCCGCGACGACGAGGTCGAGCGGCTCCTCACCCTGGGCGCGACCCTCTACGAGGACCACCGCAGGCCCGACGGCACCGGGTGGGTCACCCTCAAAGACCCCGAAGGCAACGAGTTCTGCGTCGAGCGCTCCGAATCCGAGCGCGCCGAGGCCTGAATCCCTCGGCCCCAAGTGAACAGTCAGTGAAGACGACGCCGCGGGCGCCCCGAGATCGGGGCGCCCGCGGCGCGAAGTCGTTCCGGATGGCCTTGCGGCGGCGCTACTTCTCGGCGCTGGCGTCGAGCTGGCCGTCGCCGTCGACGTCCACGGCGGCCGTGTCGTACACGCCGTCGCCGTCCTGGTCGATGAGCACGTGGTCGATCACGCCGTCGCCGTCGACGTCCACGGCCTTGAGGTCGGCCACGCCGTCGCCGTCCACGTCCACGTGGTACTCGACCGAGCCGTCCTCGTTGCGCCGCACGCCGACAGTGTCGTCGACGCCGTCGCCGGTGATGTCCATCTTGTGTACTTCGTCGAAGCCCATGAGGCGTCCCCTCCGTGAGGTTGGTTCGATCTGTGAAGCCGGGAAGTGTTGACACTGCACGATAGCGTGCCTATCACACTGCATCGGTACTCGCGTCGGTTAGCGTAGGGGCATGCATGAAGGCACAGGGTCCACCTCTGTCACGGGCGGCGTCAGGGGCCACGGGTTCTCCACGCTCGCCATCCACGCCGGGCAGGAGCCCGATCCGCTTACGGGAGCGGTGGTTCCGCCGATCTACGCCACCTCGACCTACAAGCAGGACGGCGTCGGGGGGCTGCGCGGCGGGTACGAGTACTCGCGCTCGGGCAACCCCACGCGCACCGCTTTGGAGGCTTCGCTGGCCGCGATCGAAGGCGGCTCGCACGGCTTCGCGTTCGCGTCCGGGCTGGCCGCCGAGGACGCGATCCTGCGAGGGCTGTTGGCCCCCGGCGACCACGTGGTGATCCCCGACGACGCCTACGGCGGCACGTTCCGCCTGTTCGACAAGGTCGCGGCCAAGTGGGGCCTGCGGTACACCGCCGCCCCGCTGACCGACCTGGCCTCGGCCATGAACGCGGACACCAAGATGGTGTGGGTCGAGACCCCCACCAACCCGCTGCTCAACATCGCCGACATCGAGCAGATCGCCGACCTGGCGCACCGCTCGGGCGTGACCGTGGTCGTGGACAACACGTTCGCGAGTCCTTACCTCCAGCAGCCGCTCGCGCTGGGGGCCGACATCGTGGTCCACTCGACCACCAAATACGTCGGCGGGCACTCCGACGTCGTCGGCGGCGCGGTGATCGTGAACGACGACGAACTCGCCGAGAAGATCGGCTTCCACCAGAACGCGATGGGCGCGGTCGGCGGCCCCTTCGACGCGTTCCTCACCTTGCGGGGCATCAAGACCCTCGGGGTGCGCATGGACCGCCACTGCGACAACGCCGAACGCGTCGCCGAATACCTCGCGGGCCACCCGAAGATCGCGGAGGTCCGCTACCCGGGCCTGGCCACGCATCCGGGACACGACCTGGCAGGCAAGCAGATGAAGCGCTACGGCGGCATGGTCTCGTTCCGGCACAAGGACGGCGAGCAGGCGGCCCTGGACGTGTGCGGGCGCACCGAGGTGTTCATCCTCGGCGAATCGCTCGGCGGCGTCGAATCGCTCATCGAGCACCCCGGGCGCATGACCCACGCGTCCGTGGTCGGCTCCGCGCTCGAAGTCCCCGCCGACCTCGTGCGCCTCTCGGTCGGCATCGAAGACGCCGACGACCTCCTGGCCGACCTGCGCCAGGCGCTCGGCTAGCCGGCGGGCGCGGACCGAGTCCGCGCCCCCGTCACCGCCAACCCCCGCGAGAAAGAAGGACGAGCAGTGAGCTGGTCGGGAACCACCGCGCAGCAGATAGCCAAGGCGGTCCGGCGCGGCGACGCCGACGCCGCGATCGTCGTCGACCACCACCTCCAGCGCATCGAAGACCACCGCGAGGGCGAAGGCGCCCTCACCGGGGTCCGCAAGATCGAGTCGCTCGCCGAGGCCGCGGCCGTCGACGAGATCGACAACCGCGACTCTTTGCCCGCCGCCGGGGTCCCGGTCGCGGTCTGCGAGCAGCTGCCGGTCACCGGGCACGCGCCCAGGCTCGGCTCCAACGCGGCGGTCCTGCCGATCGCCGACACCGATCACCAAGCGGTGCAGCGCATCAGGGGCGCGGGCGCGGTCGTGGTGGCGTTCGGACGCTCCTCGGAACTGGGGCTGTGGCCCGCGACCGACGACGACGGCAACGTCCCGGCCAACCCGTGGCGGCCCGACCGCGGCATCGGCGGGCCCTCCGGCGGCACCGCTCTGGCGGTGGCCACCGGCGCGGCCCCGATCGGCATCGGACTCGACGGACCGGGTTCTGCCGGCGGGGTGCGCACCGCGGCCGCGGCCTGCGGGATCGTGGCGTACAGCCCCGAGCACGTGCCCGCCGACATCGACGCCGACCCCGACCACTGGCTCGGCGGCCACGTCGGCGTCATGGCCACCACCGTCGAGGACGCCGCGCTCGCGTACGCGGCGCTGACGCACCGGGCCCCGCGCGGCACCGGCGACCCCGGGCGGCTGCGGATCGCGGCCACGAACGCCGCGCCGCTGCCCGCCCGCGTCGACGAGGACGCCACCACGTGGCTGCTCAAAGCCGTGCGATCGCTGACCGACCTGGGCCACGACACGTTCCGGGCCAAGCCGCGCTTCGGGGCGCGGCTGACCTCGGCGTCCTCGGGGGCGTGGACGTGCGCGGCGTACCTGCGCAGCCTCAAATGCGGGCCCGACGGGCTCCAGCGGCGCACGCGGCGGCTCGTCTCGGTCGGCGAGCGTACGTACCTGCGGGGGCTGTTCGGCGGCGTGCTCGGCGACGGCAACCGGGTCCGGCGCCACCTGGAGGACTGGTTCGACCAGGAGGACTACGACCTCCTGATCACCCCGGGCCTGCCCGCGGCCCCGCCCGCGGCCCGCGACTGGTCGGCCGACACGCTGCGCGCCAACGTCACCCACCTCGCGGGCACGGCCACCTTCACCGCGCCCTTCGGCCTCGCGGGCCTGCCGGCCCTCGTCGTCCCGGTCGGCATGCGCTCGGACGGCGCCCCGGCCACGGTCCAACTCGTCGGCCCGCCCGGCTCCACCGGCCGCCTCTTCGACGTGGCGGCCCAACTGATCGCCAAACTCCGCCCCCGCCGCTACGCCCCCGGCCTCAACTGGAACTAGCCACCGGGCCCCTCTCTCCCGAGAGGGGCCCACAAAACCCCAGCTCACAAACGTGACCCCCATCTCCGCCCCCACCCCGGCCCCACCCCGCGCCCCTGTGTAAACTTATGCGGGTTCCAAGGTCTCCGACCTTCCGGAACACCACACCAAGGGGCTTTGGCGCAGTTGGTAGCGCGTTTCCATGGCATGGAAAAGGTCAGGGGTTCGAATCCCCTAAGCTCCACAGATATTGAGTACATTAGGGACCTTCTTGTTGAAGGTCCCTATTTTGTTGCCCTGTGCCTGGGACCGGTTCGGGGCGAGGAGGGCACTGCGACGGTCAGTCGAGGGTGCAGGTGGCTCCTTCGTCGGGGGTTTTGAGGTCGACGATGTACTCGCTGACGACGTCGTTGACGCATGCGTTCGCGCCGCTCATTGCGACGGTGTGCTGTTCGCCTTCTACGGTGAGGAGGGTGCCGCCCAGGGTGTCGGCCAGGGTGACGCCGCCCTCGTACGGGGTGGTGGGGTCGCCCGTGATGGAAATGGTGAGGGTGGCGGGGAGGCCCGTGATGTCCTGCGCGTACGGGTAGGTGAGCTCGGTGTCGCCCGGCATGGCCTCGCAGCCGTCGCGCGCGCCCTCGACGCTCTCTCCCGGGTCCAGGAACGGGGCTTCCTCCCAGATCTGCGCGCGCAGCTCCTCCTCCTGCTCGGGGGTACGGCGCTGCTCGTCCATGCAGTTGATGACCACGTTCGCCTCGAGGTAGTTCGACCAGACCCCGTCGGAGCCGCGTTCGGCGAACCCGTCGCCGAGGGCGAGCAGTGTGTCGCCCTTGCCCTGCGTCAGCTCCGCGATCCCGGCCTGTACTGCGGGCCAGGTCGTGGACTGGTAGAGCCCGCCGATGACGGCGCCGATCGCCGTGTTGAAGTCCACGGTCCGGCCGCTGCTGGTCGTCGCGGGCTCATCGATCAGCGGGCGGACGATCTCCTGGAACCGCATCAGCGCCTGATCGCGGTCCTGTCCGAGGACGCAGTCCGGGGTCTGAGTGCAGGCGTCGGCCATCAGGTCGAAGGAACGCTGGAACCCGGCGTATTGAGTGACCTTCCGTTCGGCGGTCTGCAAGGTCGGGTCCTGGGCGCCGTCGAGGACGAGCGCGCGGACCTTCGAGGGGAACATCTCCGCGTACACGGCGCCCAGCCGCGTCCCGTAGCTCTGCCCGATGTAGGTCAGCTTCTCGTCGCCGAGGACCGCTCGGAGGATGTCCATATCGCGCGCGACGTTCGGCGTGCCGACCTCGGCGAGGAACCGCTCGCCGCCGGTGCGTTCGACGCACTCGTCGGCGATCGCCTCCGTGTCCGCCGCCGTCCAAGCGCCCTGGAGGACCCCGGCGGGGAACACGATCCCGGTCTCGTCGTTCTGCTCGTCGGAAAAGCAGTCGATGGCCGGGGACGACGCCGACACACCGCGCGGATCGAAGCCGACGATGTCGTACTGCTCGGTGATGGCGGTGTCTTTCAGACCGACGGAGGCGATGATGGCCTGCAACTGGCCGGAACCGCCGGGGCCGCCCGAGTTGACGATCACCGAGCCCTTCGCGTCCCCGCTTGCGGCCATCCGCGTCACGGCGAGTTCCGTGGTGCCGTCGTCGGGGCGGTCGTAGTCGACCGGAACCGTCAGGCGGGCGCACTCGGCGCGGGTGACGGCGGCGAACGTCGTCTCCTGAAGTTCGGTGACGGCATAGCCTTCGCAGGACTCGAACCGCAGGTCCTGGTCGTAGAAGCGGCTCAGATCGGGCGCCGTCTCAGCGGTGTCCGTGGTGGCCTCCGTCGTGCAGGACACCAGGAGTGCTGCCGGGACGAGTGCGGCGGCGAGGAGGGCGGGGAATCTGTGCTTTCTGCGCATGATGCGTTCCTTTCGTGTGAAGTCTCTAGTGCCCGAGTACCTGGATGCCCAGTCCGCCGAGGACCGCGACGGCGACTCCCCAGACCACCACCGACACCAGTTCCCAGGCGAGGACCCTGCTGGGGTTCGCGCCGAAACCGACCATCGCCGCGGACGAGATCTGCGTGGGGTGGCCGATGAGCGCGACACCAGGGATCCCGAATCGCTGGAACAGGCGGCCGACGCGCTCGCGTCCGGGAGAGGTCGTCGCCGGCTCGGGCGTCGATCGGACACGTCGTCGGATCCGGCGCGAGAGGAAGACGATGAGTACGACCACCGCGGCGTTCCCCGCGATCGCCGCGCTCGCCGCGACGGCCGGATGCAAGCCGATCGCGACGCCGATGAGCGTCCCGGTGTACGACTCGACGAACGGGATGGTGGCGACCAGGAAGACGGCGAACCATTGAAGCCAGTCGGGGAACGACTGGGTGAAGTCCTGCAGGGTCTCGATCATGAGGTCCCTCCTTTGAAGTGCGTGTATGCCGCACGGCGTGTGCGGTCGGACGGGTAGTCACCGGCGACGCTTGTCGAGCTCAATGACTAGCACATTGTGCTAACACGTACGGTAGCACAATGTGCTAACGTGGTGCTGCTTCGGTTCGAAGAACACGGGAGGGCCCATGAGCACGCGACGCAAGATCCTGGACGCAGCCACGTCGATCATGGAAGAGGGAGCGGGGCAGCGCCTGACGGTGCGCGCCGTCGCCGAGCGGGCGGGTGTCGGCATGGGAACGCTGCGGCATCATTTCCCGACACAGCGCGCTTTGCTCGACGCCGTCCTCGCGTCGATGTACGAGTCGGCGATGCCCGACGACCGCATCCACGACACGGCGGTGCCCGCGCGGCAGCGCCTCATCGACAACCTGGGCAGGCTCGTCGCCGCCATCGGCACGGGAGACGAGGCTCGGGCGCTATGGGGTGAGATGTTCCAGAACTACATCAGCCTCGACGCGCCCGACGACGTCCGCGCCACCTACGCGGCCTTCGACGAACAGGCCGCGCGTCGCGTCGAGACGTGGCTCTCGGTCCTGGTCGAGCAGGGGGCGCTCGAAGAGGGCGACAACACGGCCAGGGCGCACTTCCTCCTCAGCGTCGTCAACGGCCTCGTCCTCTGGCGGGCGCTGCCGCTCGCGCAGTCGCCTCTGGTGCGCGAGGTCGACGCGCTCACACTTGCCACAGCAGCGTTGCCCTTCACGCAGTAGTCCGTCGAGCGGCTCCTCGGGGCGAGGGCGCTGCCTCACGATCACGGCGCGATCAAGGGCGGCTCGCCGATGATGCGGGGAGTACCGAGCGCTCGTGCGCTCGCTTCAGCGTGTGGACTCGTCGTGCGGGCGAAGCCCGTTGACCATGACGTCGAGCAGGAGCGGGTGGTCGCTCGGATCACCGAGGCGGGCGGCGTACTCCACGCCGCATGCGAGCTGCTGGATGTGCTCGATCGAGAGGTCCGGACGGATCCGTCGCTCGGCGATCGCGGCGTCGAGCGCGACGGAGGCGGCGCGATGGAACTCGTCGCGAAGCGCGCGCACCTCGGCGGAGACGTCCTCCGCGATCAGCAGTTCCTTCAGCCCGTCGCGCACCAGCTGTAGTTCCGCGCCCTTTCGGACCAGGTCGACGAACTCCGCGCCGGGCGTGGACGACTCGGCGATGCGCCGGGCGGCCCCGGCCAACTCCTCCAGGGCGTCGATGTTGAGGGCCTCGATCAGCGACGTCACCGTCGCGAAGTGCCGGTAGACCGTTCCGACACCGAGTCCGGTCTCGCGGGCGAGGTCGTTGAGGCGGATGGTGTCCGACGGGCGCCCTCGCGCCGCTTCAAGGATGCGCGTGCGGGAGCGGGCCGCGTCCGATCTCATGGCGGGCATTCGGTCATCCTAGCGAAAGCGGATGGGCCATCCGCTTGTGCTACCTTAAACGGATAAGTTATCCGTATTGGAGGATCGCATGACGTGGAACCCGCATCGACTGCCCGATCTCACCGGGCGCGTGTACGCCGTCACCGGCGCGACGGGAGGGATCGGATACTTCGCCGCGGAGCAGCTCGCCGCTGCCGGCGCCGAGGTCGTGCTGGCATCGCGATCCGCGGAGAAGCTGCGCCGGGCGAGCGCCACGATCGAAGAGCGGGTACCGGATGCGGTGACGCACCATGTGCAGGTCGATCTCGCGTCCTTGGCGTCCGTCGCGGCGGCGGCCGAGCGGCTCGCGGCCTTCTCGCGTCTGGACGGGATCTTCCTCAACGGCGGGCCGATGCAGTTCTCCGGCAAGGCGATCACCGAGGACGGGCTGCCGTTGCTGCTCGGCGCCCACGTGGTGGCCAACGTCGCCCTCGTCTCGCGATTGCTCCCGCGCCTCGGCGAGCAGGGGAGCGAACACGGCCACAGCCGCATCGTCCACGCCTCGACCGGCTTCGTGAAACAGTTCCCCATGCGAGTGGACGCCTTGGACCGCACGCCGCGAACCGGCATCGCGGCGTACGTCAAGGCGAAGACGGCCACCGAGGTGTTCGCCTACGAGCTCGATCGACGCATCCGCGCCGCGGGGTTGCCCGTCTCGTCGATCCTGACCCACCCCGGGGTCGGGGTCGATGCGAAGACACCGCGCCGGACCGGCATCCGAGACGAGACCGTGCGCTATCAGCGCAACCCCTACACCCCCTGGGCGCAGGGCAAGGACGCCGCGGCGTGGTCGGGAGTCCGCGCGCTGACGGATCCTCACGCAGAGGGAGGCGAGTTCTACGGACCCGCCCGCGGCACGCGAGGAGCGCCGATCCGGATCGACGCGAACCGGGCGACCGCGAATCCGGTTCCCGGGATCGCGGCGAACGTCTGGTCCTACCTCGCCGACGCGAGCGGCGCGGGATCCGTTCTCTGAGTTGCCCGTAGGCGTCGACGCCCCTGCGCCTCGCGCGGCCCGGAACCGGCTCAGCCCAGCTTCGTCGCAGCGACGTCGCCGAGCGCCGTGAAGTAGGCGTCGAGCAGGGGGCGCAGGTTCGAGTCGGGCGTGCGAGCCCATTCCTGCCAGGCGAGGTCGACGGCGGCGACTCCGGCGGCGGCGAGGGCGCGGGCGGCGCGGTCGTCGCCGAGATACCCGCGCAGCACCTCGGCGACGGCCGACTGCTCGCTGCGCCGCTGGGAGGCGAGGTGTCCCTTGAGTGAGGGCACATCGGTGATCATGCGGATGCGCGCCCGCAGCGGGTCTCCGCGCGTCTCGGCCGTGTCGATCATCGGCTCGGCGGCCGTGCGCATGATCGCCCACACGGTCGTGCCGGGCTCGGCCGCGTCGGCGGTCTGCGCGACCCGCTGCGCGAAGGCGCCGGCGCGTTCGGCGGAGCCGCGTGCGGCGGAGACCACCGCTTCCTCCTTCGAGGCGAAGTAGCGGAAGAAGGTCGCGCGCGAGACGCCGATGCCGTGTGCGATCTCGTCGACCGTGACCTCGTCGAAGCCGTGTTCGGCGCAGAAGGTGGCCGCGGCGTCCGCGAACTCGGCGCGCAGGATCTCGCGGCTGCGGTCGCGCACCTTGTTGGTCATGATCTGAAATCTACATGATGATACGGTGTCTGTTGCCTGAGACGAAGTCTCACAGCAATCACGATCAGAAGAGACGGATGAACGACCGATGGCCCAGACACCGACCCCGACTCCGATCCCGGACGTCACCCTGGCCTGCGCCGATGGCGGCGGGACGCGCGAAGCCGACGACGCGCCGAAGCGTGCGGGGGTGATCGTCGCCGTGCTCGCCTTCGCGGGTCTCGGGGCGTCGTTCATGCAGACGATCCTCATTCCGATCCAGGGTGAGTTGCCGAAGCTGCTGAACACCACCAGCGGCAACACCGCGTGGGTGATCACTGCGACGCTGGTGGCCGCCGCGGTCTGCACGCCCGTCGCCGGCCGGCTCGGCGACATGTTCGGCAAGCGTCGTGTCGCCATGGCCCTCCTGCTGCTCCAGGCGGTCGGCGCCGTCCTCGCCGCGCTCTCGAACGACGTGGTGACGATGGTGATCGCGCGGGTATTGCAGGGAATGGCGGCCGGCGTCATCCCGTTGGGCATCTCGATCCTGCGCGACGTGCTGCCGAGGCGGCAGCTGGGCTCGGGCATCGCACTCGTCAGTGCGACGCTCGGCGTCGGCGGCGCGCTCGGCCTGCCGGTCAGCGCGGTCGTGGCCGAGAACTTCGACTGGCACGCGCTGTTCTGGGTGGCGGCCGGCATCGCCGTGCTCGCCTACCTCGCCTATGCGGTCTTCGTGCCCTCCAGCACGCAGCGCTCACCGGGGCGCATCGACGTCGTCGGGATCGTCGGGCTCGCGCTCGGGCTCGTCGGTGTGCTCGTCGCCGTCTCGCGAGGCGGTGATTGGGGGTGGGGGAACGGGCGCACCCTGACGCTGCTGGTCGGCGGCGTGCTCGTGCTGGCGATCTGGGGCGTGATCGAGTTGCGCGTGAAGGACCCGCTCGTCGACCTGCGGGTCAGTGCGCGCGGACCGGTGCTGCTCACCAACCTCGCCTCAGTCGCGATGGGCTTCGCGCTCTTCGCGTCGAACGTGGTGTTCCCTCAGCTGCTCGTGCTGCCACGGGCGACCGGCATCGGGCTGGGGCTGACGCTCACGGTGGCGGCGCTCATCCTCGCGCCCGCGGGTCTGGCGATGATGGCCTTGTCGCCCGTCGCGGGCAGGGTCGAGCGGCGTTGGGGTGCGAAGCCGCTGCTCATCGTCGGCGCTGCGGTGCTCGCCCTCGCCTATGGGATCGCGCTGATGTTCCATGCCGAGGCGTGGCAGATCCTCGTCGTCAACGTCGTGCTCGGTGCGGGTGTCGGCCTCGGCTACGCGGCGATGCCCGCGCTGATCATGCAGGCCGTCCCGGCGCACGAGACCGGGGCGGCGAACGGGCTCAACGCGCTGATGCGCTCGCTCGGCACGAGCATCGCCGCGGCCGCCAGCGGCGCGATCCTCGCCCAGTCCGTCACGACGGTCGGCGGCGTGGCCGGGCCGAGCGAGGGCGGCTTCCTCCTCACGCTCACCCTCGGACTCGGCGCGGCGCTGGTCTGCGTGATCGTCGCGGCGTTCATCCCCCGCCCACGCGCTGACCTCGAAGTCGGTGGTGGGCCTGGAACGTATTGAGCGCTTCGTGGGTCGCGATGCCGCGCCATTCGACGCCCGCGGCCGGGCCGGCCTGGTCGGTCAGGGGGTGGCGAGGCCGGTCTTCCAGGCCCAGGCTGCTATCGCCACTCGGTTGCGGGTGCCGGTCTTTCGTTGGGCGTTGGCTATGTGGGTCTTGACGGTGCCTGGGGAGATGAAGAGCGCTGCGGCTATTTCGGGGTTGGATTTGCCGGCGGCGAGGAGTTCGACCACTTGGCGTTCGCGCTCGGACAGGGTGGGGCCGTCCTCAAGGAGGGGCTTGGGTCCGGCGAGGCCGGTCAGGAGCCGCACCGTGAGTGATGGGCTGATGAGGGTGTCTCCGGCGACCGCGGCGCGGACGGCCTCTATCAGCAGCGTCGGACCCGAGCGTTTGAGGATGAACCCGGCGGCGCCCGCATCCAAGGCGGCGCGCACGTAATCGTCGTCGTCGAAGGTCGTCACGACGATGACCTTCGCGGGGACGGACGCCTCGTTGAGGCGCTTGAGGAGTCCGAGGCCGTCGAGTCGCGGCATGCGGATGTCGGCGAGGACCACGTCGGGGCCGAGGCGACGGGCCGCCGCGAGCGCCGCTTCGCCGTCGGCGGCCTCGCCGACCACGGTCATGTCCGGTTGGGCGTCGAGGATCATGTGGAAGCCGTGGCGGACCAGGTCGTGGTCGTCGGCGATGAGGACGCGGATCGTCATAGCGGCAGCACCGCCGACACCCGCCAGGTCGCATCGTCGACCGGTCCGGCCGCGAAACTCCCGCCGAGGTCGGCCACCGAGCGTTCCAGTTGGCGCAGTCCACTCCCGCCCGCGATCCGGCTCGTCTGTCCATTGACGACGGTCGGCAGGTCGTTGGCGATCTCGACCGCCAGGGCGTCCGGGAGGCGGCTCAAGGAGATCCGAACCTCGGCGGCGTCCGGCGCGTGCCTGCGGACGTTCGTCAGGGCTTCGGCCGCGACGCGGTGCGCGAGCGCGCGGACCGGTTCGGGGACGGTGAGGCCGGTGAGGCCGCGGTCGATGACGAACGCGGTCCTCGCTCCGCCGGTCTCCTCGAACCGCCGGGCCAGGACCGCGATGTCGGTGAAGCCGTCGCCGGGATCGCGGAGGAGGTCGTCGTGTTCGCGCAGGAGCAGGACCGTGCGGTCGAGCGAGGAGAGCGCCTGGAGTCCGGCGGTCTCGATGCGGGCGAGCGCGGCCAGGGCGTGCGCGGGTTCGCGAGCGCCGACCATCTGCGCCGCTTGGGCTTGCACGACCATGCCGGTCACGTCGTGGGCGACGTAGTCGTGGAGGTCCCGGGCCAGCGACAGCCGCTGCGAGCGGCGGGCCTCGCCGACGGCCCGGTCCCGTTCGGCCCGCTGGCGGCGCAGGAGGCGACCGAAGGACGCCGCCGCGGCGGCCGCGGCCGTCCACAGCACGACCAGGAGCGCGAGTTCCTCCGGGGCGGCGGGCGGGTCCATGCGCAGGCCGACCCGCAGCGGCGACAGTCCTATCGCGACAATGGCCGCGATGAGGGCCGCCGCCTCGAATCCGGTTGCGGCCCTGCGCGAACCTGACGCGACCAATGCGATCAGCACGGCGGTCTCGGCGATCCACCACGCCGCGGCGCGGTTCGACGTGGCCGCCGCGGGATCGGCCGTCGCCATGAGCGACACCGCCGCGACGGCCATGAGCGCCCAGGGACGCAAGCCCTTCCGGCCCCAGGCCAGGACGACGGCGGCCAGCGCCGCGGGTACGCACGCGGCCGATCCGGTGGCGATCACCTCGGCCCCTGCCACGCCGAGCGCCGCCGCCGCGACCGCCCAGCGCGCTACCGTCCCCGACTTCATGGGAGCCAAGTCTAAGCAAGTCCGCGAGCCTCGCCCTCTGCCGAAAGGCAGAGTGCTCGCTCCGGAACGGGACGGGAATCAGCCGCGCGGGGATACCGGCCTCGTCTGGGCCCGATCAGAGTTGCGGCATGACCGATTCGACTGCAAGACAACGATTCCAACGACCCGCGATCGCGCTGGCCGCAGTGCTGGCGCTCGGCGCGGGGGCGGTGACCTGGGACGCCCTGGCGCGTCCCGCCTCCGCGCTGCTGCTCGCCGACACCGACCGCGACGGCAGCGTCGACCGTGACGATGCCGCGGGCCGGGGCCACTGGAGTGCCGACCGCGGCGCCATCGTGGTCCCCAACCTCGACGACGACCTCGAGGCCTGCCCGACACTCGGAGCCGACGGGGAGCGGTTCGGCGACGACGCCTTGGCCGCCTGCAACGACGCCGCGGACGAGGTGGTCAACGGCGCGGCCGACCTCCTCGACATGGCGCCGCTGCGGATCGAGCCGATGCGCGGGATCGGTGCCGGAGCGAGCGGCACGATCGCCGTGGACGAGGGCGCGCCCGCGCGGCTGTTCATCAGCGACGGCGACGGGGAGTATTCCGTGCTCGACCCGGGCACCGCGATCCCGGCCGACCGGCTGCGTGACGGGGTCGACCTGGCGCTTGAGGCCACCGACTTCGCCCGCGAGGCCGCGGGGTGGGACGGGTTCGTCGACGTGACTTTGACCGTCCGGGACGGGCGGAGCCTCGACGCCGACAGCGTCCGCATCCGTGTCGCGCCGCTGCTGCTGAGCCACGAGCTCGCGCCGATCGACCGAATGATCGTGTCCGACAACGGCACTGGCGTCGAGGCCGCCGAGCGGGCCGGATACGACATGGACGCGGAGGCGGCCCCCGTGCACGAGGGCGAACAGGCCTTCCGGGACGACCTCGCCGCGGGCCTGGAGTCGGCCGGGCTCGACGGGGCCTTGACCATGTACCCCACCGGGGACGACCGGTGGATGCGGGACCAGTTCATCACCGGTTACGCCTCCATGCCCGGGCCGGGCGGGACCCCGCACACCATGACCGTGGTGCTGCGCTCGGCGGTCGTGGACCCCGAGGGCAGCACCGAGGAGTTCCCGCTGCGCGACGCGGGGCGGCCGGCGTTCACGCTGCTGCGCGGGGCCGACACCGCCGCCGTCCAGACCTACAGCCCCGAACGGGTCGGCCAGGACGAGTACAACGTCTTCTGGGGTTCGTTCAGCTCCACCGGGAACGTCATCGTCGCCCCGCCTTACTCCACTGGTGAAGGCGCCTGGCCCGCCGGGAGGATCCTGTACGGCTCGGACGGCGGCGACGCCGCTCCCGACCCCGCGTTCGTCGAACTCCTTGAGGCGCAGCGCGATCAGGAACCGCTCGCGATCGACACGAGCTGGCTCGGCGTCGGCCACATCGACGAGTTCCTGTCGTTCACCGCGGCCGACAGCCCCCGCGGCTGGGCGGCGGTCGTCGCCGACCCGGCCTTGGGGACGCGGCTGCTCGAAGCACTGGTCGCCGAGGGCCTCGGCGGCCAGGAGCTGGTGCAGGGCGCCGACACCGACGCGGCCATGACCGTCGCGGAGGCGCTGGCGGCCCCGGATCTCGTCGAGGGCAACCGGATCGCGGCCGAGGGCGTCGAGGCGGCGCTCGCGGTGCTGACCGAGGAGCTCGGCCTCGACGAGGAGGAGATCGTCCGCGTCCCGGCGGTGTTCACCGAACTCGTCGTGGAGGGCTATCCGCGCCAGGGCATCGTGGCGAATCACATGCCCGCCATCGTCAACGGCGTCGAGACCGGTACCGGTGCCTTCCTCGCGATCCGCCCCCACGGGCCGCGTGACGGCGCGGGGCGGGACGTGCTCGCGACCGCCGCCGAGGCGGCCTTCGACGGTGTCGGCAGCCGGGTCCTGTGGGTCGAGGCCTGGGACTACGGGCACGCGGTCGGCACCGTCGGCGGTGAGGTCCACTGCCTGACCAACGCCTTGCGCGACCAGTCCGGCACCGCCCCGTGGTGGCGAGAGTCCTAGGCGGTGTTTAAGAACTCGCGGCGAGTCGGTATCCGAGTCCATTCGTTCGCTCGCGAGGCGGAAGGCCTTTCGAATACCGGTGTTGTATTCGGAAGGCCGACAACGAAGCGAGCGGGCGAATGGGCCGGATAACGGCCGGCGGGGGTTCTTAAACACCGCCTAAGGCCCCTGGTGGGACCAGCCTTCGGAGTTGTGGACTTCCCTGTCGGTGTGGGCCGGGGCGAGGGGTCGGCCTTCGTATTGGGTGGAGAGGACGATGTGGGTGCGCATCTCGCCGTGGTCGCCGAGTTGCTCGATGAGGCCTTCGAAGTGCGCGAGGGACGCGGCGCGGACCTTGAGCATGGTGCAGTGCTCGCCGGAGAGCTTGTGGATCTCGGTGATCTCGGGGAAGTCGTCGGCGGTGGTGTTCTTGAGCAGGCAGCGGCCGTTCGTGCAGCGCAGTTGGATGAACGCGGTGAGGGGCTGGCCGGCTTTGGCGGCGTCGATCCGGGCGGTGTAGCCGGTGAGGACGCCGGACTCCTCCAGGCGGCGCACCCGCTCGGCCACGGCGGGGGCGGAGAGGTGGATGCGGCGGCTCAGCTCGTTGTAGGACAGGCGGGCGTCGGACTGGAGTTCGGCGAGGATCTTCCAGTCGATCTCGTCGGGTTCGGACGATCGCCAAGTCTGCACCGGATTCTCCTTTCGTTCGCAACGTCAACTGGTCCCAGGCCGGTTCGTCGGCCATTCCAATCGCCTTGGCGGCCTTTTAGTCTCGGCGCATGGCAGTCAACACTACATCGGCCGCAGTGCCCTCCGGCCGCTCGATGCTCCAGAGCGCGGGGATGCGGACGCTGCGCGCGGCCGGTGTCGTGGGCGGGTTCGCGCAGTCGCTGACGGGCGCGACGGGATCGCTGCTGGCGTTCGAGGTGACCGGATCGCAAGCGGCGGCGGGGCTCCCGATGACCGCGACGGTGGCCGGTGCGGGGGCCGCGGCGGCCCTGTCGTCGCGGCTGGTCGCGTCCTACGGGCGCAGGAGGGCGCTGTCGTCGGGGGCCGGGGTCGCCGTCTTCGGTTCGGTCCTGGTCGGCCTCGCCGCGCTCACGTCGTCGCTGGCGCTGGTGCTGGCCGGGTGCGCGCTGCTCGGGGCGGGGACGGCGATGGTGATGCTGTGCCGGTACGCGGCGGCCGAGCTGGTGCCGGAGGCGTTGCGGCCCAGGGCGATGGCGTCGGTCCTGGGGGCGACCACGATCGGGGCGGTCGCCGGGCCGAACCTGCTGGCTCCGATGGGCGCGGCCGCGGCGGGCCTGGGATTGCCGGAGCTGAGCGGGCCGTTCGGGTTCGGGGCGTTGGCGTTCGGGTGCACCGCGGCGCTGCTGTTCGCGGGGCTGGGCGACGACCGGCCCGGACCGGAGGCCGTGCCCGCGAGCGGCGGCGAGGGCGCGTCGGCGCTGCCGGGGCTCTTGGTGCTGAGCGTCTCGAACCTGGTCATGATCGGCGTCATGACGATGGCGCCGGTGCACATGGAGCACCGGCACGGCGGCGGTCTGGCCGTGATCGGGCTGGTCATCAGCATCCACGTGGCCGGGATGTTCGCGCCCTCGACGCTCAGCGGGCGCCTGGTGCAGCGCTTCGGGCCGTCCCCGATGGCGATGGTCGCGGGCGTCTCGATGTGTGCCGCCTGCGCCCTGGCGGCGGCCGGGGCGGCCTCGCCGTGGACGCTCGGCGTCGCGATGGCGGCCCTGGGCGTCAGCTGGAACCTCGCCCTGGTCGCGGGCAGCGCCATGCTCACCGCGGCGGCCCCCCGCCGGGCCCGCCTCAAGCGTGAGGGCCTGGGCGAAGTCGGCATGAGCATCGCCGCCGCAACCGCGGGCCTGGCCTGCGGTCCCCTTGCGGCCCAAGGCGGCTACGCCCTCGTGGCCATCGTGGGAGCCGCTGCGGCAGTGCTGATCCCGGCCACGATCGCGTTGCGTCCCTGACCTGCGATGTCACGGCATCGCGGCGTGCGGACGCGATCGGCACGACCCTCCTCATCGCCAAGCGGCCCAAGGCGGCCGAGGCGGCCAGCGTGGAGTCTCGGGGAACCTTTCGACTCCGGGGCCGCTCTTCTTATTGCGGGCCGACGGTCCGCGAACGAGAGGAGACCCGAGATGACATCTCGGGTCTTCCGCGCACTCGCGGCGGCCCTGGCAGTCGTGTTCGCGCTCGACTCGGCCGCCCATCTTCTCTGGACGACCGGATCGACCTGGCCCGCCGACGACACCCGGCTGCCGTCCTATGCGCTGCTCGGCTCCGAAGTCTCCTTCGCGTCGGGCGTCCTGCCGCCGCTGGTCGGCATGCTGAGCAGAAGCCACAATTCCTTTATGGAAAGTCCTAAGTAGAATTTTGATCGGCAGTCGGCGCAGCCGCGTCGTCGAGGTGGGCGGCCAGCGATCGGGCCACTTCGGCGAGGTCGGGCGGGCCGATGACGCGGAGCGGGGCGTCGAAGCGGAGCAGGTCGGCGAGCAGGGCCGTCCACGACCAGGAACCGGCGGTGACGCGGCAGGCCCGCTCGCCGACCGGTTCGACCCGGCCTTCCCGGATCCAGGGGGCGACTTCGCTTGCGGGGAGGGCGATCTCGACCTCGCCGGTGCACGGCCAGCGGTCCTGGTCCTTTGAGCCTTTCGCGCGGGCGTCGACGAAGGTGCCAGCGTCGCCGGTGGGGACCTCGCGCGGCGCGAACCGGGGGCCGGTCGGAGTGCGCGGGCGCATGCGGTCGAGCCGGAGGACGCGCCAGTCCTCGCGTTCGAGGTCCCAGGCGACGAGGTACCAGCGGCCGTGCCGGGCAACGAGCCCGTGCGGCTCGGCCCGACGAGGGTCGCCGAGGTAGTCCAGGCGCAGGGTCATCCGGTCGCGCACCGCGTCGCTGACCGCCTCCAGGACGGCCGGACTCACGGGGGCGGCGCTGTCGGGACCGCTGGTGAAGCGGATGCCGTCGACGCGGCGGCGCAGCCGCGAGGGCATGACCTGCCGCACCGTCGCCAAGGCCCGCTCGGCGGCCTCGCCGATGTCGACCCCGCTCGCGGCCGCGCCACGCAGGGCGACCGCGATGGCGACGGCCTGCTCGTCGTCGAACAGCAGCGGCGGCAGCTCCGAGCCCGCTTCCAGCCGGTACCCGCCGTCGGGTCCCTTGGCCGCGCCGATCCGGTATCCCAACTGCCGCAACCGGTCGACGTCGCGCCGGACGGTGCGCGTGGTGACCCCAAGTCGCTCGGCGAGGGCCGCCCCGGGCCAGTCGCGGCGCGCTTGCAGGAGCGAGAGCAAGGTGAGCATTCGCGAGGAGGCACCGTTCATGGGCTCATTCTCGCGCAAGAAGCGGACCGAAACCGTCCTATACCGCTGTCACGCTCGTGCCCAGGCCGATGTTCGTCGGCCCGAACTTCACGAGACGAGGACACGTCATGGCACTCACCACCACCGCCCACCTGAACTTCCCCGGCACCGCGCGCGCCGCGCTCGACTTCTACGGCGGCGTGTTCGGCGGCCGGATCCAGATCACGACCTACGCCGAGGTCGGGATGCCCCCGGAGGCACCGGGCGCGGACAAGGTCGTGTTCGGGCAGGTGCTGGCCGACAACGGCTTCCGCGTCATGGCCTACGACATCCCCGGCCGCACCGAGCCGTTCACCGACACCACGACTCGCGAGCAGGGGGCGACCATCACCGACCGGCCGTTCTTCCTGTCCCTCAGGGGCGAGACGCTCGACGAGGTCACCGGCTACTGGACCGCTCTCGCCGAGGACGCGACGATCATCGAACCGCTCGCCGCCTCAGCCTGGTCCCCGGGATTCGGCATGCTCACCGACCGCTTCGCCGTCACCTGGACCATCGACGTCGCCGAATGACCGCCGCCCGGTGCCGAACCGGGCCAGCCCCGGTTCGGCACCGGCACAACGGTTGTCGGTGATGTTCGACTCCCCTCCGGATGGCAAATGGGAGATATCCTCGGATGACGCACAGTCCCAGCGAATCCCGGAGGGTCCCAGATGCAGTCTCCATTCGACAGTCCGATGGGATCAGGCGGCATCGACATCGAGGCCGTCCGGGAACGGCTTCGCGGCCTTCAGGAAAGCGCCGCGCAGCGGGCGGCCGCGACGCAGGAGCTCTCGGAGCAGCTGCGGGCCGTCACCGCGACCGCCACGGACGAGGCGCACGTCGTCACCGTCACCGTCGACTCCAGCGGCAACGTCACCGATCTGCGCCTGAGCGAACGCATCCGGGGCCGCCAGCCCGACTGGCTGAGCGAGACCATCATGGCCACGATCGGGGCCGCCCGCGCGAACCTCGCCGAACAGACCCGCGAGGTCGTGGAGCGGACCGTCGGCGCGGACTCGGCGACCGGGCAGGCGATCGTGCACCGCTTCGACGGCGGCGCGGGGAGCGGGGCCTGACATGCCCAGCGTCGACCCCGAGCAGCTTCGCACCCACGCGCAGAACATCGACAGCATCGCCGACGCGTTCGCCGACGTCATCGGCGCCGGCGACCAGATCATCGAGGACGACGAGGCCTACGGCCTGCTGTGCCAGTGGATTCCGCCCATCCTCGCCGAGCGCCAGCAGGACCAGCAGGAGATCACCAAGCTGCTCCAGACCAACCTCGGGAAGATCGCCGGCGCGCTGCGCGAGAGCGCCACCGCGTACGAGAACACCGACGAGGAGGCCGCCGCCTCGTTCGAGCGGCAGGAATCCGAACTGGGGGACGGTTCCCGATGAGCGACAACCCCTTGGTGGCCGACGTCGAGTCGACCCGCACCGCCACGACCGGTTTCTGGCCGATCGAGGACGCGAAAGGCGTCGTCACCGCGATCGAGTCCGGCAACTGGATCAGCGGCGGACTCGCCGTCACCGGGGCCGCGCTCAGCGGCGCCTCGATAGTCATGGACCCCATCGGCTCGCTCCTGTCGGCGGGCATCGGCTGGGCGATGGAGTACTTCGAGCCGCTGCGGCAGATCCTCGACGACCTCACCGGCAAGCCCGACGTGGTCACCTCGCATGCCGCGACGTGGACCAACATCGCGGCCGCCATGGGGGACATCGGGATGCAGCTCGACGCGGCGGTGCAGTCGGACCTGACCGAATGGGACGACGCCGCCGCCGAGGCCTACCGGCAGAAGATCCTCTACGGCGTCGAGGCCGCGTTCGGCCTGGCCGGGGCCGCCGAGACGCTCTCGGCCGCCACGACCGCGGCCGGGAACCTCGTGCAGGCGGTGCGCGACACCGTGCGCGACCTCATCGCCGACCTCGTCGCGCGCGTGATCGTGTGGGCGGTCGAAGCGATCTTCGTGGTCACCATCCCGGTCATCGCCTCGCAGATCGCGGCGGCCGTGGTGCGCTGGCTGGGCATCATCACCGGGCTGGTCGACGCGCTCGTCAACAGCCTGCAGGACCTGCTGACCCTGGTGCGGGGGTGACCGTTGCGCGCCTTCAGAAGATCTCTGGTCCTCCTCGCGGTCCTCGGCGCCGCGACCCTGCTCCAGAAGCGCCCCAAGCCGGGCAGTTCCGACGACGACAGCGGCGGCAGTCGTCCCAAGCGCAACAAAGGCGGGCAGGACGCCTCCACCGGTGACATCCAGCGGACCGCCCGCTCCAACGCCGAAGCGCTCGACGTCGACAACCCGACCCGCAACGATTCGGACCCGAACAACCGCGACGGCGACGACGGCGCGAACCCGCCGGGCGACCTGCCGCGCGACGAGAACGGCAAGCCGATCGTCGACCGCGACGACAAGGACGGCGTCCGCTCGCTGTACGACCAGCGCAACGAGGACGGGACCTGGCCCAGCGACGTGGACCTGCCCGAGGGCTGGGGCGTCCGCTCCGACGGGCTCATCCACGACGAGAACGGCTACCCGGTCCGCGACCCGGACAAGCCGTACACCTCCGACCGCGACAAGTACTTCCCGTCGGGCTTCAGCCAGGACACCCACAACGCGATGGTGCGCGGCTACACCTCCGAGGGCGGCCAGCCCGACGGCACCACCGGCACGTTGGAGGGCGGGCGTCCCAAGCCCGACAGCCCCGAGCTCCGCTACGAGGTGCGCGACGGCGTGCCCGTGGACCCCGAGACCGGCAAACCGATCCCCCGCGACCGCCTGACCTGGCATGACGCAGACGGTAACGAAATCGACTACTATCGCACCAATTCCAAGGGCGAGACGGTCACCAACGTGACCTACGATCACGAGACACCGGTCGTGGAGTACTGGAACAAAGAGGGCTACAAGCAGTCGTGGGACGAACGCCAGAGGTGGTACAACGACCCCGAGAACCTGTCGCCGATGCCCTCGAAGGACAACTCGTCGAAGTCCGGTGAGGCCACGGACGGGGAGACCTACCGGTACAAGGACCAGGAACCGCTCGGTCCGCCGCACGGGAACTACACGCCGAAGGGGACGAAATAGCGCATGGACGTCGTCGCCGCGTTCCGCGAGAAGATGCCGCTGGAGGACTTCCCCGGCATCCCGCACACCTGGGTGAGCACCAAGCCGAACCGCTTCGCGCGCTTGATCTTCCTGGCCCGGCCCGACGGGCAGGCGCTGTTCCAGATCAACGCCAAGCCCGACACCGACTGGGACGACGTGGGCGGGTTCATCCGCTTCGCGCACGCCCACATCGCGAAACTGGCGTACGCCGCGCCGATGGTCGCCGTGCCCGGGCTCGCCTTGCGCCGCTACCGGTTCGACAGCGCGATCGCGGTCCTGCCCGCCGCCGCCGACCTGACTCCCGCCCACGACCCGGAGATCGACACCCGCATCTACGGGCTGTTCCCCGGATGGCGGTGCGAGGTGTCGATGACCGAGTCGGAGGGCGTCGCGAACCGCCGGTACCGCCGCGAGCTGACCGTGAGCGACTGGACTCGGCAGCCGAAGCCGTTCATAGCGTTGACCTATGGTTTCGCGGTCGCCGGCAAGCGGAACGTCGAGCACCCCGAGCCGTTCACGACCAGTCTCGACGACGTCGAGTCGACCTTGGGCCGCATCCGCGAGGCCGACTCGGGCTGGCTCGAGTGCGAGAACTGGAACGGGCGGAGGTTCCGGATCGAGTCCGCGCGAGGCAAGGGCCTCACCTGGGACGGCGAGCCGATCAAGCCCGAGACCGTACCGGAGCGCCTGCGGGGCTTCGCGATCGGAGGGAGTTGAGGATGTTTCTGCGTTCTGATTTCGAGCTGGAGACCGAGCGGGCCGATGCCGAGCAGGTCGAGGCGCTGCTGGAGTCCCTCGGGCGGGTCGACAAGCTCATCGCGATCCTCGGCTCGGCGCCGCAGACCTACATATCCACAGTGTTCTTCCCCGAGGACGGCGCGTTCACCCTCGAGTTCCGCGACGGCGGCCCGGCCTTGCACTACACGGTGTCCGGGCAGTCCCGGGAGGTCGTGGTCGGGGCGTTCTTGAGCTACCTCGCCGGCGACAACCGCTGGCGGACCGCCGCCGAGTGGAAGCGCGACCGCCACTACGAACTGGTGCAGGGCTGAACGATGCGATTCATCGACGACGCGACCGTCCCCGAGTTCCTCGCCGGACCGGGGCTGCGACTCATGGTGCTCGGCAGCGCCGAAGACCTGAGCAGCCAGGTCTTCGGACGCCAGCTCTCCGAGTTCGACCAGTTGACCGGCACTCGCCTCGCGATCGGAGTGGTCGAGGTGGCCCGCTCCCCCGAGACCGCCTCGGCCTGGGGCGTCCAAGGCGACCTCCCCGTCCAGATCCTCTTCCAGAACGGCGTGATGCAACAGGTCCTGCGCGGCGTCCGCTCCCCGAAGGGCATGTGGCAAGCCATGTCCGACTACCTGGACGCCCCTCACATCTGACCGGGCACCGCGGGGGGCACCGCAGCCGCGCCGCCGCCGGGCGCAATGTCGCTCCTTGGCCGCTGCTTCTCCTCTACCGGCTGTGCGTCTCATGCGTGACGCTCCCGAATCGTGTCTTCAGGCCAAGGGAAACGATCGTCACCGCTCATCCGGCGATCGGCCGCCTGGCTTTCTGGAGAACCATCTGCCGTCGACGGGTTCTTGCGGAGCTTGAGTTCGTGGTGGCGCTCTCCAGCGGTTTAGGAGGCCTTCGCGGGTCAGTCGCCGAAGTCTATGGTTCCTCTTTTTCTGGCGTTGGATTCGAACCAGTGGAGGGAGAGGATTGCGGGGATGAGCCAGGCTGCGGCTGTTGCTGCGGCCCAGGCGAGGTTGGGGAGGATTTGGGTTGGTGGGGCGTTGTCGAGGGTGAGG
The DNA here is from genome assembly GCF_040645615.1 of Glycomyces sp. NPDC046736. NCBI lineage: Bacteria > Bacillati > Actinomycetota > Actinomycetes > Glycomycetales > Glycomycetaceae > Glycomyces > Glycomyces sp. NPDC046736. The sequence continues at coordinate 28,777 of NZ_JBEYYO010000019.1, read as the reverse complement.
CGGATTGCGGTGAGGGTGTGTTCGGGTGGGAAGGCGGCGGCTATGAGTTGGAGGGGTTCGGGCCAGTAGGAGGTGGGGACCATGGCGCCGCAGAAGGCGGTCATGAAGAGGGTCGTGATGTTGGAGAAGACGTTGCGGAGGCCGTGGAAGCGGAGGGCGAGGCTGCCGCAGCACAGGCCGAGCGGGTAGACCGTGAGGGCGGTCGCGAAGATCAGGGCCACGGTCAGCGCGGCACGGTCGGGGCTGATGTGGACGTCGAAGAGCGGGGCGAGGACGAGCAGCGCGATCGAGGCCGAGACGGTGCCCGAGGCGATCCAGGTCCAGGACCGTCCGATGAGGACGAGTGCCATGGAGCCGGGGGCGGCGGCCAGGAGCGACATCGTGCCCGACATGCGTTCCCAGGTGGTGGAGGCCGAGGTCATCATGGTCTCGGTGACTGCGATGAAGACCGCAGCGCCGACCAGGAGGTACTCGGTGCGCTCGGGGTCGCCCAGGAGCGTGCCGAGCATCGTGTAGAACACGACCTGGCACACCACGCGCACCATCCAGCCGCCGGCCCAGGTCGCGGGGGTGTACACCATCTTCATGTCCACCCAGCTCGACCACATCGCTTGGCGCAGTATGAGTATCGAGCTCATGCGAATCCCACCGTCCCGTTGCCGCGGATGCGGTGCACGAGCAACCGCATCAGAAGTGAGGTGAAGGCGAGCGTCAGCGCCGAGAGTCCCAGGATCGCCAGGAGCCGGGGCGCGACGGCGTCGACCGGCCCGGGCGTGAGGCTGTCGCGCAGGAGATCCGTCGCCCAGGAGAGGAAGAACGCCTTCGAGGCGACGTCGAGTCCGAAGGGGAGCATCGCGGCGGGGACCATGACGCCGCCGAGCAGGAAGAGCGGGAACGACAGCGAGTTCTGGAAGCTGCGCACGTTTCGGCCGACCACGAACACCGAGGCCATGAGCGCCCCGGCGGCCGCGATTCCGAACGCGGTGGCGGCCAGGGCGGCCGCGAACACCAGCGGGTGCGGGACGGTGGCCACGACGCCGAAGCCCAAGGCCCCCACCAGCCAGCATTCGACGATGCCGATGAGGCTGATCGCGGTGATGACCACGACGCGGCCCAGCACGATGGCCCACAATGGGCCAGGGGTGGTGAGCAGCGCTTCGAGGACGCCGGCCTGGCGGTCGCGGAACAGCGACTCCCCCGCCTCGAAGACGGCCATGCCGAGCGCGGTCATCATCACCGGAGCCAGCAGCGCGTACACCGCCAGGTCATCGCGTCCACTGTGCTCGGTGATCGAGAGCATCACCACGGCGAAGAACGGGGCGTTCACCAGTGTGAGCAGCGAGCCCGGTTCGCGGCGGAACTCGCCGAGCTGCACGCGCATCGCCGCCGCCGCGGTGGTCGAGGCGAGCGTCATGACCGCACCGCCATGCCGCGGTCACCGATGAGATGCAGGTAGACCTCTTCGAGGGTGGGCGGGGCGGTGGAGACGTCGCCGACCCCGGCTTCGACGAGCGTCCGCAGGACCAGCAGCGCGGCCCCGTACCGGTTGGTCTCGACCAGGATCGAACCGTCGTCATTGCGGCGCAAGGCCTCCACGCCGTCGAGCCCGGCGATCCGCTCGGCGAGCGCGTCGGCCACGCCCGAGGCGCGGACCCGTTCGTGCTTGGACAAAAGCTCGCCGAGCACGCGCGGCTCCTCGCAGCGCAGGAGGCGGCCGTCGTCGATGAACGAGACGCGGTCGCACAGCGCCTCGGCCTCGGCCATGTCGTGCGTGGTCAGCAGGATGGCGCGGCCCTCGCCGCGCAGTTCCTCGACCAGGTCGCGGAACTCGTGCGCCGACACCGGGTCCATGCCGACCGTGGGCTCGTCGAGGATGAGCACGCGCGGGTCGCCGATGAGACCGCGCGCGAGGTGCAGGCGCTGCTTCATGCCGCGCGAGAACGTCTCCACAGTGGAGTCCGTGCGTTCGGCGAGGCCGACGCGTTCGAGCAGCGCCTCGCTGCGCCGCCTGGCCTCGCGGCGGCCGAGCCCGTAGAGCGCGGCCCAGAACCGGAGGTTCTGCCCGGCGGTCATGCGGGCGTAGAGGCCCCGGTCGCCGCCGAACACGATGCCCACGACGGGTCGGACGCGGCGCGCGTCGGCCACCACGTCGAAACCGTCCACTTTGGCTGTTCCCGAGGTCGGGAGCAGCACGGTCGAGAGGATCTTGCACAGCGTGGTCTTGCCCGCGCCGTTGGGGCCGAGGAGCCCGTGGACCTCGCCGGGGCCCACGGTCAGGTCGAAGCCGTCGAGGGCCACGTGGTCGGGCCCGTGCTTGGAGGTGAAGACCCGGCCGAGGCCGCGCACCTCCACCGCGTTGCGACCCGGCGGGTCGATGCCGATCATGGTCATGCACCGATGGTCCTGCGCCCGTTCGCCTCTGGCACTACGTGCTTTCACGTACGCGTCCGCTCCGACTCCGCTCTACGCTTGCGGTATGACCTCGCCTCCCCTGATCGGCCGCGACACCGTGCTGCCGCGGATCCAGGACGCCTGGGAGCGCTTGGCCGCGGGCGGGCCGGTCGCGGTCACCGTGACCGGTGAGGCCGGGATCGGGAAGACCCGGCTGCTGCGCGAAGCGGTCGCGGCGACCCGGCCCTCACTGCTGCTGTACGGCACCGCCCGCGCCGACGGGGCCGCCCCGCACGACTGGTTCGCCAGTGCCGCAGCCGAGACCGAGCGGCCTGAGGCGATCGACGAACGCGTCTGGCGGGTCCTGCGCCAGGAGCGGGCCGAGGCCCTCTTGATCCCCGACGGGGCCATGCTGCGCACCGCCGTCGCGGCCGTCCGCAGGCTCGCCGGGGCCGGTCCGGCGCTGCTGGTCGCCGACGACCTCCACTGGCTCGACCTCGAAAGCCTCACCCTGTGGGCCGAGCTCGCGGCCGCCCGGGACCTGCCCGTGATGCTCTTGGCGGCGAGCCGGGACGCCGAGGAGGCCCGCCACCCGGCCGCCGCCGCGCGCACGCTCGCGCGCCTGGCCGCGGCCCCGGACGCGACCGGGATTCGCCTCGCGCCGCTCGACGGGGCCCAGACCGGCGAGCTCATCCGGGCCCGCACCGGATCGGCGGCCGACCCGGCCCGGGCCCGCGCGGTGCACCGCCGGACCGGCGGGAACCCGTTCTGGATCAACGAACTCATCGACGCCCGCGCGGGCCACGACGCGCCGCTGCCTGGTCACCTCGCCGCGCTCGTGCGCTCGCGCCTGGCCGGGGCCGACCAGCGGGCCTGGGCCCTCGCCCGCGCCGCCGCGCTCCTTGGCGAACGCGTCGACCTGGACGTGCTCCTGTCCGTGGCCGGGCCCGAGGCGTTCGCATCGCTGCCCGAACTGCTCGCGGCCGGGGTGCTGGTCCACGGTGAAGGGGCGCGATTCCCGCACGCGCTCATGCGGGAGGCCTTCGCCGCGACCACTTTGCCCGAGGAGTCCGAACGCCTGCACCGCAAGGCACTCGCGGCGGCACTCGAACGCGGCGACGACGCCGCGGTCACCGTCCATGCTGGAGCCGTCGGGGAAGGCGAGCTGGCGGTGGAAGCGGCGATGCGCACCGCCGCAAGGGAACTCGACGCTTGGCTGCACGAGTCCGCACAGCGCACGGCCGAACTCGGGCTCAAGTGGGCGCCCGACCATCCCGGGCTGCTCGATCTCGCCGGGAGGGCCGCCAAGCAGGGCGGCGACTTCGCCTCGGCCCGAAGGCATCTCGACAACCTCGCCGCCGTCGGCGACAGACGCGAGCAGTGCCTGGCGCATCTTCAGCTCGCCGACCTCAACTGGCACGAGGGCCGCGCCGCCGACCAGTGGCGCAGCCAAGAGAGGGCCGAGGCGCTGGCCGAGCCGGGGAGTCTTGAGCACGCGCGGTGCGCGACCGGGCGCACGATCCTCTTGGTGCGGTCCGAATCCGATGCGGCCGTGATCGACGCGTGCGACGCGGCCGAGCCGCTCATCGCCAGGCACGGCCTCGCAGGGCAGCGGCGGGCGGTGGCGATCAGCCGCGCGACGGCCCTGTACCGGTTGGGCGACAAGGAGACCAGTGTGGCGGTCTTCCGGGAGGTGTGGCGCGAGGCGGCCGCAGCCGGGGACGTGCGCAAGCTCGCGCGGACGGTGAACAACCTGCTGGCCGTGCACCTGGGGGACCTGCCCGAGGCCGAGGCCTGGCGCCTGTACGCCGAAGGCGTCTCGGCGGTGGGCGAGTTGGGGATGGCGGTGTGGGGCGGGAAGATCCAGCGCAGCGGGGTGGACACCGCGCTGCGCTTCGGGGACCTGGAGCGGGCGTGGGAGCTGGCGTGGTCGCGGTGCCGGGACGAGCCGGACCCGCACGAGCGGGCGGTGCTGACGGCGAAGGCCGGGCTGCTCGCGGCCGAGCGCGACGACCGGGAGGTCGCCGAATCGTGCCTGCGTGAGGGCCTAGCGCTGATCCCGGGGATGGACCAGGGATGGGTCGTGACCTACCAGCACTGGCTGGCGGTGGCGATCGCGGCGCGGTGGGGCGACCGGGCCGACGTCGCGGCCGCGTTGGACGGGTACGAGGCGTCCGTTCCGCTTGAGCTGCATCGGCTTCGGCGCTATCGGGTGGTCGAGGTCGCGCGCATGGCGGTCGACCGTGGAGTCGATGCGGCTGCGGTGCAGCGGTTCCTGATCGCCTCGCTCGGCGAGGTCCCGGTCCCGGACAGCGCCGACGAGGCGCGGCTGCACATGGCGATGCGTCTGTCCACAGGAGACTTCGAGGGCGTGGTGCGGCTCCTCGGCGTCGAATCGGGCGCACTCACCGGGACGGTCCTGCCCGCCTACCGGGCCGAAACGCTGCGGTACGCGGCCGAGGCGCGGCTGCGCCTGGGCGATCCCGAAGGAGCCGCCGAGCACGCGACGGCCGCGCTCAAGCTGCTCGAACGCTGGCCCGGGCACCGCAGGGACCGGGTCGCGGGATTGCTTGGGCGCGTGCGGGATTCGAGTCCGCTCCAGAGCCTGACGCGGCGCGAGACCGAGGTGCTCCAGGCCGCGGCCCGGGGCCTGCCGAACCGCCGGATCGCCGCCGAACTGGGGATCTCGCAGCGCACCGTCGAGGTCCACATGTCGCGCATCCTCACCAAGACCCGGGCCCAGACCCGCACCGAGGCGGCCACCAAATGGCTGGCGGGACCGTTCGCGCGCCAGATGGAGTGAGCGCCTCGGCGCAGCCCGCGGCTACGCGGATTCGACGGGCAGGCCCGCGTCGACCCAGTCCTCGATGCCCTCCTTGTACTTGCGGACCGCGGTGTACCCCAGGGCGGTCAGGCGCCCGGCGACCTGGCCGCTGTTGGGGCAGGCGGGATTCGAGCAGTAGGTGACGATCGCGGCGTCGCGGTCGGGGAGCAGCCGCGGCGCTTCGGCGTCGACGTCGGCGAGGACGAGCGGGACGGCGCCGGGGAGGTGCCGCTTGGCCCAGTATTCGCCGCCGAGGGCGTCGACCACGGTCACCGTGCCCGATTCGATCGCGGACTTGAGGTCGCCTCGGGTGATGAGCTCGGTCATGGCATCGCCTTCCAGTAAGTGGACTATAGTCCAGATGTGCCTGACGATCGTAACGGACCACAGTCCGTTTCTGCAACCCCGCTGGAACTGCTGCGCACCCCGCCGCCGCCCAAGGAGCGCTCCGACGCCGCACGGAATCGGGCCGCGATCCTCGACGCCGCCGCCGAGCTGTTCGCCGAGCACGGCGTCGAGTCGGTCTCGATGGACCAGGTCGCCGAGGCCGCCGGGGTCGGCAAGGGGACACTGTTCCGCCGCTTCGGCGACAAGGCCGGGCTCGCCGTCGCGCTGCTCGACGCGCGGGAGCGGGCCCTCCAGGAGGCCGTCCTGTCCGGCCCGCCGCCGCTGGGACCCGGTGCGCCCGAAGCCGAACGGCTGCTCGCCTTCGCGGACGCCTACCTCGACTACGCGCTGGCGCACCTGCCGCTGGTGCGCATGTCGGAGACGGCGAGCGTCGGCGCGCGCTACCGCATCGGGGCCTACCGGTTCTGGCACCGCCACGTCACGATCCTGCTGCCGCGCTCCCCCGACGCCGCGTCCACCGCGCACGCCCTGCTCGCCGGGGTCGCGGCCGAGCATTTGAGCGCGATCGTGCCCGAGATCGGGGAACACCGCGTCAGGGCCGGGATCAGGCGCCTGTGGGCCGCCGCGGGCGAAGCAGGCTGAGGCGCGTCAGCAGCAGCCGTTGTGCTCGGCGGGGTTGGAGAGCCCGGCGAGGGCGCGGAGGGGTTCGGCGAAGGCGTCGCAGCACAGGGCGTAGATGTTGCTGCGGCCCTTGGGGGTCACGGTGACCAGGCCGAGTTCACGCAGCGGCGCGAGGTGGTGGGAGACGAGGGTCTGGGCCAGGCCGGTGGCGTCGGTGAGCTCGCGGACGGTGCGGGGGCGTTCGGAGAGCAGGAGCACGATCGCGAGCCGGTTCTCGTCGGCGAGGGCCTTGAACTGGGGCGCGAGGTCTTTGGCGCGCGCGGTCACCGAGGCGTCGGAGCGCTCGGCGGCGGTCACGTCGGTCAAGGTGAGTTCGATCGTGCGGCTCATGCGTCAAGTAAACCACAGAACTTGCTATCAACAGTAATTGCTGATATTACTTAGACGAGTTGATGTGACTGCGGTTGTCGCGGTCACCCGGACGCACTGGAGCCCGCCATGTCGAACCCTACCGTTCGCCCAGTTCAGACCGTCGCCGTCATCGGCGCCGGACCGGTTGGCCTCGCCGCCGCCGCGCACCTGGTCGAGCGCGGCCTGACCCCGATCGTCTTCGAAGCCGGTGCGGGACCGGCCGACGCGATCCGCCAGTGGGGGCATGTGCGCCTGTTCTCGCCATGGCGGTTCGACATCGACGCGGCCGCAAGAAGGCTGCTCGAAGCCCAGGGGTGGGTCGGACCGGACCCGGACGGCCTGCCCACCGGCAATGAGCTGATCGACGCCTACCTTGCGCCGCTTGCGAAGAGCCCCGAGATCGCGCCGCACCTGCGCTACGGCACCCGCGTGGTCGCCCTCTCGCGGCTCGGCGTCGACAAGACCCGCACCATCGGCCGCGAGGGCCGCCCGTACCTGGTGCGCACGCATTCGGTTGAGGGCGAGTGGGCCGACGTGATCGTGGACGCGGTGATCGACGCGTCAGGGACCTGGGGCCAGCGCAATCCCCTTGGCGCACACGGCCTGACCGCGCCCGGCGAGGACCCGGCCGCGGCCTGGGCGGCCGGGCCGCTGCCGGACGTGCTCGGGGACCGCGACCGGTTCGCGGGCAAGCGCACGCTCGTGGTCGGGATGGGCCATTCGGCCGCGAACACGCTGCTCAACCTCGCAAAGCTCGCCGAGGCCGAGCCGGGCACGGCCGTGACCTGGGCGATCAGGGGCGACTCCCCGGTGCGGCTGTACGGCGGCGGGTCGGCCGACGCGCTCCCGGCGCGGGGCACGATCGGCACGCGGCTGCGCGATCTGGTCGCATCGGGCGCGATCGAGCTCGTCACCGGGTTCGCGATCGACCGCTTCGAGTCGCATGCGGATGGCTCGGTTGCCGTGGTGGGCAACGTGAACGGTGCAGAACGGCTCATCGAGGCCGACCAGGTCGCGGCCGCCACCGGGTTCCGGCCGGACCTGGAGATGCTGCGCGAGATCCGCCTGGACCTGGACACGACGGTCGAGGCGCCCGCGAAGCTCGCGCCGCTCATCGACCCGAACTTCCACTCGTGCGGGACCGTGCCCGCGCACGGCGAGGCCGACCTCGCCCAGCCCGACGAGGGGTTCTATCTGGCGGGCATGAAGTCCTACGGCAGGGCGCCGACGTTCCTGCTCGCCACCGGGTACGAGCAGGTCCGCTCCATAGCGGCGGCCCTCGCCGGCGACCGGGAGGCGGCCGACAAGGTGGAGCTGGAGCTGCCCGAGACCGGCGTGTGCTCGTCGTCGCGCGCTCTGGAGGCGACCTCGATCGCGGAGGCGAGCGAGGCGGGATGCTGCGGCTCCAGCCCCGACGCTGGCGCGAGCTGCGGGACCACCGAGACCGGCGGCGGTTGCGGGACGGCCGCGCCGGTGACGATCGGCGCGCGCGGCCTCGCCACCGGTGTCCCGCACGGCCATTCGGGCGAGCGCCTGGAGCTCAAGCCGCGCGGCGGCTGCTGCGGCTGACCGGTGCGCGTCAGCGTCCTTGCTACGGTGCCCCGATGATGCGAGTGCTGATCACCGGGGTGTCCGGGGTGGGGAAGTCCGCGGTCGTCGGGGCGCTGACGGCCCGCGGGCTCCGCGCGGTCGACACCGACTACGGCGGCTTCTGCGCCCCGGGCCCCGACGTCGACCCGCCGACGCAGGTCGCGCAGCCGGGCTGGGTGTGGCACGAGGCCCGGATGCGCGCGCTCCTCGACACCGCGGGCGAGGAGCCGCTGTTCGTGAGCGGGTGCGCCCCGAACCAGGGCCGGTTCTACCCCGACTTCGATCGCGTCGTCCTGCTCAGCGCCGCACCGGAAGTGGTCCGGCGGCGGCTGCTCGGCCGCACCGGGAACCCGTACGGCAAGGGGCCGGGCGAACTCGAACAGGCCCTGCGCGACCAGGCCGAGGTCGAGCCGCTGCTGCGCAACGGCGCGACGTTGGAGATCGACACCGACGCCCCGCTCGCGGCCGTGGTCGATCGCCTCCTCGACCACGCGCACACTCCAGAAGGGACACCATGAAACCGTCAGTGCTGTTCGTCTGCGTCCACAACGCGGGCCGGTCGCAGATGGCCGCCGCGTGGCTCGCGCACCTCTCCGAGGACCGGATCGAGGTCCGCTCGGCCGGGTCGGCTCCGGCCGTCGGCGTCCACCCGGTCGTGATCGCGGCCATGAAAGAGGTCGGCATCGACATCGCCGGGCAGGTGCCGAAGGTCCTCACCTACGAGGCCGTCGAAGCCTCCGACGTGTGCGTGACGATGGGCTGCGGCGACGCGTGCCCGGTCTTCCCCGGCAAGCGCTACCTCGACTGGAGCCTCGACGACCCGGCCGGGCAGGGCATCGAGGCCGTGCGCGTCATCCGCGACCAGATCAGGGCCCGCGTCGAACGGCTCGTCGGCGAACTGCTGCCCTGATACGGTGGTCGGGATCGGCCTCGAGGGGCCGCGCGGTGGTGGGGCCCACCGGATCCGAACCGCGGCGCGAGCCGCCAACGGTCCCTGCTTGTGAACGAACGCGCCCGCGGGCGCCGCACGAGTAGGAGCAGCACCCATGGCCGGTCCCCCCGAAGAGCTTCGCGAACCGCTCGACTCCGACGTCGACCTCACCGTGCCCGCGCAGCGGCGCGAACTCGAACACCACCATCTGGCGGTGCTCGGCGCGGTCGCCCTCGGCGGCGCGATCGGCGCGGCGGCCCGGTACGCGGCCGCGGTCGCCTGGCCGACCGCGGACGGCACGTTCCCGGCGACCACCATGGTCGTGAACATCGCGGGCTGCGCGCTGATCGGGGTGCTCATGGTCGTCGTCACCGAGAAGCAGGTCCATCCGCTGACCCGGCCGTTCCTGGGGACGGGCGTGCTCGGCGGGTTCACCACGTTCTCGACGTACGTCCTGGACATCGAGGTCCTGCTCAAAGCCGGAGAGGCGGCCACCGCCGTCGCCTACCTCGCGCTCACGCTCGTCGCCGCGCTGGCCGCGGTGTGGACCGCGACCTGGGCCACCCGGCGGCTGATCGAGAGGAGGCGGCCGTGACCTGGGTGCTCGTCATCGTCGGCGGCGCTGCCGGAGCGTGCCTGCGCTACCTGACCGACCGCGCGGTCCAGGCCCGCAACACCACCATGTTCCCCTGGGGCACGTTCTGCGCCAACATGATCGGCTGCCTCGTCCTGGGCCTCCTGGCCGGGGCGACCGCGGCCGGAGCCGCCCCCGACCCCGTCCAAACCCTGGTCGGCACCGGTCTGTGCGGGGCGCTGACGACCTACTCGACGTTCTCCTACGAGACGATGCGCCTGGCCCAGAGCGGCGCGCGCTTCCTCGCCGCGGCGAACGCCTTGGCGTCCATAGCCGCAGGTCTGGGCGCACTGGTCCTGGGCCTGACCTTCGCCGAGATCATGTGGAGATGAGCCGAGGTCGCGGATTCGGCGTTGCCGAAGGTTCCTATGATCATGAAACGGTGCCGATCGCACCGGATCCAGGATTGGAGACCTCCCTTGGTAGTCCAGGACATCGAAGCGATGGACAATTCACGCGATCGCATGTATTCGCTGGCCGACGACGCGAACACCCTCAAAGAGGCCGCGGCCGACGCCGACCCTGAGTTCGGGACCTGGGGGCCGTTCCTCGGCGCGCTGGTCGGGATCGCGTACAGCAGTTTCGTGAGCTGGCAGGTGAACTCGCTCATGGAGGACGTGCCGGCCGCCATCGAGGCGCACGGCATCCGGCTCGACGCGTGCGCCCGCGCCTACCAGGAGACCGACGACGACATCGCCGCCCAGATGGAGATCGTCCAAAGCTCCCTGGACGAAGTGGCCGCGGCCGTCCAACAGGCGCAGATCTGCTAGCGGAGGACTGACATGAGCGACGAACTCGACTACGCCAACGCCGACTACGACATGGACCAGGCTCTGGGCGACCAGCCCGACACCGACTTCCTGTCCGTGAACTCCGTCGAAGACGGCTTGAGCATGACCGCGGTCGGCGCGGCCAACAACCTCCAGACGGCCCTGAGCCAGGACGACCCCAACATCGAGATGGCCGCGGCCGCTGCCGCCGAGCTCGGGATGCAGGCCGTCGGCTGGTTCACCGACCCGATCGGGGCCCTGGTCAGCAACGGCCTCGACTTCCTCATCGCGGTCATCCAGCCCTTGGAGGACATGCTCGGTTTCGTGACGGGCAACCCCGACCGTCTCCAGAACGCGATCGAGCGCTGGAGCAACATCCAGCAGGCCTGCTTCTCGCTGGCCCAGGAGGTGCAGCACGTCGCGGACGCCGGGCTCGGCGAGTGGGACGACGAGGCCTCGGTGATCGCCAAGCAGCGCATCAGCGAACTGGCCGACGCGATCGGCGGCATCGGCGTCAAGTCCGGCACCTGCCAGCACTGGCTCGGCGTGGCCCAGCTGCTCGCGCAGACGCTCCAGGAGGTCATCAAGTCGATCATCTCCAACTTCATCTCGCAGCTGATCATGACGTGGCTGGCGGCGATCGCGGCCGCCGCGGTGACCTTCGGCGCCTCCACCGCCGCCGCCGGGACCTGGACGGCCATGATGTCGGCGCGGAACATCGCGCAGGGCACCAAGACCATGAAGGCCGGCATGAACATCTCGAAGATGCTCATGGAAGCGGTCCGGAACATCAGCACCGACCTCGCCAAGCCCGGCAAGATCCTCGACGCGGTCAAGAACGTCACCGCGATCGCGACCGCGACCGCGAACAACCAGACCAACCGCACCCAGACCAACCACTCGAACGCGAGCGACGGCGGCGCCGACTACAGCGGCCAGGACTACGACTCCATCTCCGGCGCGATCCACTCGTGAGCCGCTTCAAGGTCCGGGCCGAGGGCTGGGAGGCCCGCGCGCATCCGCTCGCCCAGCACCGGGTGTTCGCGGGCGGGGCGGCGCACCCGGGCCCGGACCGGAGCGTCCTGCGTCTGCGGCTGGGCAAGGTCGGCGAAGGTCGCCCTAGCAGCAACAGCAGCAAACCCGACACCTGGGTCCACCCGGGCACGCCCGTGGTGCTCGTGGACGGGACGCCCTGCGTGCAGGGTTACGGCGCCATTGACGTCGAGCTGCCGCTCGGACCCCACGACGTCGAGGTCCAGGCGGGCGGCTCGAGGGGCTGGTGGCGGGTCGAGTCCGCTCCGAACGCGGTGACCGAGCTCGACTTCGTGAACGACCTGTACCAGGACCGCGCCTCCGGCCGTCGCTGGTACTTCGGCCCTGCGGTCAAGCGCCACTCCAGGCGCCTCATGCGCTCGTCTCGGCACGATCAGCCGTGGCTGCCGTTGGCGACCGATCCGCCGCTGGAGGTGGCCGCGTCGCTCGCGCCGATGGGTCCTTCGCGCCCGGAGGTCCCGGCCGGGTTCGGGCTGCTCGTGCTCGATCTGCGCTGGGAGTTCGTGTGGCAGCGACTGGCCCATCCCGAGGGGACCGGGCAGGCCCAGATGCGGCACTACGGCGAGCCGCAGCCGTCGAAGCACCGGCCCTGGCTGGAGGCGCCGACGCTGGTCGTCGACGACGTCGAGGTCGAGGCCCGCTGGGCGCGGCTGTGCGTCCCGGTCCGGCCCGGAGCGCACGTGGTCGACCTGGCCGTCCCCGACGGCTCCTCCGCCGACCACGGGTTCGCCACGCTCCAGGAGACCGTCGAGGTCGCGGCCGGTCGGATCCAGCGCTCCACCGTCACCGCCGAGGTCGTGCAGGTCCACGACGGCGAGGACTACCGGCTCTACGTGATGGAGCTGAGCTGCGAGTCCCACCGCCCGGCCAAGGCGCTCCCGGCCTACCCGGACAAGCGCCCGCCGCTGCGCCGCATGGACGGCGAGGACCGCCCGCACCGGGCCTACAGCATCGCCTGACGTCCGCGAGCGGTCATCGGATACCGTTCGGTCCATGGACCAACAGCGGAGTTTCCCCGACATGGGTTTCATGAAGAACCTGGTCGAGCAGGCCGAGGCCGAAGCGGTCTCCGAGGCCGGCATGGTGCGCATCGTGGCCGGGCCCGGCGGCCAGGTCAAGGAGATCGATCTGCGCAACAACGCGTTCGAGCTCAGCGGCGTGGAACTGGGCGAGGTGATCGTCGCGACCATGCGGGACGCGCACGGCAAGCTCCAGCGCGAGCTCGCCGAGACCGTGAGCCGGGCGACCGGGCTCAAGGCCAAACCCGAATCCTTCGGCGGCGGACTGTCGCCGGTGACCGGCGAGGAGCGATGATGAGCGACGGACACGTGCCCGACCTGGAAGAGATGCTCTCCCGCCTCGACCAGATGCAACGCGACGCCGAGGCGACCCTCGCGAAGTTCGAGGAGCTCCACGCCGACATGGACGAGGTCGAGGCGGTCTCCGAGGACGGCTACATCACCGTCCGCCTCAACGCCGACGGCCAGGTCGTGCACATCGGCATCGCCGAGCAGGCCATGCGCGCCCGCCAGACCCTCGGCAACGCGATCCTCGCGGTCGTGGCAGAGGCCAACGCCGCGTACGGGGTCCAGATGGCCGAGATGGCCCAGGCGCTGGGCGGCAGTGGCGTCGACATCCAGGCCATGGTCGAGCGCTACATGCCCGAAGACGTGCGCGAGAGGGCCAACCGCACGCTCGGCCGCGACTAACCGACGACCTCGTGGCCTGAGGTTCGGGTGTGGCTGTCGGGGGCGGTGGCGCATTCCCAGCATTCGTAGCGGGTGCATTCGACGCAGATCGAGGTGTTCTCGAGGCGGTTGCTCGCGCCGCAGCGGCAGGAGACGCGCAGGCGCAGGCGCTCTTCCCAGCCGTCGCTGCCGCCGATGGCCGCGAGGGACTTCTCGATGAGTTCGCGCATCTCCGGGGCGTCGGCCGCGGGTGAGCGGTGTTCGCCCTTGGCCGCGAAGGGCGCGAAGCGAGTCGGGTCGCCGTGCTTGAGGAACCAGCAGTACAACAGGTCGAAGGCCGGGCCGGTCACGAGGTCGTCGGAGACGCGGCGACGCTCGATGACCCGCTCCAGGCGCTGGGCGAACGGGATCGACAGGTCGTAGACGATCGCGTCGACACTGCTCATGGGGCCCTCGCTTCCACGCGCCGAAAAGGCGGCGAACCGCCGCAGCTCCGATTCTAGGCACGCCCGAGGGCCCGATCAGGCGGTGCTCCGCACCGATCCGAGGATGCTCGGGAGGATGCCGGGGTAGCGGTCCTCGATCTCGGCCAGGCGCAGTTCGTTGCGCCTGCGGCTGCCTTCCTGGGTGACGCGGATGATGCCGGCCTCGCGCAGGACCTTGAGGTGGTGCGAGAGCGTGGACATGCTCACCGGGACGTCGAAGCCGCCGCACACCACGCCGCCGGCGGCGCTGAGCTGGCCGACGATCTGGAGTCGCACCGGATCGGCCAGGGCGTTGAGCACAGTGGCGAGGTCGAGCGAGGCGACGTCCGGGTGATGGAGTGAGCGCACCCGGCGAGCCTAACACCATTTCGAGTATTTGACGATGATCGAAATCTGTCCTAATGTTTTCGATCATCGTCGAAATATCGAAGGAGTGGTCCGATGGCCTTGCACGTCAACGAATGGGGCGCCGGCGACCGCGTCGCGGTCCTGATCCACGGGCTCTCGACCAGTTCGCGGTCATGGTCGCGACTGGCGCCCGAACTCGCCCGGCGCGGCTACCGCGTGCTGGCCCCCGACCTCGCCGGGCACGGGAAGAGCCCGCGCGGCGCCTACAGCCGCGAGGCCTGGGCCGACGACCTGGCCGCGAGCCTGCCCGGGGGCCCAGAGCTCGCGATCGGGCACTCGCTGGGCGCGGTGCTGCTCGCGATGCTCGCCGAACGCCTCGCCCCGGGCCGGGCGGTCTACCTCGATCCGGCCTGGTATCCGTGGCAGGGCATCGGATACGGCGCGGCGCAGGAGGGCATCCGCTCGCTGAAGGACCTGACGACCGACGAACTCGCGCTCATCCATTCAGGATGGTCCGAAGAGGAAATCAAATCGCGGCGAGCCGAACTCGACGACTGGGACCCCGAGACGACCCGCATGCGCTACCTGGAGACCGCGTACGTGCCGGTGTACCCGGTGGTCCCCTCCCTGATCCTGCGCGCCGACGGCAGCGAGCTCGTGCCCGCGCCGCTGGCCGACCACTTCACCGACGTGGGCTTCAAGGTGCGCACCGTTCCCGGCACCGGCCACTTCGTCCACAATGACGACCTCGCTGGAACCCTTGCGGCCCTGGAAGGCTGGGTGTGACCGGTCCGAGCCGCGCGGCGGTCGCCGTGGCGCTCGCGGCGACCTTCGCGCAGCTGCTCGACCTCACCATGGTCAGCGTCGCCGTGCCCCACCTGCGCGCGGACCTCGACGCGGGCGCGGGAGCCGGGCAGCTGGTGATCGCCGGGTACACCCTCGCGTACGCCTGTACACTCGCCACCGCCGCGCGCCTGGGCGACCGGTACGGCTACCGGCGGCTGCTCCGCGTCGGCCTCGCCCTGTTCGCCCTCGCGGCAGCCTGGTGCGCGATCGCGGACGAGCCGGTCGCGTTCATCGCCGGCCGCGTCCTCCAAGGCGTCGCCAGCGGACTCATGGCCCCGCAAGTGCTCTCGGTCATCCAGATCAGCGTGCCGCGGGAGCGGCGCCACCGCGCCATGGCGTACTTCGCCGCCGCGATGGGCCTCGCCTCGCTCATCGGCCCGATCCTCGGCGGCCTGCTCATCACCGCCGACCCGTGGGACCTCGGGCGGCGGCTGATCTTCGGCGTCGACATCGCCGTCGCCGGGGCCGCACTCGTCGCCGCCCGGATGCTTCCTCGAACGCGTGGAGCGAACCAGCGGATCGACCACTTTGGAGCGGTACTCGCCATGAGCGGACTCGCGCTCCTGCTGGCACCGCTCACCCTCGGACGCGACAGCGGTTGGCCCCCTTGGACGTTCGCCTCGATCTTCCTCGGCGTCTCGGTCCTGACGGTCTTCGCCGCGACCCAGCGGCGCACGGCCGCGCCGCTGCTGCACCCCGACGTGTGGCGGCACCGCTCGACCAGGGCCGGGATCGGCCTGGTCCTGGTCTTCAACGCGGGCGTGCCCTCGTTCTCCTACCTGCTGTTCGTCCACCTCCAGACCGGCGCGGGCCACTCGGCCCTGGGCGCGGGCCTGGCGGCGAGCCCGTTCGCGGCCGCGGCGATCCTCGGCTCCCACCTGGGAAGGCGCCGCGACCTCGGACCCGCCGCACTCACCTCGGCGGCTGCCGTCATGGGCCTGTCGATGGCCGCGCTGGCGCTGTCGACCTGGTTCGATCTGCCACTGTGGACGCATCTGCCGTGGTTCGCCGCGGCCGGGGCCGGGTTCGGGGTCTTCACCGCCTCGGCGTTCACGTTGGTGCTCAGCCGGATCGACCCCGCGGCGGTCGGCTCGGTCTCCGGCCTGCTCCCGACCGCGCAGCAGCTCGGCGGCACGATCGGCGTCACCGCCGCCGGACTCGTCCACGCTTCGGTCCTCACCGACCCGAACCGGGCGATGAGCGCGGCGCTGGTCTACGAGGCGGCGGTGTTCGGTCTGGCCGCGGCCCTGGCCTGGAGGCTGGGGCGAACGCGCCCAACGGGCGTCCCGCGAGCGAGACGCCGGGCTGAAGCGACGCGCTGAAGGCTTGCGACTCAACCGATTCCCGAACTCGCCCGGTCGGCCACAGCGCGGATCTCGTCGGCATACTTCGGCCAGACGCCGCGGGGGAGGTCGTGGCCTACGCCCGGGGTGATGACGAGGCGGGCGCCGGGAATGGCGGCGGCGATTTGGCGGGCGGCCGAGAGACGCAGGAGCTGGTCGGCGTCGCCGTGGAGGACCACGGCGGGGACGCGGAGTCCTGCGAGAGCGCCGCCGCTCCAGTGGGCGCCGAGCTGGCGGCCCATCGGGCCGTTGTCGCGGATCGGGCTCGCTTCGTCCTTCTCGATGCGGGACAAGGCCTCCGCCTCGTCGAAGGGGTAGCCGGGCGAGGCGAGGGCGCGCGAGACCGCCAGCGCCATCGCCACATCGCCTTGGGGAGTGTCGGGGAAGCTGAGGCGGGCCATCTTCGCGACGGTGCCGAATCGGATGTGGCGCAGCAGTTGCAGGCGGGTCGCGTCGCTGGAGACCGCGGCCGAGGTGGCGATGCTGCGGACGCGGGATGGGTGGCGCAGGGCGATGCGCTGGACGTTCAGGCCGCCGTTCGAGTGGCCGAACAGGTGCGCGCCGTCCCAGCCCATGGCGTCCATGACCGCGGCGGCGTCGTCGGCCACGTCCTCGCCGGTGTAGGCGGGGACGCGGCGGCCGAACAAGGCGGTCACGGGGGCGGCCTTGGCGGTCGGGAAGTGCGTGGACTGGCCCGCGTCGCGGTTGTCGTAGGCGGCCACGTGGAAGCCGCGCCCGATGAGCTCGTCGGCGAACCCGCGCGGCCACCAGTGGCGGGTCACGGCCGAGCCCATGACGAGGAGGAGCGGGTCGCCGCCGGTGCCGCCTAGGTCTTCGTAGGCGATGGCGACCGGGCCGTTGTGGGCGTAGCTGGTGGTCATGGCGGCTCCTCCGAGTTTGCGAACGTTGTTCTCGAACTATAGCGTTCGAGTACAGTGTTCGCGAACATCGAGGAGGCGAGATGACCGACGAGCCGATCTGGCTGCGGCCCGAACGCGCCGCCACCGGCCGCCCGGCCGAGCGCAGCCGCGCCGAGATCACCGCCGCGGCCCTGGCCGTCGCCGACCGCGGCGGGCCCGACGCGGTGTCGATGCGCGGCGTGGCCGAGGAGCTCGGCACCGGCCCGGCCTCCCTGTACCGCTACGTGACCGGCCGCGACGACCTCCTCGACCTCATGGTCGACGCGACCGCCGCCGAGTACCGGCTCGCCGCGCCCACCGGCGACGCGGCGCTCGACCTCGCCGACCTCGCCGAGCAGGCGCTCGCGATCATGCTGCGCCACCCGTGGCTGCCCGAACTCGTGCTCACCCGCCCGGTGCTCGGCCCCGGCACGGTCGCCGTGCTCGACCACGTCCTCCTCATCCTCGACGGTTACCCTGGCCCGGCCAAACTGGAGGTGTTCGCGCTGCTCAACGCCATCACCGCCACGTTCGCGCTGGGCGAGATCGCCGCTTCGAAGCGCGCCGGGCACGCCGCGGCGTATCTGGCGTACGTCGCGGCCTCGGGCGAGCGGCCCCGCGTCACCGAACTCATGGCCGAGCTCGCCGAGACCGACGCGGGCGGGCGCCGCCGCGAGCGGCTGCGGGAGCTCATCGGCAATCTCGTCGATTCGCTGCCGACCTCGGCGCAGTAGCGGCCGGACTCGAGCGAACGCGACCGCCGGCGCCGGTTCGTCCCCCGTGCGAGCTACGGGCGGGTGTCCACCTGAAGGTGATGGCGCGCAGCGGTTCGGCCCGTAGCGTTCGGGTCGGTCGCAAACGGTTGCGGCTCTGGGGAAAGGAGTCTCGATGAGACTGGTCTGGCAGTTGCTGGCGGTGGGGGCGGTCGCGTACGCGGGGGGCGGCACGCTCCAGGCGTTGGACGCGAGCCCATGGGTCGTCCTGGTGGTCGGGTTGGCCACGGCCGCGGTCTCGGTGCCGGTGTACCGATGGGTCGTGGGCCGGACCGAGCGCCGCCCGGTGGT
This sequence comes from Glycomyces sp. NPDC046736, assembly GCF_040645615.1. NCBI lineage: Bacteria > Bacillati > Actinomycetota > Actinomycetes > Glycomycetales > Glycomycetaceae > Glycomyces > Glycomyces sp. NPDC046736. The sequence continues at coordinate 10,531 of NZ_JBEYYO010000019.1, read as the reverse complement.
CGAGCTCGGCCGCGAGAGGGCGGTGGCCCGCCTCGGGTGGGGATCGCTGCTGGGCATCGCGATGTTCGGCTTCGTGATCGCGAACATCGCGCTCCTGGGCCACTACGACGTAGCGGGCATCGGGTCGCCCACGGGCGCGGTCGGACTGCTGGGGTTCATGGCCGCCGCCGCGGTGACCGAGGAGCTGCTGTTCCGCGGCGTGCTGCTGCGGATCCTCGAAGGCTGGTGGGGGACTTGGCTTTCGCTGATCTCGACGAGTCTGCTGTTCGGCCTCGCTCACCTGGCCAACCCGAACGCGACCCTGTTGGGCGCGATCGCGATCGCGATCGAGGCCGGGGGGATGCTCGGCGCCGCGTATATCGCCACCAGGAACCTGTGGCTGCCGATCGGCCTGCACTTCGGATGGAACCTCGCCGCCTCGGCGATCTTCAGCACCGAGGTCTCCGGCAACGACACGGCGCAGGGGCTCTTGGACGCCGCGACCAGCGGCCCGATGCTCGTGACCGGCGGCGATTTCGGCCCCGAGGGCAGCGTGTACGCGGTGTTCGCGGGCCTCGCACTGACGGTGGTGTTCCTGTGGGTGGCGAAGCGGCGCGGAAACCTGGTGCCGATGCGACGGGCCGACCGGGCCGAGGCCGCCGCTAGACTGCCGCAGTGAAGGATCTTCGGCCGATCCCCCGGTCGTGGCGGCGGCTCGACGTCGCCGTCCGCGACCTCCTCCTCGGTCTGCTCCTCGCCGCCCTGTCGTTCCTGCCGGCCCTGCGCGGCCATGAGACGCAGGTCGGCGACCTCCCTCCGCGCCCCTTCGACGCGGTCGCGGCCCTCGCGCTCGTCCTTTTGTGCCTGCCGATCGCCCTGCGGCGCCGCATGCCCGCGACGAGCCTCGCGCTCGTCTCGCTCGGGTTCGCCGTCGCCTCGCTCGGGCAGTACCACCTGGGGGCGAGCACCGCGCTGCCGATCGCGGTGCTGAGCGCGGGGGTGCACCTGGAGCGGCTGCGACGCACGGCGATCGCCGTCCTCACTGCGTCCTATGTGGGCCTCGCCTTCGGCCTGGCGCGACTGGGCTCGACCGAGGGCCTCGAAGGGTTCGCCACGTTCTATCTCCTGCTCGCGGTGATCTGGGGCATCGGCGCCCGGGTGCGAGCGGGCCGGATCGCCGAGGCCGGGCGCAGGGAGGCCCTCGCCGCGACCACTCGCGCGGCCGAACGGGCCCGCATCGCAAGGGAACTGCACGACGTGGTGACCCACCATGTGACGGCGATGGTCGTGCAAGCCGAGGCCGCACGGTACCTGACCGCCGCCCCCGACCGCCTCGATCGGGCGCTCGCGGCGGTGGGCGAGACCGGGCGAAAGGCCACGACCGACCTGCGGCACCTGCTCGACCTGCTCGATGCGGGCGAGGACTCCGGACCCGAGGCGCGCTCCCCGCTCGCGGGCAGGTTCCTCACGCTCGTGGAGCAGGCCCGCCGGTCCGGGCAGCCGGTGGCGTTCGTCCAGGAGGGGGAGCCGTCCCCGACGGGCGGCAGCGCCGACCTGGTGGCCTACCGGGTCGTGCAGGAGGCGTTGACCAACGCGCTCAAGCACGCCCGCGGCGCCGACACCTCCGTACTGGTGCGACACGGTACGACCGCGATCACCGTCGACGTCGCCACCGCGAGCGCGGTGCCCAGGGAACAGGAGACCGGCGGCGGCCGGGGCCTGGCCGGACTGCGCGAACGCGTCGACCTCTTGGGCGGCGAGTTCAGCGCGGGCCCCGAGAACGGCGGTTTCGCCGTGCGGGCCCGCGTCCCCGCCCAGGGCGCGTCGTGAAGCCGATCCGGGTCCTGGTGTGCGACGACCAGATGCTCGTGCGCACCGGCCTGGTCACGATCATCGACGCGCAGTCCGACCTGGAGGTGGTGGGCGAGTGCGGGGACGGGCGAAGCGCGGTCGACCTGGCCGCGCGCACGAGCCCGGACGTGGTGGTGATGGACGTGCGGATGCCGGTGCTCGACGGCATCGAGGCCACCCGCAGGCTCGCCGGGGCCGCGGTGGCGCACCCGGTCAAGGTCCTCGTGGTGACCACGTTCAACCTCGACGAGTACGTGTACGAGGCGCTTCGCGCGGGCGCGAGCGGGTTCCTGCTCAAGGACGCGCCGCCCGCCCAACTGCTGCAAGGGATCCGGACCGTCGCCTCGGGTTCGGCGCTGCTCGACCCGATCGTGACGCGCCGCCTCGTGGGCCGCTACGCCGCGCGCATCCGCCCCGAGGGCGGCCCGCAGGACCTGCCGCTGACGCCGCGTGAACTGGAGGTCCTGCGCCTCATCGCCGAGGGCCTGTCCAACCGCGAGATCGCCGCGGCCCTGTTCATCAGCCAGGAGACCGTCAAGACGTTCGTGTCGCGCATCCTCGCCAAACTCGGCCTGCGCGACCGGGTCCAGGCGGTCGTCTACGCCTACCGCCAAGGACTGGTCACCTAGCGGGACGGGCCCGCTCGGATCGCGTCGCACATTCTTGCCAACCTCCGGGCGCCGCGCGGAGTATTCACTGGGCAAGGCCCCACACCCGGAGGGAGGACCAGTGACGCCGACCCAGCAGCAGGAGGCCGAGTTCGAGTCGTTCGCGCTCGCGCAGCGCTCGGCGCTGCGCCGCTACGCGTACTACCTGAGCGGGGACTGGAGCGAGGCCGACGACATCGTGCAGAAGGCGCTCGCGAAGCTGTTCGCGGCGTGGAACCGGATCGAGCCGACGGGCGCGGGGGCGTACGCGCGGCGCGTGGTCACGAACGTGTTCTTCTCCCACCGGCGCCTGGCGTGGGTGCGCAAGGAGCGCACCGCCGAGCGCCTGCCCGAGACGGCGATCGAGCGGCCGCAGGAGGAGGTCGACCTGCGGTTGTCCGTGGGTGCGGCGATGGAGCGGCTCACTCCGAGGGAGCGGGCCACGCTGGTGCTGCGGTTCTGGGAGCAGCTGTCGGTGGCCGATACCGCCGCGGCCTTGGGCTGCTCGGCGGGCACCGTGAAGAGCCAGACCGCAAGGGGCCTGGGCAAACTGCGCCGCGAACTGGCCGAACCCCCTTTGGTGCGGGCGCGATGAGAGGAGGACCTGTGGATCACGACCCCGGAGCGGTGTTCACGAAGGCGCGGCCCGACGACGACGAGCCGCCTTCGAAACTCGACGTCAAGCAGGCGATGCGCGAGGGCTACCGCGCCCGGCGCCAGAGGCGCGCCCTCGTGGGCGGCGCGGCCACCGCGGGCGTCGCCGCCGTCGCGGCGGTGCTCGCCCTGTCGCTGACCGGTCTCCCCGGGACCGGCGAAGGCCCTCCGGCCGGGCAGGACTTCGGTTTCGACCCGGCCCATGCGGGCTATCCATATGCGCCGCAGGAGGAATGGGCCGTGCCGCAGCCGGAGTTGGACGCGGCCGCTCGGGAGGCGTTCGGGGAGCTGGCGGTCGAAGGGGGCTTCCTCGACGCGGGAGCGCTCGACTACGAGCTGCCTTCCGACGACGAGGTCACCGAGATGATGGCGAGCAGCGGCCGCGGATACTACGAGGCGCTCACCGAGCTCGGCTACGTCAACCTGGCCTTGCATTTCGAGCCGTGGAGCGTGCCGGGCAACGGCGTCGGGGTGCACCTTCGCGGCTACACGGCCTCCGACGGCGACGAGGAGGCCGAGCGGTCCGCGTTCACCCTCACCGCGCTCCAGCCCGGCGGGTGGACGGTCGAGCCGGGGCCGGTCGGGGACGCGCAGTTCCCGCAGCACCTCCTCGACGACGGTCCTTCATGGACCGATGAGGCACCGGAGTTCACCTCCGAGGACTCAGGCGACGGCCGCACGGTGATGATCGCCGACCACGGCTGCGCACTGGAGGCGGCGGTGGTCTACCCGAACGGCTCGGCGTTGCGATCGTCATGGGACCTCGACTGCGAAGGGCAGGGCCGCGAGCTCAGCGTCGTGGACTTGCGGGCGGCGATGCTCGCGATGCCCGAGACCGATTACGACACAGGTGAACTCGCTGCGCCGGAGTCCGCGCTGCCGCCCGGATGGGCGTTCGACGAGGAGTGGCCCGCGGAGGTCGAGGCGGAGCTCGGGGCCAGCGTCACGGGCGTCACCGACGCGGTCGAGGCGGCCGTGCCCGGGGCCGAGCTGGCGTCGGCCAATGCGGTCCAGCTCCAGTTCGGCGGCGCGCAGACCGTGCGACGCCAGTATTCGACCAGGTACGAGCTGCCATATATCGACGCGAACGCCGTCGCGGTGAACCTCAGCATCCGCTATGTCCTGCCAGGCGGGTGGACCGAGGGCCTGCCCGCCGAGGACGAGAGCGGCGACGCGTACCTGCTCTCATGCGGCGCCGACAAGCCAGACGTGTGCGAGACGACCGAAGTGGACGGCCGCACCGTCGCCACCCGAGTGTTCGACCTGGGGGACAACGAGGCCCGCTGGGTGGTGGTGTTCGACCCGGCCGGTTGGGCGGTGGCCGTGGAAACCTCTCACGCCGGCCCGATCGAGGGGTGGGACCTGGAAGCGCTTGTGTCCCTTGCCGTCTCGCTGCCAGCGCCGGTCTACGACCCGGCCGCGTACGAGATCGATTGACGCGTCGGCGGGCCCGGGCTGGGCCCGCCGATGTGTCGGCGCAGGTCGTCGGTCCCGGGCCGAGTCCTCGACGCGTCTCAGCGCGGGTCGGCAGCCCGGGCCAGGTCAACCGATGCGTCTCAGCGCAGGTCGACAGGCCCGCCGACACGTCCACGGCGGGCCCGTTCGGCCCGCCGACTCGTGTCAGCGCAGGTCAACAGACCCGGGCCGAGTCCGCCGACTCGTGTCAGCGCAGGTCGTCGAGCAGGCCCGAGAGGGCCCGTTTGAGCGCTTCGGCGTTCGCCTCGTCGAACCAGGTGGTGCGGATGCGCTCGTTGTTGCCGCCGGGGGTCTCGTGGTCGGCGGCCAGGCGCGCGAGCGAACGCGTGCCGTCGCCGAGCGAGCGGCCCACATCTCCGAATGCGCCCCGCACGTACCGTTCGGCGTCGGCGGGGTCGATGCCCTGCTCGGCGACCCAGGACGCGAGCGTCGCGAGGTAGGCGTAATGCGTGGTCAGGGTCCCGGTCACGGCCGAGTAGACGTCGAAGTCGGCTTCGGCGGCCACCGGGAGGACCCCGCCGAGCCGCTCGAAGACCGCGTTCCCCACCGGGTGCGACGGGTAGGCCAGGGTGAGGCACTGGCGTTCGCGCACCGAAGGGAGCGGGATCGCGCGCACCAGGTCGACGTCGTCGCCGACGATGCCGCGAAGGTCCTCATTGGACACACCGGACATCACGTTGATCACCGTTGCGCCCGAAGCGAACCTCACGCCTTCGAGGGCTTCACGGCGGTCGGGTTTGCGCATCGCGGCGAACACGATGTCGGCGTTGCCTGCGACCTCCTGGTTGCTCGCGCAGACCCGCACGTTCGGGAAGCGGGCCGCCAGCTCGGCGGCCGCGGCGGCGCCGCGCGGCGAGAGGAACACCTCCGCCGGGTCGTCCCCTCCGGCGAGGCCTTCCGCGAGGGCGCGGCCGATCTCGCCGACGCCGATGATCCCTATGCGCTGCACTGTGTCCGCCTCCAGGTCACGGCCCGCACCCGCGGCGGACCCCGCAGCGACGATACCGGGTGGGGTGGGCGAACCCGCGCCCTCTGCGAGTCCAAGCCCTAGGTTCGGGGCGTGAGCGGGTAGCCGTTGACCTGGACGTCTCGGGTGCGCCGCACGTCGATGCTCACGTGCGGGGGCGTGCCGGGGATGATGCCGCCGCCGGCGATCGCGGCGACGAGGACGAGCGGGAACAGGATGGTCCGCGTGAGCATCGCCCACGGGCCGCGGGCGCCCAGGCGGCGGCCGTCCCGCTGGCGCACCAGGCGGGTGCCGGTCCACAGCCCGCCGAAACAGCGCCCGCCGCCGAACCACAGGCCGTACACCAGCGGCGTCACGAACAGCAGGACCAGCACGCCGATCGCGAGCGCGCCGTCGGCGAGCGCCATCGCGTCCCCGATCCCGAGGAAGACCACGGCACCGATCGCGAACAGGACCAGGAAGGCCAGGAAGTCGACCAGCCACGCGAACAGGGCCGCCCAGCCGCCCGCGGGCACGAACGGGGTCCCGTCGCCGAAGGTCAGGACGCGATGATTCGACATGTCCGGAACCTTATCCCCTGCCGCAGGCCGCGGCCTCAGACGATTTCGAGGTTCGCCATCATGCCCATGTCCTCGTGTTCGGCGTTGTGGCAGTGGAACAGGTAGCGGCCGCGGTAGCCCTCGAAGCGGGTGATGATCTCGGCCGACTCGCCCGGGCGCAGGGACACGGTGTCCTTCAGGCCCGCGTCGTGCGGCAGCGGGTCGCCGCCGCCGCGGGAGAGGATCCGGAAGCCGACGAGGTGCAGGTGGACGGGGTGGTGGACGTCGGCCACGAGCCGCCACACCTCGACGTCGCCGAGGCGGGCCGTGACGTCGGTGCGGGCGGGGTCGAACGGGAGGCCGTCGACGAGCCAGCCGTGGCGCCCGTCGTCCATGCGCCCGGACCGGAACGCGAGGTCGCGGACCTGGGCCGCTTCCGAACGATCCCAGGAAGGGAGGTCGTCGGCGAGGGTCTGGGGGATCGGTGCTCGCTGGCCGGGCCGCACCGCTTTGAACCGCATCACCTCGGCGGTGCGGCCGGTGCCGAGCCGGTTCACCAGGCGCACTCCGGATCCGAGCGGGACCTCGCCGAAGTCGAGGAGCAGGTCGTAGCGTTCGGCGGGCGCGACGGGGAGGCGCTGGTGCTCCACCGGGGCGGCGAGGAGGCCCTGGTCGGCGCCGATCTGGACGAGTGGGAGCGTCCGGCCCTCGTCGGTGACCGCTTCGAACTCGTAGTGCCTGGCGTTGGAGCCGTTGAGCAGTCGCAGGCGGTAGATGCCGGTGTCGACCTCGTGTTCGGGCCAGGGCGCGCCGTTGACGAGGACGACGTCGCCGAGCACGCCCGCGACGTAGGGCTCCTCGACGCCGTGCTCACCGGTCAGGGTCGGGTCGAGCGCGGGGTAGGCGAGCTGGCCTTCGGCGTCGAAGGCGCGGTCGGCGACCATGAGCGGCAGCTCGTGGTCGCCGCCGGGCAGGTCGAGGGCGTCCTCGACGTCGTCGCGCACGAAGTGCATGCCCGCCAGGCCTTTCCAGATCGCCGGGGCGGTGAAGTCCATGCGGTGGTCGTGGTACCAGAGCATCGCCGCGCGCTGGTCGAGCGGGAACCCGTACTCGCGCGACGCGTTCGTGACCTGGGCGCGGTCGTCGGCCATGTGGTGGCCATCGTGGCCGGTCCAGCCTTCGGGGAGCACGAGGTCGGTCGGGTAGCCGTCGGAGGCGGCCGGGGTGCGGCCGCCGTGGAGGTGGACCACGGTGGGGACCGGCAGCTCGTTGCGGTGGGCCACGGTGACGGGGCGGCCGCGCCGCGATTCGATGGTGGGGCCGGGGAAGACGCCGTCGTAGGTCCACAGTCGAGTCGTGAAGCCGGGGAGGATCTCGGCTTCGGCTTCGCGCTGGATGAGCTCGTAGCGCTCCCCGTCCGGTGTGGACTGGATCGGGGCCAGAACCGGCGGGATCGGCAGCGGGACCGAGAACGCCTGGGGCAGTGGCACTTCGCTGCGCAGCACCTCGCCGGTCTCGGCGGGGCGGCGGGCCCATCCGGTCGACAGCGCCAGGCCTCCGGCGGCCACGAAGCCGATCCCGGCGCCGATGCCGAGCATCCGGCGCCTCGTCACCGGCAGGTTCACGTCAGGCATCGGCTCGGACCTCCTTGCGGCGGCGGGGAAGCGGGCGCGCCCAAGCGGCCGCGAACACCGCGGCGATGCCCGCGACCAGGGACACGCCCAGCGGGAAGTGCAGCCACAGCGCGCCTTCCATCCCCGCGAGGTACTGCGCGGTCGCGCCGAGGGTGAGCGCGAGCGAGGCCCAGAACGGCCAGGCGCGGCGCACCCGGATCCAGACCGCTGCGGCCACTGCGATCTGCGCGAGTCCGATGTACGACACCAGGTCGGCGCCGATCACATGCCATGCGAGGCCGTCGAAGTCGCCGCTGAGGTACACCCCGGCGAACACCGGCTGCGCGAAGCCCGCGACGAGGTGGGCGGTGACCAGGCCCCGGAGGACCCAGCCGCTGGCGTCCGTCCCTGGCTGGGGCGGGGCGTCCGGTTCGGCGAGCGCCGATCGTCGATTCATGAAGCCCACGTTATGACTTCGCGGTTAATCCGACAAAGACCAATATCGCTATGCTGTTATAACCGAGCCGTCATGAGGAGCCCCGTGGAACTGCATTCGCTGCGCCAATTCCTCGCCGTGGCGCGCCTGGAGCACCTGAGCCGGGCCGCCGAGGAGCTGCGTGTGGCCCAGCCTTCGCTGAGCCGCACCATCGCCCGGCTTGAGGCCGAACTGGGCGCGCCGCTGTTCGACCGCTCGGGTCGGTTGCAGCTCAACGACACCGGACGGGTCTTCCGCGATCATGTGGAGCGCGCGCTCGGGGAGCTGGAGGCGGGCCGCCGGGCCGTGGCCGTGGCGGCTTCGGGCGGGGTGGGCAGCGTGCGGCTCGCGTCCGAGACGTTCCTGCCGCTGACCGGGCCTTTGGCCGCGTTCAAGGCCGCGCATCCCGAGGTCGAGGTCCTGCTGCGCCAGTTGGCACCCGCCGAGATGCGCCGGGCGCTCGACGCTCAGGAGGTCGACCTGTGCCTGGCCTCGCAGCCGGTCGGCACCGCGAGCTCGGCGCAGGCCGTGGTCCGCGTCGAACCCGTGTGGCTCGCGACCCCGCCCGACCACCGCTACGCGGGCGCGGACCGAATATCCATTGAGGACCTCGCTGACGAGCCGTTCGTGATCACCCGGCCCGGGCAGTGGCAGCGCAGGCTCCTGGACATGCTCTTCGCCGACCACGGCCTCGAACCGCGCGTCACGTGCGAGACCGACGAACCGGCCGCCACGTTCTCGCTGGTCGCCGCCGGTCTCGGCCTGAGCCTGTTCCCCGCGGGAGCCCGCGACACGTTCCCCGAGCAGGGCGTGGCCTGGGCAGGCATCGACCACCCCCGCTGCATCCGTACCTTGAGCCTCCACTGGACCGACGACGCCCGCCTGCCCGCCGCCGCGCGCCTCATGCGTTCGCACATCACGGAATGGACCTGGAACGATGGCAGATGAGCCCCCAGTCTGGGCGCACGAACGGGCAGAGGTGCGCCCTCATGATCCTCAATGGACGATTCGTGCCGCGAGCGAGCGTGAACGGCTGAGCGAACTGCTCGGTCCGTGGCTGACCGCCGACCTCGAACACGTCGGCTCCACCGCGATCCCCGGCCTCGCCGCCAAACCGATCATCGACCTGGCGGCAAGCGTCACGGGTCTCGACGCGGTCACCGCCGCGGCGATGGAAGGCCTTGCGGCGGAAGGCTGGTGCCACGTCCCGCCGAGTCTCGACGGCCGGCCCTGGCGGCGCTTCTTCGTCAAACCGGACGCCTCCGGACGCCATCGCGCAGCCCACCTGCATCTCATCGAAGCCGGACACCCGCGCTGGAGCGAACAGATCGCGTTCCGAGACGCACTCCGCGCCGATCCCGCACTCGCCCGCGACTACGAGCACCTGAAACGCCGCCTGTCGGCCCGGCACGGCGACGACAGGGAGACGTACACCGAGGGCAAGGCCGCTTTCATCGCGGCAGCGCTGCGGCCGCAGCCCTGGGTCCGAGGCGATGGCGGTCAGCGGCGGTCTATCAGGCCCGCTTCGTAGGCGAGGATCGCGGCTTGGACTCGGTTTTCGGCGTTCAAGCGGGTGAGGATGGCGCTCACGTGGGCTTTGACGGTGCCGGTGGAGATGTGGAGGCGGGCGGCGATGTCGAGGTTCGAGCGGCCTTCGCCGAGGAGGGTGAGCACGTCCCTTTCGCGGGGTGTGAGGGCGTCGATCTGTTTGCGCGCCGGGACGGCGCGGGCCAGGGTCTCGGGGCCGAGTTTCGCGATGAGCCGGTGGGCGATGCGCGGCGAGAGGTAGGCCGCGCCGTCGGCGACGGCGCGCACGCCGATGATGAGTTCGCGCGGGTCGGCGGCCTTGAGGAGGAACCCGTTCACGCCCTCGCCGAGCGCTCGGGCCACGTATTCGTCCTCGTCGAAGGTGGTGAGCATCGCGACGGCGGTGTCGGGCGCGACGCGGCGCAGCTCGGCGGCGGCCGCGAGGCCGTCCAGGCGGGGCATGCGAATGTCGAGGAGCGCGACGTCGGGGCGGTGCGCCCGGGCGAGCTCGATGGCCTCGGCGCCGTCGCCGGCTTCGGCGACGACCTCGATGCCGGTGTCGGTGGCGAGGATCGCGGCGACCCCGGCGCGGATCATCGCCTCGTCGTCGGCCAGCAGCACTCGGATCATTCGGTCCCCTTGAGGTCGTGCCCCGGTGGGGCGGTTGCGATGGTCGGCCGGGGCTCGCGGAGCCACCTGCGCCGGGCCCCTCGAGGGGGCGATTGTGAATTCAGCTCTTCTTCCTCCGGGGGCCCGGGCGGGGGGGGGGCGGGGCGGGTGGCGGGGGGCCCGGGGGGGGGGGC
>NZ_JBEYYO010000018.1:0-113068 GCF_040645615.1 Glycomyces sp. NPDC046736 | reverse complement strand
GCGGGCGGATCGCTGGTTGCGATCCGCCCGCGATCTTCCTCGCGAGGTGTCCTGGCAGGAGCCGAGCGCGGTGGCCACCGCGCTCGGACTTGACGACGGCTCCGGAGATCCCCACTTCTCCGCCGGTCCTGCCAGAACCGGTACCCCTGATCCGCACATCCACCACCACCGGCGAAATCAGACGTTTTTATCTACCAACAATCACATGACCGTCAAGGGTTGCCAAGAATTATTTTTCCCCTGTGGATAACTCGATGTGGAGCATCGTTTGGGCTGTTCACAGGGCCGCGTCGAGGACCCGGTCCTTGAGGTCGGCGTACGCGAGGTCGAGGACCCCTATCGCGACGGCGTCGCCGTAGACCGCCGAAGGCAGGACCCGGTCGCCGAATTCTCCGGTGTGGGTTCGGATGTGGGCCACGAGGACTTCGCCTCCTGCCCTGGCGATCTCGCCGCCGAGCACCAGTTTCGGCGGGTCGAAGAGGTGGGTGAGCATCCGCAGCGCCCCCGCGACCCGGCTCGCGTACGCGTCCAGGACCGCTTCGGCGCCTTGCTTGACCGCTTCGGCGAGGACCGCCGGGGCGTCGGGGCCGGTGATGCCGTGTTCTCTGCCGATCGCGATCACGGCGGGGGCGCCGATCCAGTCCTGGTAGGTCGGGTCGTCGGGGGTGGTGCGGTCGGGGAAGGCCGGGACGTGGCCGAGTTCGCCCGCCGCGCCCCGCAGACCCACCACGAGGCCCTGCTTCAGGTCGATGCCCGCGCCGATGCCTTCGCGGCCGAGCCAGAGCATGACGTGACCACCCGAGACGGCCGGGTTGCGTCGTTCGGCGACCGCGGCGGCGTTGACGTCGTTGTGGATCGCGACCGGGCATTCGACCGCGGCCTCGACGGCCGCCCGCATGCGCACGTCGGGAATCCCGGGGAGGTCGGCGAAGCCGATCGTGTCGGTCTCGGCGTCGTAGGCGCCGGGCACGGCGATGTGGACGGCCGCGATCCGTTCGAGGCCGATGCCGGCGTCCTCGGCGGTGCGGCGCAGCATGTCGGGGACGGCCAGGTCGGGGGAGACCTTCGTGAAGTCGATCCGGCGGGTCGAGGAGGCCCGCTCCTGGCTCTTGAGGTCGCCGATCGCGACGGTGACGCCGTCGGGTTCGCGCAGCGTGACCGCGGCGGCGTACGCGTAGTCGGCGTTCACCGAGTACACCTCGGCGCGCGGCCCGACCTGCTTGGCCGTGGTGCGGCCCAACGTGATCGCGAGGCCCGACTCCAAGAGGCGCAGCATCACCTGCGAGGCGGTGGGCTTGGCGAGGCCGGTGAGCTTGCGCAGCTCGACGCGGGTGAGCGTGTCGTTCTCCAGCAGGTGGTAGAGCGCGGCGCGCTCGTTGATCGTGCGCAGCAGATGCGAGGACCCGGAGGGGACCGGCGAGCCTGAGGGGCCGATGGATTGCATGCGTGTCCTTCTTCCACGAGTCCCGGTCCGTCGAAAGACCTGGCCGACACCGGTAACTGAACTTTATTCGAACCGAAGTTGACCCGAGGGCTCGATGAGTATACTATCGGCGCTTATAGTTAGTCATCCTATCTAACTATTAGATCAGCTTCCGCCCCCTCAACCTCGGCGACCCCTCCCACGTCGCCCCGAACAAGGGACCTCCGCAATGACGCACCGGCACTCCGGCCCCCGCCGCCGCACCGTCCTCCAGTCCTCCGCCGCCCTCAGCGCGGGCGGGCTCCTGGCCGCCTGTACCGGCGCCAGCGGCGGCGACGGCCCCGCCACCACGCTCTACACCACCGGCCTCCAGGACGGCGAGCCCAACAACTTCAACCCCCTCGGCTGGACCGCGTGCTGGCCCGTCGGCAACTACGTCGTCTACACCTACGAGACCCTGTTCAACTTCAACCTCCTCACCGGCGAGGCCGAGCCCCTGCTCGCCGCCGGGATCGAATGGGCCGAGAACGTCGGCACCGTGACTCTCCAGGACGGCGCCGCCTGGCAGGACGGCACGCCCCTCACCGGAGCCGACGTCGTGTCCACCTTCAGCATGGGCGACCGCAACGAAGGCATCGCCTACGCCGACCTGTGGACCTACATCGACGCGATCGAGTCCCCCGACGACAAGACCGTGGTCTTCACCCTCGACCCCCAGACCCCGCAGAAGCTGCGCCTCATGGCCCTCCTGTGCTTCACCTACATTCTCCCCAAGCACCTGTGGGACGAGGTCCCCGACGCAGAGCTCACCGAGTACGCCAACCTCGAGCCCGTCGGCTCAGGCCCCTACAAGCTGGAGTCCTACACCCACCAGGACGTCACCCTCGTCCGCAACGACGACTACTGGGGCAACGACGTCCACGGCAAACCCAACCCGCTCAAGGTCGTCCACGCCATCTACGAAGGCAACGACGCCGCCAACCTCTCCTTCCAGAACGGCGACATCGACGTCTCCGCGCACTTCCTGCCGCGCGTCAACGAACTCTGGGAGGACCGCGGCCTGCCCGTCAAGACCTGGGAGACCGCCGCCCCCTACCACCTGCCCGGCTCCATCCCCATGCTCATCATCAACACCGCGACCGGGCCCCTCGCCGACTCCCGCGTCCGCCGCGCCCTCGCCCACGCCATCGACTACGCCAAGATCGCCGAGAGCGCCATGGCAGGCATGAGCGAACCCGCGAACGCCAGCGTGATCCTCCCCGAAGGCGCCGAAAGCGTCCACTACAACGCCGAAGCCGCCGCCGCCGGCTGGTCCTACGACCCCGCCGAGACCGCCCGCATCCTCGAAGAGGAGGTCGGCGCCGCCAAGGGCGGCGACGGCATCTACGTCCTGCCCGACGGCACCCGCCTCGGCCCGTTCAAAGCCGCCACCCCCCAGGGCTGGACCGACTGGAACGCCGCCCTCGACATCGTCGCCACCACCGCCACCAACGCCGGGATCGAAGTCGTCACCGAGTTCAGCGACTGGTCCGAAGTCAACGACAACCTCGGCAACGGCGCGTTCGACATGGTCTGCTGGTACGTCTCCGACGTGTCCCCGACCAGCCCCTGGTCGCGCATCCGCGACCTCATCGACGACCGCGAGGTCCCCCCGGTCGGCCAGATGGCCTTCTGGAACTTCGGCCGCTTCAAGCACGACGCCGTCGCCGGACTCCTCGACGAGGCCGCCACCGCCCCCGACGAGGCCACCGCCACCGCCGCCTACACCCAACTCGACGACATCATCCGCGCCGAGGCCCCCGCCATCCCGCTCATGTACCGCCCCCTGGAGTTCTTCCAGTTCAGCGAGAAGAACTGGACCGGCTTCCCCACCAAGGAAGACCCCTACTGCGCGCCCATGCAGGCCATGACCGGGATCAAGTTCCTCTCCCGCATCAAGCCCGTCGAGAAGTAGGCATGACGCTCCTCCGCCACATCCTCAGCAAGTTCGCCTGGTACGTCGCGGCGTTCGCCGCGGCGCTGGCGCTCAACTTCTTCCTGCCGCGCCTCCTGCCCGGCAACCCCGTCGACTCGCTCATCTCCCAGGCACTGCGCGGCACCACCTCCAGCGAGACCAAGCAGCGCGTCTACGAGACCTACATCCGCGAGTTCGGCCTCGACCAGAACCTGTGGAGCCAGTTCGTCACCTACGTGGGCAACGTCCTCACCGGCGACTTCGGGACCTCCTTCAGCCGCTACCCCGCCGACGTCGGCACCATGATCGGCGACGCGCTGCCCTGGACCATCCTGCTGCAACTGCCCGCCGTGCTCCTCGGCTGGCTCATCGGCAACCTCATCGGCGCGCTCGCGGCCTACAAGAGAGGCGGATTCGACCGGAGCGTCTACCTCACCAGCCTCTTCCTCACCGCCGCACCGTACTACTGCCTCGCGGTGATCCTCCTCTACGGCCTCGCCGTGGCACTCCCGCTGTTCCCCACCGGCGGCGGCTGGTCCTTCGGACTCGCACCCGAATGGTCAGGCGTGTTCACCATGGACGCCGTCTCCCACTGGTTCCTGCCGTTCCTGTCACTGCTGCTGGTCTTCATCGGCGGACAGGCCATCGGCATGCGCTCCATGGCCGTCTACGAAGTCGACGCCGACTACGTCAGATTCGCCGAGAGCTTCGGCCTCGCCGACCGCAAGATCGTCGGCTACATCTTCCGCAACGGCATGCTCCCGCAGATCACCGGCCTCGCGCTCGCCATCGGCACTCTCATCGGCGGCGCGCTCCTGACCGAGATCGTGTTCTCCTACCCAGGCATCGGCACCCTGCTCTACGACGCGATCCTCAACAAGGACTACCCCGTGATCCAGGCCGTCACCCTGCTCGTCCTGATCGTGGTCCTGGTCGCGAACTTCCTGGTCGACGTCCTCTACGGATTCGTCGACCCGCGCATCCGCGCCGCTGAGAGGGGCGACCGATGAAGACCCTGAAAGCCCTCCCGCCGCGCGGGACCATCGCCGCGGCCGTGTTCCTCGCGATCGTGCTCGCCGGACTCATCGGCCCGCTCCTGGCCCCCGCCGGACCCGGCGCGCTCCTCGGCACCTCGTTCACCCCGCCCGGATCCGAGTTCCTCCTCGGCACCGACCACCTCGGACGGTCCGTGGGCATCCAACTCGTGCACGGCATCCGCACCTCCATCTACATCGGACTCCTCGCCGGGATCACCGGGACGCTCATCGGCGTCGCCTTCGGCACCCTCGCCGGCTACCGCGGCGGCGTCCTCGACGAGATCCTCATGGGACTGACCAACATCATGATCACCGTCCCGGCGATCATCGTGCTCCTGCTGCTGTCCATCAGCCTCGACACCCGCTCGGTCACCGTCATGGGACTGTGCATCGGCTTCGTCTCCTGGCCCTGGACCGCCCGCGCCGTCCGCTCCCAGATCGCCAGCCTCCGCGAAAGGGAACACGTCGACATCGCCCGCCTCTCCGGCTCGGGCACCATGCGGATCATCAACGTCGAACTGCTGCCCTACATGATGTCCTACATCGTCATGGCCTTCGTCATCCAGCTCTACGGCGCGATCCTCGCCGAAGCCGCCCTCAGCCTCCTCGGCCTCGGCCCCTCCGGCACCGCCTCCCTCGGCGTCATGCTCCACTGGGCCATCGCCTGGGAATCCGTACGCGGCGGCCAATGGTGGGTCTTCCTCACCCCCACCGTGTTCATCACCGCGATCACCTTCTCCCTCCTGCTCGTCCAATCGAGCCTCGACACGGTCTTCAACCCGCGCCTGCGGGTCGGAAAGGCGGCCCGATGACACTCGCGCGCATCAACGACCTCGCCGCCCACTACACCGCGGGCGACACCAATCACCACGCCCTCGACGGCGTCAGCCTCGACATCGCCCCCGGCCAGATCCTCGGCGTCGTAGGCGAATCCGGGTGCGGCAAGTCCACGATGGCCTCAGTGCTCTCGCTCAACCCCGGACCCTCGCTGCGCATCACCTCCGGCACCATGACCATCGACGGCACCGAAGTCGACCTCGCCGACACCGAATCCCACCGCCGCCTGCGCGGCGGCACCGTCGCGCTCCTCCCGCAAGGCGCTCTCAACGCCCTCAACCCGACCCGACGCGTCGGCGCCCTCGCCTACGACATCCTCGCCGCGGGGGACAAGCGCATCAAGCGCGCCGAAGCCATGGAGCGCACCGCCTCCCGCCTCGAAGCGCTCGACCTCCCGCCGCGCGTCCTGCGCTCCTACCCCCACCAGCTCTCCGGAGGCATGCGCCAGAGGGTCGTCACCGCGCTGGCCACGCTGCGCAATCCGCGGCTGCTGGTGGCCGACGAGCCCTCGTCGGCGCTCGACGTGTCCTCGCAGCGGCTGCTAGTGGACCTGTTGCGGCGCTTGGTCTCCGACGGCCTGGTGGACGGCATCGTGTTCATCACGCACGACGTGGCGCTGTTGTCCGAACTGGCCGACCGCATCGCGGTCATGTACGCGGGCCGCGTGGTCGAGGAGGCCCCGTCGCGGGCGCTCGTGGACGAACCCCACCACCCGTACTCGCAGGCGCTGCTCGCCTCGGTCCTGGTGCCCGAGCCCGGCACGCGCGGGCGGCGGGTCACCGGGATCCCCGGTTCGCCCCCGGACCTGAAGGTCCCGATCGCGGGGTGCCCGTTCGCGCCGCGCTGCGACCACGCCCTGGAGGTGTGCGAGCAGGTCCGGCCGCCGCGGAACGCGGCCGACGCCCGCGTGGACGCCTGCTGGAAGAACGCCGAGACCGAGGAGGCCCTGCATGTCGGCTGAGACCGAACTCCTACGCGCCGAAGGCCTGACTAAGGTCTTCGGCCGCGGCAAGGACGCCGTGCGCGCCGTGGACGGCGTCGACCTCGCTCTCGCCCAAGGGGAGATCACGGCCCTGGTGGGTCAGAGCGGTTCCGGCAAGTCCACTCTGGGGCGCCTGCTGCTGCGGCTGCTCGATCCCGACGGCGGCCGGATCACCTTCGGCGGCAAGGACGTGACCGTGTCCCGGCGGGCCGCGCGCAGGGACTACTGGCGCGAGGTCCAGGCGGTGTTCCAGGACCCGTACGCCGCGTTCCACCAGTACCGCAAGGTCGGCTCGACCCTGTCGGCGGCGCTGCGGCTCCTGCCGGACGAGTCGGCCGCGAGTAGGAAGGCCCGGGTCGCGGCCTCGCTCGAAGCGGTCGGGCTCGACCCGGCCGAGACGATCGCCAAGCTCCCGCACGAGCTCTCGGGCGGCCAGCGCCAGCGGGCGATGATCGCGCGTGCCCTGATGCTCCAGCCGCGGTTGCTGATCGCCGACGAGGCCACGTCCATGTTGGACGCCTCGGCGCGGGTGACCGTGCTGAACCTGTTGGCGGACTTGCGGGACGAGCGTGGCATGTCGGTGCTGTTCGTGACCCACGACCTCGGGCAGGCGTACTACCTGGCCGACCGGATCCTGGTGATGCACCGGGGCCGGATCGTGGAGTCCGGTGCGGCCGAACAGGTCGTGGCCGAGCCCGAGCACGACTACACGCGGTCCCTGTTGGCGGACGTGCCGAAGCTGCACCGAACCGGGTGAGCGGGGGCGTTCGGGGCCTGTGCCGCAAAACCATTGATATTGATCTTGGTGGATCTATTGACGCGAAACGTCCGCGGGCTTAAGGTAATAGATAGTAATACTGTCTAACTATTAAGGAGGAGTGCATGACACCCCCGTCCCGCAGGAGACGACTCCTGGCACTGCTCGCGACCCTCGCGGCCGCGCTCATCATCACCCCGCTCGGGATCGCGGCCGCCTCGGCCGACGACAACGACGCGTCCGACACCACCGCGGAGGCCCCGGTGGCCCAAGCCGCGCCGCCCGCGCTCCACGTCTGCGGCACCACCCTGTGCGACCCGTCCGGGAACGAAGTCCAGTTGCGCGGCATGAGCACCCACGGCCTCCAGTGGTACTCGCAGTGCGTCAACGACGCGTCGCTGGACGCCCTGGCCTACGACTGGGGCGCCGACGTGGTGCGCCTGTCG
The DNA here is from genome assembly GCF_040645615.1 of Glycomyces sp. NPDC046736. NCBI lineage: Bacteria > Bacillati > Actinomycetota > Actinomycetes > Glycomycetales > Glycomycetaceae > Glycomyces > Glycomyces sp. NPDC046736. Next base: position 105,632 of record NZ_JBEYYO010000018.1, on the reverse strand, counting down.
ATGTACATCCAGGAGGGCGGCTACGAGACCGACCCGGCGGGCTTCACCTCCCGCATGCACAACCTGATCGAGGAGGTCACCGAGCGCGGCCAGTACGTGATCGTGGACTGGCACATGCTCTCCCCGGGCGACCCGAACTACAATCTGGAGCGCGCCAAGACCTTCTTCACCGAGATCGCGGCGGCCCACGGCGACAAGGGGAACGTGTTCTACGAGGTCGCCAACGAGCCGAACGGCGTGTCCTGGTCGAGCATCAAGTCCTACCACGAGCAGATCATCCCGGTGATCCGCGCGCAGGACCCCGACGGCGTGATCCTCCTGGGCACCCCCGACTGGTCCTCGCTGGGCCTGTCGGGCAGCACCAACGAGCAGGAGGTCATCAGCAACCAGGTGAACGCCTCCAACATCATGTACACGTTCCACTTCTACGCCGCCTCGCACGACGACTACTACCTCAACGGCCTCTCCCGCGCGGCCGACCAGATCCCGATGTTCGTCACCGAGTTCGGCACCCAGCAGTACACCGGCGACGGCCCGAACGACTTCGCGATGTCCCAGCGCTACCTGGACCTCATGGAGGACAAGGGCATCAGCTGGGTCAACTGGAACTACTCCGACGACCACCGCTCCGGGGCCGTCTTCGACACCGGCACCTGCCCCGGCGGGCCCTTCACGGGCACGAGCAACCTCAAGGACGCCGGCGAATGGATCAGGGCCCGCATCCAGGAGGGCTGACCCTCCGACGCGACGCCTCGCGGAGCGCGCCGACTCACCGAGTCGGCGCGCTCGTCCGTGCTCGGGTCGCGGGACCGAACATGACCCCCGCTTGCGTCCTTGTCGCGGCGATGTTAGCGTGGAATCGTTTACAGTATGGAATCGATTCCACGAAAGGCGGAGGCGTGGCCACCATCAAAGACGTCGCGGCGCGCGCCGGGCTCTCGGTCGGGACCACCTCGCGGGTCCTCAGCGGCAGCCCCCAGACCTCCCCGGACTCGCGCAGCCGGGTCCTGGCCGCCGCCAAGGAACTCGGCTACGTGACCCACGGCCCCGCGCGCTCGCTGCGGCGCGCCCGCACCGACGTGCTCGGCCTGCTCGTCTCGGACATCCGCAGCCCGTTCTTCTCCGAGCTCGCCCACGCCGCCGAGCAGGAGGCCCGCGCCCACGGGTACACCGTGCTGCTGGCCAACGCGAACGAGGACGCGGCGCAGGCGGACGCGGTGCTCGACGCGTTCGCCTCCCAGCGCGTGGACGGCCTCCTGCTCTCCCCGCAGGGCCCGCAGACACCGCGCCTCGAAGCGCTGCTGGAGAAGCGGCTCCCGATCGTGCTGCTCAACCGCGCGATCGAAGGCGTCGACGCCCCGCTCTACGGCACCGACAACGCGGGCGGCGTCGCCCAGGCCCTCGCGTGGCTCCAGCGGCGCGGCCACCGGGACGTGGCGTTCATCGGCGGACCCGAGAGCTTCTCGACCGGCGCCGAACGCCACGACGCCTACCTGGCCGGACGCGAAGCCCACGGCATCAGCACCGACGACGACTTGATCGACGCGGGCGACTTCCTCGCCGACGGCGCGGCCGAGGCGATGCTGCGAGTCCTCGACCGCGGCGCGCGCCCCACGGCGGTGTTCGGCGCGAACGGCCAGACCACACTGGGCGCGATGCGCGTGGTACGCGAACGCCTTGGGGCCGAGGCGGCTTCGGGCATCGAGTTCGTGTCCTTCGACGACATCGAATGGTTCGCCTACACCTCGCCCCCGATCAGCGCCGTGAGAAACGACGCCACCGAAATCGGCCGAGCCGGAGTCCAAGGCCTACTCGAACTCATAGACGGCGGCACTCCGACCTCGCGGCGGGTAGCGACCTCGTTCATCGACCGAGCGAAAGGCGACCGAGCATGAACGCCGCCATCCCCGCTCCCCACTTCGGTTTCGCGATACGAGCGCCTAGGCGCCGCCGCGCCCTCGCGCGACCGCTTGCGGTGACGCGCCGAAGCGTCGCTTGTTCTCTCCGCTTCGAAAGGCACCGCCCATGAGCCGTACCGTCCTCGTCGTCGGCAGCGTCAACCTCGACGACGCCGTTCGCGTTCCGCGTTTCCCCGGGCCGGGGGAGACCCTGACCGCTCGCGGCCTCGACACCGCCTTGGGAGGCAAGGGCGCGAACCAGGCCGTGGCCGCCGCGCGTGCCGGGGCCTCGGTCCGCATGGTCGGGGCGGTGGGCTCGCGCGACGGCGGCGCCCTGGTCGAGGCGCTCGACGCCAATGGCATCGAGGTCACCGGCCTCGCCCGCCTCGACGACACGCCCACCGGCCGCGCGATCGTCCTCATCGACGATGCCGCCGAGAACTCTATCGTCGTCGTCCCCGGCGCGAACCACGCCATTCCCGAAGCGGCCGTTCGCGACGCGTGCGCGCGCCTCGGCGAGGGGGACGTGCTCCTGCTCCAGAACGAGATCCCCGCCGCCCTCTCGCGCCTCGCCGCCGAACTCGCCCGGGACGCCGGGGCCGAGGTCGTCTGGAACGCCGCGCCCGCGCCCGACGAACTCGTGCCCGCGAACCTCTACCTGGTCAACGAGCACGAACTGCGTCGCCTCGCCGAGCTTCATGGAATCGGTTCCAGGCGTGTGGAGTCGCTCGTCACCGACCTCGCCGAGGCCGCGAACGCCGACGTGATCTGCACGCTCGGCCCGGCGGGCGCGGTCTACCGCGTCGCGGGCGAGACCGGCAGTGCGGCGGCGCGCGAGGTCGACGCCGTCGACACGACCGCCGCCGGTGACACGTTCGCCGGGTACTTCGCGGCCCTCGCCGACCTGCCGCTGCGCGAACGCCTCCGACACGCACTCGACGCCGCCTCACTCGCGGTGACGCGGCCGGGAGCCTCGCCTTCCATCCCGCACCGCGCGGAGGTCGACTTGCTTTCCGAGGTGAGCGCCCCGATTTCAGGCGCGACCAGCGCTGGCGAAACCGACGCCGCGTCGCTCGCCGTCACCAGGCCGGGCGCCTCACCCTCCATCCCGTACCGCAGCGAGGTCGCGGCCCTCGGTCCTGACGCGCATCTCTCTGGGGTCGAACGCGACTCGCCTCACGTCGAAGCATCGTCGGCCGCCGCTGCGCCGCACCCAGGCGAGACCGCCTCGCTACGCGACGGGGCTTCCGCCCCGCAACGCGGCGAGACCGACCCGCATTCCGCCTCGATCCCGCCGTCCACCACCGACCCGTGCCGCGCCGCGGCGCTCACCACCGAAAGGAACACCGCCGCATGAAGATCGCGCTCGGAGCCGACCACGCCGGCTTCCCGCTCAAGGGCACCGTCCGCGCCGCCGTCGAGGCCCTCGGACACGAGGTGCTCGACTGCGGGACCGACAGCACCGATCCCGTCGATTTCCCCGACATCACGCAGGCGACCTGCGCGCCCGTCCTTGACGGCCGGGCCGATCGGGCGATTCTCGTGTGCGGGACCGGGCAGGGGGCGGTCATGGCCGCCAACAAGCTCCCCGGCATCCGCTGCGGCCTGACCCATGAGCCGTACTCGGCGCATCAGGCCGTCGAGCACGACGACGCCAACGCCATCGCCGTCGGCGCGTGGCTGGTGCCGCACGCGCTCGTCCCGGACATCGTCCGCGAATTCCTCGACGCCCGCTTCGACGACGACGAGGACACCCGCCGCCGAGTGGCGAAGCTCAACGCCCTCGACTGACCCGACCCCCCGAGATCAAAGGAGATCCCCATGAGCCAGACCATCGAACGAAGCCCCTTGGGCAGCAAGGACCGCGTCAAGACCGCGATAGCCGCCGCCGTGGGCACCAGCGTGGAGAACTACGACTTCATCGCCTACGGCACCGCCGCGGCCCTCTACTTCGGGCACGTCTTCTTCCCCTCCGACGACCGCGTGGTGGGCACCCTCCTCGCGTTCGCCACCCTCGCGGTCGGCTTCGTCATGCGCCCCCTCGGCGGCGCGATCGGCGGGTACCTCGGCGACCGCTTCGGACGCAAGCCCGTCCTGGTCGGCGCCATGATCGTCATGGGCGCGGCGACCTTCGCGATCGGCCTCATGCCCACGTACGCCCAGATCGGCGTGGCCGCGCCGATCATCCTCACCGCCATCCGCATGGTCCAGGGCCTCGCGTTCGGCGCCGAATGGGGCGGGGCCATCACCATGGCCTACGAGCACGCCCCCTGGCACCGCCGCGGCATGTTCGCCGCGATCCCGCAGTCGGGCAACCCGCTCGGCATCGCCCTCGCCAGCGGCGTGTTCGCCTGGAGCGCGACCCTCGAAGGCGACTGGCAGTGGCGCACCCCGTTCCTGCTCAGCGCGGTCCTCGTCATCGTCGCCCTGTTCGTGCGCTCGCGCCTGTCCGAATCCCCTGAGTTCCAAGAGGCCCAGGCGACCGGCAAGACCGAGAAGAACCCGCTCCTGGCGACCCTCCGCGACGACTGGCGCGGCATCCTCCGCGTGATCGCCCTGCGCGTGGTCGAGTCCTTCGCGTACTACTCGACCGCGACCTACCTGCTCAACTACGTCTCCGAACGCGAACCCGACCTGCGCCCCACCGCCCTCGGCGCGATCACGGCCGCGAGCGTCACCGCGATCTTCGTGACCTTCCTGGCCGGGAGCCTCACCGACCGCATCGGCAGGAGGCCGATCTACATCGGCGGCTGCATCGCCGCCGCGCTCTTCGCGTTCCCGATGTACCTGCTGGCCAACGAGAGCCAGCCGTTCCTGGTCGCGACCGTGTTCATCGTCGGCATCGGCCTCATCCACGCCGCCCTCACCGGGACGCAGGGCTCGCTCCTGACCGAGCAGTTCCGCACCGCGACCCGCACCTCCGGCGCGTCGCTCGGCTACCAGATCGCCGCCGCCCTCGGCGGGTTCGCGCCGCTCCTGGCCGCCCTGCTCGTCAGCTCCTTCGGCTGGCCGGGCGCGTCGATGCTGTACCTCGGCGCGGCGCTCGTCGGCCTCGTGGGCATCCTCCTCACCAAGGAGACGTGGGGCCGCGTCGAACGCGAGCGCGTGAACGCCCTCGTCGCCGAGGCGAAACGCGAAAAGGCCGGGCTCGCCCCGACCCGCCGCTGAGCGACACGAAGGGCGCCCACGGTTCTGCCGTGGGCGCCCTGCTCGGTGCTCCTACTGGCCGAGGATCTCCCGGCTGGTCTCGTCCATCTCCGCGAAGACGTCGGCCTCGCGTTCGAACGTGAAGTAGGCCTCGCTGAGCGGGGCGATGGCTTCGCCGACCTCTTGGCCGCGTTCGAAGGCGGGCGTCTCGAACAGGGTCCCCGCCTGGAACTGGTCGGTGAACGCGGTGACGTCGATGCCGCGCTCGCCGAGCGAGGCCGTAGTGATGTCCATAGAGGACGTGATCGAGGGGAAGAACGTCCCGTCCGCGCCCGCGACGTCCTGGCACTCAGGGGAGTTCATGTACGAGATCCACGCGAACGCCTCATCAGGATGCTCGGTCCCGGCCCAGATCGAGTCGGCGTTCGAGTTCGACAGCGCGCGCCGCTCGCCTTCGGGGCCGATGACGCTCGGCGCGATCCCGACGTTCATGCCTTCGAGGTTGAAGAAGCTCGTGGCGTTCCACGAGCCGGACTGCACGATGGCGACGCTGCCGGAGCCGAGCTGCTCGACCTGGCCGAGCGAGAACTCGCCCTCCTTGGGCGTCAGGCCCCGGGTCGCGAGGCCGCGCAGGTACTCGGCGGTGGCCACGTAGCGCGGGTCGGAGTACTGGAGCGTGGTGGGCCAGTTGTCCTCGTCGCCGAGGTTCCAGCCGGTGCTGGCGGCGAAGTTCGCCCAGGTGTCCTGGCCGTTCACGCCGTTGGACCCCAGCGAGTTGATCCCGAACACGGCCACGTTTTCGGCGTCGAAGCCAGGTTCGTCGGCCCGGACCCCGTTCTCGTCCACGGTGAGCCGTGAGATCACGTCGTCGAACGTGCCGCCGTCCTCGGGGTTCCACGTCATGGTCGCCACGTCCTCTTCGGTCAGCCCGGCCTCGGCGAGCAGGTCCGCGTTGTAGTAGAACGCGACCGTGGCCCAGTCCTTGGGGAGCCCGTACAGCTTGCCGTCGGTGTAGGTCCAGGTCGGCACCCCCACCGAGAGCTGGTCGAGGTCGTAGCCGCTCGACTCGATGTAATCGTCCAGGGGGAGCAGTTGCGCCTGCGACGTGTACTCGGGGTAGTTGTTGACGTGGTCCATGAAGGTGTCGGGGGCGTCGCCGGCCACGAAGCCCGCGGTGAGCTTCATCCAGTAGTCGTCCCACGCGTACTGCGAGATGTCCACTGTGACGCCGGGGTTCGCGTCCTCGAATGCGGGCACGCACTTCTCCCAGGACTGCGCCTGCTTGTCGTCCCAGGTCCACCATTGAATCGTGATGCCGTCCTCATCGGACGCACCGCATCCGGAGGCGGCGGCCATGACGGCGCAGGCCGCCGCGGCGGCTACGAGTCGAACGGGTTTCAACATTGTTCGGGGGTTCCAATCCGTGTGATCGACGGTGATCATCCAGCATCGTAAGCACGTCTGCCCCGGTGGGGAATGGCCGTCTCGCCGCCAGGCCTGGACGTTTCGACGATTTCCGCGCATGTGCGTTCGTGTGCGAACCGGTCCGAGTCGAACGCCGACGCGGCGGTCGCCCCGAAGGAATCGACTCCTGTCACTGTTGCGTCGAAACGTCCAGGCGCGGAATCGATTCACCGCTTCTCGCAGCCGATTTCGGGCCCTAGCGTCGGGAGTGCCCGGGTTCCGACCGGGCCACGATCCAGGGAGTGGTTCATGAGCAGCAACACGGGACGAGGACGTCCCACGGCCGCGCTGATCGGCGCGGTCGCGACCGCGGTGGCCGCGGCCACCGCCGTCACGAGCGCGGGTCCGGCCTTCGCGGCCGACGCGCACACCGTGTCCTCACCGGACGGTTCGATCACCTTCACCGTCGCCGAACATCCCGACGGCAGCCTCACCTACGAGGTCACCGCCGGGACCACCACGATCTTCGAGGAGTCCCCGCTCGGCATCGCGACCGCCGAGGTCGACTTCACCTCGGGGCTCGACTTCGAGAGCGAGTCGCGTTCGTCCATCGACGAGACCTACACGCTTCCGGCCGGGACCGACCCGAGCTACCACGACCGGGCCGAGGAGCTCGTCCTCGAATACACCAAGGACGGCGCCACGCTCGAACTCGTGGTCCGCGCCTACGACGACGGCATCGCCTACCGCTACCGCCTCCCCGGCGAGGGCGACCTGGCCATCACCGACGAGTCCAGCGGCTTCCGCCTCCCCGAAGGCACCGGCGGTTGGGCCGCGGACTGGAACGGCAACTACGAGCAGGATTACCTCTACCGCGACGCGGCCGAGCTGAACTCGGGCGAGGACCTCACGATGCCCGTCCTGGCGTCCATCGCGGACAACAGCTACTACGCGCTCATCACCGAGGCCAACGTCTACAACGCGAACGCGAGCTACGCTCCGGCGATGCTCGAAGGCGACGGCGAGGGCACCGGCCTCCTCCAGGTCGCCCGCACGCCCGACCAGGCCTTCCCGATCCCGAGCGCCTACCCGTTCCAGACCCCGTGGCGCACAGCGGTAGTCGCCGCCGATCTGGACACGCTGTACAACACCGACCTGGTCCAGCACCTCAACCCGCCCGCGGCCGAGCAGCCCGACTGGGTCGCGCCCGGGCGCGCGGGCTGGACCTGGTACACCGACGACGACAGCGCCGCCGACATGGACAAGCAGAAGCAGATGGTCGACTTCGCCGCGTCCATGGGCTGGGAGTACGTGACCGTCGACTGCTGCTACACGCCCGCGACGGACCTCCCTGAGATCAGTGAGTACGCCGCCCAGCGCGGGGTGAAGATCTTCGCGTGGGTCACCGCCGAGCCGTTCGCGACCCCCGAGCTCGCCGATGCCCTTGCGGCCGAGCACAAGGCGTACGGCGTGGCCGGGCTCAAAGTGGACTTCTTCTTGAACGACTCGCAGGAGGTCCAGCAGTGGTACCAGTCGATCGGCGACGCGGCGGGCGAGCACGAGCTGATGCTCGACCTCCACGGCTCCACCAAGCCCGGCGGTGAGAACCGCACCTGGCCGTGGGTCCTCACCACCGAGGCCGTGGCCGGGACCGAGCACTACAAGTACCCGCCGCCGACCACCGCGCGCCTTGACGCGACCTTCCCGTTCACGCGGGGTCCGCTCGGCAGCATGGACTACACGCCCGCGATGATCTCGCAGAACGACTCGATCCTCACCCAGGCGCACACGCTCGCGCAGTCGATCGTGTTCACCTCCTCGATGGTCAACTACGCCGACTCGGCCGCCGCGTACTCGCAGTGGCCCGGCCGCCATCTGCTGCGCGCGGTGCCGACGGTCTGGGACGAGTCGCACGTCGTGGAGGGCTTCCCCGGCGACCACGTCACCGTGGCCCGCCGCAGCGGCGCGGACTGGTTCATCGGCGCGATGACCGACCCGGCCCGCACCGCGAGCGTCCCGCTCGACTTCCTGGGCGAGGGCGAGTACACGGCCACGATCTTCAGCGACGACGCCGAGGGCCGCGTCGAGGTCAGCACCCAGGTCGTGACCAGCGCGGACACGCTGTCGCTGCCGATGATCGCGACCGGCGGCGTCTCGGTGCACCTCTCGCACACCCCGTTGGAGCAGATCGGCGCCGACGACACCCGCTACGAGGCCGAGGACCCGGGGAACACGCTCGGCGGCACGGCCGTCACCGGCGACTGCAAGGGCTGCTCCGAAGGCGGCAAGGTCGGCTACCTGGGCCTGGGCGGCTCGGTCGAGTTCAACGACGTGCGGGCCGCCGAAGCCGGCCTCCACGACCTGACCTTCACGTACACCTCGGGCGATCCCCGGGACGTGCGGATCACCGTCAACGGCGAGGTCGTCTCCACCGAGCAGCTGTCCGACTCCGGCGGCTGGGAGTTCGTCAACCAGTGGACCGTCGAAGTCCCGCTCGAGGCGGGCGCGAACACGATCCGGTTCGACAACCCCGACCAGTACGCGCCCGACATCGACAGTTTCACGCTCACCCGCACGACCGAAGCCGAAGACGGCGCCCTGACCGGCGGCGCGAGCGCCGAGACCTGCGCGGACTGCTCCGGCGGCGCGCTCGTCACCGGCCTCGACACCGGTTCGGTCGCGCTCGATCTGACCGCCGCCTCGGGCGGGAACCACACGGTGCGCCTCGACTACGCCAGCGCCGAGGACGCCACGATCTTCGTGAGCGTCGACGGCGCGGCCCCGATCGAGGTCGCGCTGCCCGCGACGGGCTCGGCCCAGGCCGTCGCGACCAAGACCCTCGGTCTCGACCTGGCGGCCTCGGGCAGCACGGTCACCGTGACCGGCGCTTCGGCCGCGTCGCTCGGCCTCGACGCGCTGCGCGTCGTGAGCTGATCGTCCGATGACAGGGCCGGGGAGCAGGCGCTTGCCGTTCCCTGGCCCTGTCATGGAGCGGTGAATCGTCCAGGCGACCCGTGCGATCGAACATTCCCGAAGCCCGGTTCGGCCATTAGCCTCGACAGTGCCGGTGCGCATCATGCTCACCGGTCACACCAGTGACACGGAGACGAAGTGGTCAACGGAAGCAGCAGCGGGCTCGCGCCCCGGATCGAGGCGAGCGCGCACGGTGTGGTCCTGCGCACCGGCCGCGCCGGTCTCGGCACGGTCCGCCTCGGACTCACCCTCGACGGCATCGACCTCGACACCGGCTCCGAGCTGGTCCGCAGCACCGAACGCGAGCTCGCCGAGGCCTGGACCGCCCGCTCGGGCAAGGCCGCCGGGACCCACCACTACAGCCATCTGGAGCAGGTCCACGAGCTGCGGCACTCCGGCGGCCTCGAATGGCAGGTCCACGTCCGCTCCAGCGCCGACGGGATCGCCGTCCGCTACGCCGCGCCCCGGCTCGAAGGCCACCGCCGCCTCGACGCCGACCGCACGCGCCTCGACCTCGACCCGGCCGCCCGCGTGTGGGCCCTGGACTACCAGACTTGGTACGAGACGCCCCGCTTCGGCGCCGACCTCGCAGGCCTCGCGCCCGGCGCGTACGGCTTCCCGTTCCTTGCCCGCACCGGCGAGGCCCACGTCCTGGTCACCGAATCGGGGATCGACGGCCGCTTCAGCGGCGCCCACGCGCAGGTCGACGGGCGGACCCTCACGTTCTCGACCGCCGACGCCTCGACCGAGGTCACCCGCGGCCCTCTTACCCCCTGGCGGGTCTTCCTGACCGGCGGCCTCGCCCAGATCGTGGAGAGCCGCTTCGTGGACGAGCTCGCGCCCGCGCCGTACGACAGCGCTGCCGACTTCTCCTGGGTCCGCCCCGGCCGCGCGGCCTGGTCCTGGTGGTCGGACTTCTACTCCGGCGCGCAGCTCGAACGCCAGCGGCACTTCGTGGACGCGGCCGCCCGGCTCGGCTGGGAGCATCTGCTCATCGACTGTGGCTGGGACGAGACCTGGGTGCCCGAGATCGTGGCCTACGCGAGCCGCCGCGGCGTCCAGGTCCACCTGTGGGCCGTGTGGCACGACCTCGACGGCCCCGAAGGGCTCGCGAAGCTCGCGCTGTGGCGCTCCTGGGGCGTCGCGGGGATCAAAGTGGACTTCATGGAGTCGGAGTCGAAGGACCGGTACCGCTGGTACGACACGATCCTCGCCGAGACCGCCCGCCTGGGCCTGCACGTGAACTTCCACGGCTCGGTGATCCCGCGCGGCTGGGCCCGCACCTGGCCGCAGGTGATCGGCTACGAGGCGATCCGCGGCAGCGAGTACTACGTGTTCTATAACGACACCCCGCTTTCGGCCTCCCACAACGTGATCCAGCCGTTCACCCGCAACGTGGCCGGGGCGATGGACTACACGCCCGTGGCGTTCAGCGCCCCGGGCCGCACCACCAGCGACGGGCACGAACTCGCGCTCAGTGTCGTCTTCGAATGCGGCATCACGCACTTCGCCGACGACGTGGACGCCTACCTCGACCGCCCCGACGCCGCGCGCTTCCTCGCCGAGCTCGCCCCGCGCTGGGACGAGACCCTCCTGCTCGCGGGCGACCCCGACCGCGAAGCGGTCATCGCCCGCCGCTGGGGCGAACGCTGGTTCATCGGCTGCATCGCCACCGGCGAGGCCCGCCGCATCACTGTCCCGTTGGGCCGCATCGGATCAGGCCAGGCCTGGATCGCGGGCGACGGCCCCGCCGAGACCCGCACCGTCCAAGACGAGTTCACTGTGGATATCGCCGAGAACGGCGGCTTCGCGGCGATCTTCGCCCCCGCGGGCGTGCCGCTGTTCCAAGCCACCGAGCGCCCCGAACTCGCCCCGCCCGCCGTCGAACCGGCCGTGCAGCTCGCAGGCCTCGACGGCACCGCCGAATTGCGCACCGAACCCGGTGCGGCCCTGCGCCTCCCACCCGGATGGGCCGCCGACGACCTCGGCGGCGGGCGCTGGCGCGTCCGCGCGCTCCGAGGCCTGGCCCCCGGCCGCGCGGGCGTGGTCACCGTCGAAGTGCCCGGCACCGACCTGCCCGCGCTCGACGTCCCGGTCGTGTCCCACGCCCGTATCGTGGGGCCGCTTCCCGAAGGGACGCATCAGGTCTCGGCGATGTCGATGACCGCGTTCACCAACGAGAGCGGCCCGGTCGAACGCGATCGCAGCAACGGCGGCGGGAACCCCGGCGACGGCCTCCCGATGCGCGTCGCGGGGGAGTCCTTCGAGGACGGCCTCGGCGCCTCGACCCCTTCTCGCATCGACCTGTACCCCGGCGGCACCGCCACCCGCCTCACCGTGCGGGTCGGGATCGACGACGAGACGCCCGGCACCGCCGCGCGCGTCAGCGTCCACGGCGACGGCCGCGAAATCGCCGCCGCCGAGATTCGCTCCGGCGAACCCGCGCTCGCCCTCGACCTCCCGCTCGAAGGCGTGAGGACCCTCAGCCTCCGCTCGGACGCCCTGCCCGAGCTCCCCGAACCGGCGCACGTCGACTGGGCCCTCGCCCGGCTGCACGGCGCCGGACCCCTCGCAGCACCCGGCACGGGCGACGCCGCCCGTCCGGTCATTTAGGAGTAGCCATGCGACACCACAAGACCTGGTCCGCCACCGCAGCGGCGGCCGCCACCGCACTCGTCCTCGCCGGGTGCTCCGGCGGCGACGACGGCGACGTCACCCTCACCTACGCGACCTGGAGCGACGACCAGAAACCCGCGATGGAGGCCATCGCCGAGGCCTTCGAAGCCGAACACGAAGGCGTCGACATCGAGGTCCAGGTCCTGCCCTGGCCCGAATACTGGTCCACCCTCCAAGTCGGCGCGGCCGGGCGCACCGCCCCCGACGCGTTCTGGATGCTCGCCGACCAGTACCCCGCCTACGCCGAAGGCGGCCAGCTCCTCGACATCCGCGACGCGGCCTCCGATGTGGACCTCTCGGCCTACCCCCAGTCCGTGCTCGACCTCTACGACTCCGGCGACGCCCTCTACGGCCTCCCCAAGGACTACGACACCAACGGCATCTGGTTCAACAAGGCCCTCTTCGACGACGCCGGGATCGCCTACCCCGACGACACCTGGACCTGGGACGACGCCCGCACCGCCGCCCGGGCCCTCACCGACCCGGGCGCGGGCGTGTGGGGCATCGCCGCCCCCATCGACCGCCAAGGCGGCTACTACAACTCGATCTACCAGGCCGGCGGCCAGGTCATCGGCGACGACGGCAAAGCCGCCCTCGACACCCCCGAAGCGGTCGCGGGCATCGAGTTCTGGAGCCAGATGCAGACCGACGGCTCCTCGCCGACCCTCCAGCAGCTCTCCGACACCGAATCGGTGCAGATGTTCATGGACGGCAAGGTCGCCATGTACTTCTCCGGCTCCTTCTGGGCCCAGCGCCTCTACTCCGACGAAGCCTTCCGCGCCAACGTCGGCGTCGCCCCGCTCCCGATGGGCGAGCAGCGCGCCTCGATGATCTCGGGCATCCTCAACGCCGGATACGCCGGAACCGAGCACCCCGAAGAGCTCGCCGAGTTCCTCATCTTCGCCAGCGGCGAGGAGGCCGCGAAGATCCAGGGCGAGAGCGGCGCGGTCCTGCCCGCCTACCAAGGCACGCAGCAGACCTGGCTCGACGCGATGCCCGAGTTCGACCTCCAGGTCTTCGTCGACGCCGTCGACTACTCGGTGCCCCTGCCCATCGAAGGCAACGCCGCCGAATGGACCGGCCTCGACAGCGAATACCTCGCCCCCGCCTGGAACGGCGAGCAGACCGCCGCCGAAGCCGCCGCGGCCTACGACGCCGCGATCGACGAGGTCCTCGCGAAGTGACCGCGAAAACAGCCCGGCCCCCCGCGCGGCGACGCCGCGCGGGCGGGCTCGGCCCGTCCCCGTGGTGGGGCTACGCGATGATCGCCCCCGCGTTCATCGGCCTCGCCGCGCTCTACCTGTGGCCGTTCGCCAAGACCTTCACCAAGTCCTTCATGGACGTCCCCGCGTTCGGACCCGGCGAATGGACCGGCCTGGACAACTACACCGAACTGCTCGGCGACGACAAGTTCTGGCAGGCCTTCGGCAACTCCGCGATCTACACCGCGATCCTGCTGCTCGGCGTGCCCGTCGCCACCGTCCTGGCCGCCCTCATCCACCAGGTCGGCCGCGGTCGCACCGTCTACCGCGTCCTCTACTTCCTGCCCGTGGTGACGCTCCCGGTCGCCGTCAGCATGGTCTGGCGCTTCATCTACAACGGCGACTTCGGCCTGCTCAACTGGGCGCTCTCGCTCTTCGGCATCCCCGGCCAGTATTGGGTCGCCGACGCGACCTACACGATCTACGCCATCGGCGCGGTCGGCATCTGGATGAGCCTGGGCGTCAACCTCATCATCCTCGGCGCCGGACTCCAGTCCATCCCGCCCGAACTCTACGAAGCGTCCTCCCTGGACGGCGCGGGCCGGGTGCGGCAGTTCTTCAAGATCACCCTCCCGATGCTCTCCCCGAGCGTGTTCCTGGTGACCGTCCTCAGCGTCATCTCCGCGCTCCAGATGTTCGACCTGGTCTTCGTCATGCTCCGCAGCGTCGACAACACCGCGCTGGCCGACTCCAAGACCATCGTCTACCTGTTCTACGAGAAGGCCTTCGTCGAGTTCGACCAGGGCTACGGCGCGGCCATCGCGATCGTGCTGCTCCTGGTCATCATGCTCGCCACCGCCTTCCAGTTCCGCCTCCAACGCCGGTGGGTGTTCTATGACTGACCGCACCGCCCGCGCCCCGAAGGCCGCCCGCCGCGGCGAATGGGCGCTCCACCTCGCCCTGACCGCCGCCGCGGCCCTCATGGTCGCCCCGTTCGCCTGGCAGCTCATCACCGCGTTCAAGACCACCGGCGAGGCCTCCCAGTCCCCGCCCACGTTCTGGCCCGCCGACCCGACGTTCAACGCGTTCACCACGTTCTTCGACTCCGTGCCGTTCTGGAGCCAGTTCACCGTCTCGGCCGCGGCCCTCGCCCTGCGCGTGGTCGGCCAACTCGCGGTCTCGGCCCTGGCCGGATACGCGTTCGCGCGCCTGCGGTTCCCCGGCCGCAACGTCCTGTTCGGACTGTTCATCGCGATGCTCATGGTCCCCAGCCAACTGTTCCTCATCGGACAGTTCGAGCTCGTCCGCGACCTGAAGCTCCTCGACACGATCCCCGCGCTGGCGATCCCGGGCATGTTCTCGGCCTTCGGGGTCTTCCTGATGCGGCAGGCGTTCATGTCTATCCCCGCCGCCTACGAGGAGGCCGCGCGCCTCGACGGGGCCGGGCCTTTGCGCACCTTCCGGTCGGTGATGCTCCCGATGGTGAAGCCAACGCTCGGCGCTCTGGCGGTGCTCACCTCGCTGTACTCCTGGAACGACCTGCTGTGGCCGCTCATCGTGTCGCCCCGCGGCGACCACCGGCCGCTCACGGTGGGCCTGGCCGGGCTCCAGGGCCAGTACGGCACCGACTATCCGACCCTCATGGCGGGCGCGCTGGTCGCGTCGCTGCCGCTCATCGTCATCTTCCTGGTCCTCCAACGGCAGTTCTTCAACGGGATCGCCAGCAGCGGCTTGAAAGGCTGAACCATGACCACCACCACCGACACCGTCCACCTGCGGCGGGCCGGGACGAGCGTCGTCGTGTCGCTCTCGCAGGCACGCCTGCCGCGAATCCTCCACTGGGGCAATGACCTCGGCGACCTCACACCCGCCGACCTGGCCGCCGTGGCCCGCGCCGCCGAGCCCAAGATCGGCGACAGCCCCGTGACCTACCCGCAGCCGGTGCCGGTGGTGCCGCAGCTGGCCGAAGGCTGGCTCGGCCGCCCGGGCGTGACCGGCTCCCGCGCGGGCCGCGCCTGGGCCCCGCTGTTCACCGTCACCGCAACGCATCTCGACGACTCCGGCGACGCCGCACTGCTCACAGTGGACGCTACCGACGAGGCGAGCCAGCTCGGCCTCACCGTCGAGTTCCGGCTCGAAGCGAGCGGCCTCTTGCGCACCCGGGCGATCCTGCGCAACCACGGCGGCCCGTACCGGCTCGACGCGCTCGAACTCGCGCTCCCGGTGCCCGACCGCGCGACCGAGCTGCTCGACCTGACCGGCCGCTGGGCCAACGAGCGCGTCCCGCAGCGCCATCCGTTCCCGATCGGATCGTGGGTGCGCGAGAGCCGCGGCGGCAAGCCCGGCCTCGAAGCGCCCACGATGCTCTGCGCCGGGGAGCCCGACTTCGGGTTCCGCCGCGGCGAGGTCTGGGGCGCCCACCTCGGCTGGAGCGGCAACCAGGCCCTCGCGGCCGAACGCACCCCGGCCGGGACCCGCGTGCTGCGCGGCGGCGAACTCCTGCTGCCCGACGAACTCGTGCTCGGCACGGGCGAGTCCTACACGAGCCCTTGGCTGTACGGTGCCCGCGGCACCGGCCTCGACGCCGTCGCCTCCCAGGTCCACCGCTTCCTGCGCGCCCGGCCCGAGCACCCGCGCTCGCCGCGTCCGGTCCTGGTCAACACCTGGGAGGCCGTCTACTTCGACCACGACCCTTCAAGGCTGATCCGCTTCGCCGAGCGCAGCGCCGAACTGGGCGCGGAGCGGTTCGTGGTCGACGACGGGTGGTTCCTGGGCCGCCGCGACGACACGACCTCGCTGGGGGACTGGACGGTCGACCCGCGGGCCTGGCCGGACGGGCTCGAACCGCTCGCCGACCGGGTGCGCGAACTCGGCATGGACTTCGGGCTGTGGTTCGAGCCCGAGATGGTCAACCTCGACTCCGAGCTCGCCCGCGCCCACCCCGAGTGGGTCTTCGACGCAGGCCACGGCCCGGGTCTGCCCTCGCGCCACCAGCATGTGCTCGACCTCGGTCACGACGAGGCCTACGACCTGGTGTTCCAACGGATCTCGGGCCTCGTCGCGCAGCTGGGGATCGCCTACATCAAGTGGGACCACAACCGGTACCTCACCGACGCCGGGCACAGCGCGGACGGCCGCCCTGGGGTGCACCGCCAGACCGAGCGCGCCTACCGGATGATGCGCGAGCTGCGCGAGGCCCACCCGGGCCTGGAGATCGAGTCCTGCGCCAGCGGCGGCGGGCGCATCGACCTCGGGGTCCTCGCACACACCGACCGGGTTTGGCCCTCGGACTGCAACGACCCGCACGAACGCGTCGACGTCCACCGCTGGACCGGGCTGCTGGCCCCGCCCGAACTCCAGGGCACCCACATCGGCGCGGAGACCTCGCACACCACCGGCCGGGTGGCGACCCTGCCGTTCCGGGCCGCGACCTCGATCTGGGGGCACCTCGGCGTCGAGATCGACCTCACGATCGCCGATGACCAGACCTTCGCCGACCTCAAAGCGTGGGTCGCCGCGCACCGCGAACTGCGCGGACTGCTCCACTCTGGAGACACCGTGCATGCCGACACCGCACCGGAAGTGCGACTCGACGGGGTCGTAGCGTCCGACAGGAGCGAGGCCCTGTTCCAGTTCGCGGTGCTCGCCCGCCCCGCCACGTGGCCGCCGCCGCGCCTGCGATTCCCCGGCCTCGACCCCGAGCGCCGCTACCGGGTCCGCGAACTCGCCGTCACCGCGGCCGTCCCGACCGGGCAGCGTCCACCATGGATGGACACCGAGCTGGTGCTCCCCGGGCGGGTCCTGGCCGAGACCGGCCTGGAAGCGCCGTCGCTCGACGTCGACCGCTCGGTCCTGCTGCGCCTCGACGATGTCGGATAGCTCCTTGATCGCGCTCGCGGCAGGGACCGCCACCGCGGTGGTCTCGCCGCGGGCCGCCTCGCTCCGCGCCCTGCGCGTGGACGGCCTCGACCTGGTCGAGCCCACGATGCTCGCCGCCGACCCGCCCGGCATGGCCGGGGCCGTTCTCGCGCCCTGGCCGAACCGGGTGGCCCACGCCCGCTGGGACCTCGACGGCGTCGAGCAGCGCCTCGCGGTGACCGAACCCGAACTGGGCCATGCCAACCACGGGCTCCTCGCCGGCCACGACTACACCGTGCGCGAGCTCGCCTCCGACGCGGTGACGCTCGCGGCCCGCGTCGCCGGGCATTCCGGCTACCCGTTCGATCTCGATGCGGCCGTGACCTACCGGCTCGACCCGAGCGGCATCGAAGTGCGGGCCGCGTTCACCAACCTCGGCTACCGCGCCGCCCCGGTCGCGGTCGGCGCGCACCCGTATCTGCGGATCGGTTCGGCCCCAACCGAGGCACTCACGGTCCGCCTCGACGCGGACGCCGCGAGCGTCCCAGGCCCGACCTACCTCCCGGGCCCGCTCTTCGACGTCACCGCCACCGAGTACGACCTGCGCACCCCGACCCCGTTTCCGAACCTCCCCGACCACGTCACCTACCGCTGCAACGCACCCGCGCGCCACCGGATATCCACATCGGACACTGTGATCGAGTTGCGGACCGACGCGCACCACCGCTGGCTCCAGCTCTACATCGCCGAAACCCTGCCCACTGATGAGGGCCCGAGGCGCGCGCTCGCTCTCGAACCGATGACCGCCCCGCCGAACGCCCTGCGCACCGGCGAGGACCTGCACTGGCTCGCCCCGGGAGAGACCTGGACGACCGCTTGGGGACTCAGTCGCGCATCGAGCGGATCCGACCGAGCCATTCGGCCGCCAGCGCCCGCCCGTTCGGCAGTTCATCCCCGCGATCCCAGCGCCACATCGTGATCATGGCGAGCATGAGCGCGCGGCAGTCGCGCAGGAGTTCGGGGTCGAGACCGGGGTAGTGCTCGGCGACCGCGTCGGGCGCGTGGGCGAGATCGAACTCGACGGGGCCGCGGCAGCAGGTCTCGAAGTCGATGAACTTCGGGCCGTGCTCAGTGGCGAGCAGGTTCCCCGGGTGCGGTTCGCCGTGCAGGAGCTGTTCGGCCGCACCGCGTTCGGTGATGGAATTCCGGAGTTCGCGGAGCGTGTCACCGAGGAACCGCCTGTCGGGGTCGGCGAGATCCGGGGTGCGTTCGCGGTCGTCGGCGAGTGCGAGCGCCTCGTCCACCCGGTCGGTGAAGTGCGGCGTGGGCACGTCGAGGTCGCGCATGCCCGCGTGAAGTGCCTGAAGCGCGTCGGCGTACTCGCGCGGCCCGATCTCCCGCGCCGCGGTCTCGTAGTGGGTCCACAAGCTGATCTCGAAGTCCTCGACCTCGAAGACCCGCGGCTCGACCCTCGGATCGAGCGCCGCCACCGGAGCCCCGACCTCGCCGAGCCGCCGCGCGAGGTCGATCTCGAACCGCGCGATCCGATGGAACGCGGGCGCGACCCGGGCCAGCGAATCGCACGGCAGCAGCCTGAGGGTCAGCTTGTTCGAGTCGTGCAGCACCGTCGCGGTCTCGGCCGCCAACCCGAACGACCGAGCGATCGACATCGCCGCGTCCTGGGCACGGACCTGAGAGGAACTGTCCATATCGCGGAGCCTAAGCCCCGTGTCGAGCCGTTATCGGTCGGCCGTGCGGTCCTCGACCAGTGCGAGCGCGGCGGCCTGGCGGCTCGCGGCCGCTTCGCGTTCGGGGCCCTTCGGGAAGGCCTTGACGTGCCTCTTGCGGGCACGGCGGCGTGAGAGCGTCTGGGCCTCTTCGGGTTCGAGGACTCCGGCGCGGACCTCTTCCGCGCTGGCCGCGTCCCAGCGGCTGCGGAAGTCGCGGCGGACCATCCGGTAGACGATCAAGGCGATCACGAAGTTGATGAGCGTGGGCCCGATCGGTTCGATGAGGTGCTGGGTCACCGGGCTGTCGAACTGCCAGTGCATCGCCATCGCCAAGACCATGCACCCGATCGCGACCCAGACGCGCCGCCCGAGCGGGCGGCGCACCGCTCCGACGAGGTACCCGATCCCCGCACCCGCGACCGCGGACATCGCCCAGTGCGAGCCGAGCCCGGTCAGGAAGAATCGGATCCCGAGCGCTTGCGCGGTCGCGGCGGTCGAATCGACGCCGCCGTAGACCATGACCTGCATGAACCCGTAACTGAAGTTCTCGAACACCTGGAACCCGAACCCCACCAGAGCGCCGAGCACGAACCCGTCGGCCGCGCCGCGCACCAGCCGGGTCGAGACCGCCGCCAGCAGGAACACGCCCGCGGCCTTGGCGAACTCCTCGTTGATTGGCGCGGTGAGTGCCGCCGACCACGCGGACGCGGTTTCGAGGTCGAGCGTGCGCGACCACGCCGACAGCAGCATCCCGTTGAGCAGCAACGCGATCCCGCACGCCGCCAGCCCGCCCCACAGCACCGCCAGCCAGGTCCCCGACCACGGCGGCGCCTGCACCGGACGCAGCACCCTGCGGATCAGCCACAGCCCGAACGCGAGCGAGACCACCAGGAACACCACGTCCACGACAGTGCTCGCGGGGAACGCCCGCATAGACGGCAGCAGGTTCTTCTCCGACTCCCACAGCCCGAAGAGCATGAGGACGGCCATGGTCCAGAACGCCACCGTGCGCGGCTCGACCGCGCGGGTCGCGGTGACGGTCATGCGTCCTCCTTGAACGTGATCGAGTCGATGACCTCGGCGGCCACGGTCTCGGCGTCGGGGCCGAGCACCCGCGCCTCCACGGCCTTCGCACCGTCCGAGTCCGGCAGCACGTACGCTGTCCCGGACTGGTCCCCGACCCGGAGGTCACCTGAGAGGCCGTCGTCGATGTTCGCGGTGGTGAACGACGCGGGCTCGCCCAAGTCCACCTCGGTGCCGCCGTACCGGGCCGCATCCAGCACGCGGTCCATGCCCGCCCACATCTCCTTCGGCGTGGCCCCGTCGATGCGCGGGAACCGCACCAGGTCGAGCGTCACGCTCACCTCGCCGTGGACGAGCACCACCTCCATGTCCAGGTTCGTCCCGGACCTGTCGACGCTCCAGCCCTCGCCGACCTCGACCGACGCCTCCCGGTCGGACCCGAACTCGATCACGGTCCCCGCCTGCAACGCCTCCTTGTCGGGCTGGGACCGGTCGAAGGCCCACTCGCCCGCGGCCAGCGCCAACAGCACGCCTACGACGGCGAGCGGCACCCAGACGCGGGCCCTGCCCCGGATCGCGTTTGCTGCCGCTCGGTGTTCGTCCATCCGGCCAACCTAGCGACATCCCTGGTTATGCTTCGCGGGTTTCCTCGATCGCATCCGGAGGGAGGCCGCAATGTCGCGGGTCGGGCGCGCCGCCGCGCGCATCACCGAGCTGGCGCTGGTCGGCTTCGGCCTCCAAGTGGTCTTCACCGAACGCGACCCCGCCGAAGAAGCGCTCCTGCTGCTCGGCTGGGACCTCCTCGCCCTGTGCTACCTCACCGTCGGCGCCCTCGTGGTCCGCCGGTCACGCCTGCGCGACCCCGCGCCCGCCGCGCGCGGCCGCAGCCGCGCCATGTCCTGGTACCAGTTCGCGTTCACGCTCGCCGCGAGCCTCATCGGCGTCGGCGCGGCCGTCGACCTCCTCGTCGCCGACGGCGGCGACGAGATCGGCGCGGTCGTCCAGATCGCCGCCGTCATCGCCACCGGCCTGGCCTGGATGCTCCTCCACTCCGGATACGCCCGGTTCTACGCCGCCCTCTACGCCAACACCGGCGAAGGCTTCACCTTCCCGGACACGCCCGTGCCCGGCCCGGTCGACCTCATGTACTTCGCGTTCACCGTCGGCACCACCTTCGCCACCTCCGACGTCGTGGTCACCTCGCGGGCGATGCGCTGGCACGTGACCGTCCACAGCATCGCCTCGTTCATGTACAACGCGGCCGTGATCGCCCTCGCGGTCAGCGTCGTCACCCGCATCGCCGCCTAGCCGCCGTCGCGCTGGCGGAACTCCGTGGGGCTCATGCCGTGGTGGCGGCGGAACACGCGGGAGAAGTAGAACGCGTCGTCGAAGCCCAGGTCGAACGCGATCTCGGTGACCGTGGCGTCGGTGGCGTCGAGGAGCCGCCGGGCCCGGGCCATGCGCAGCGCGGTGTGGTGGGCCAGGACTCCGCCGCCGGTGGCCTTGCGGAACAGGGTGCTCAGATGCGAGGGCGAGACCCCCACCAGGCTCGCGAGTTCGGGCACCTTGACCTTCCCGTCGAGGCGTTCGGCCAGGTAGTTCATGGCGCGCTGGAGCGGGTCGCCCGGTTCGGGGAGCATCCGGTCCACGTTGATCTGGGTGAGCAGCTTCCACGCCGCCCCGGCGGCCCCGAGGAGCCGCACGGGGGATTGGTCGCGTTCGAGCCCGGTCACGATCTCGTCGAGCAGCGCCACTGCCCGGTCGATGGCCCTGACGGGGACCACGGGCCGCTCGGCGGTCACGTCGAGGCTCTCCACGAGCTCGGACACGTCGGTGCCCGCGAGGTGCGCCCACCAGATCGTCCAGGGGTCGCGCGCATCGGCCCCGTACTCGTGCCGCACTCCGCGGGGGATCACCAGCGCCTGCCACGCCCCGAGGCGGTGCATCCCCGAGCCGACGCGGGCCCAGCCGGTGCCGGAGGCGCACACGATCACGATCGCCTCGTCAGTGCCCCTGGGCCGCTGCATCCGGTGGTCGGCCGCATCGGGGTAGTACCCGGCGTCGGTGACCAGCAGCCTGCGCGTCACCGGCCGCCGCAGCGCCTCGGCGACCTGCGGGCGCGGCACCACGACCAGGCGCTGCCCGCGGAAGCCCTCTTCGATCGGCATGCGAACATTCTTCCTCACGATCATCGGATCGTCCAGGGGGGTTGGTCCTTCGACCATTCCCGATCGGCCTTCGAGCCGCTTCACTTGACAGGTGACCAGCGACCGACTGCAACTCCCCGACGCCCCGACCGACCTGGCCGAACGGCTCGCCGCAGGCGAGGCCGTGGCCTGGAGCGAACCGGTCTCCATGACCACGTACGCGCCCGCCGCGCCCGACCGGTACCCGATGTTCCTCGACCGGCGCGTCTACCAGGGCTCCAGCGGCCGCGTCTACCCGATCCCGTTCATCGACCGGATCGCGAGCGAGGGCGCGCCGCGCCAGTGGCAGGCGATCCACCTGGAGAACCGCTGGCTGCGCCTGATGGTGCTGCCCGAGCTCGGCGGGCGCCTCCACGTCGGCTACGACAAGACCGCCGGGTACGACTTCTTCTACCGCAACAACGTCATCAAGCCCGCGCTCGTGGGCCTGGCCGGGCCGTGGCTCTCGGGCGGCGTCGAGTTCAACTGGCCCCAGCACCACCGGCCCGCGACGTTCCTGCCGGTGCAGACCGAGATCGAGACGCACGAGGACGGCGCGGTGACCGTGTGGTGCGCCGACCACGACCCGTTCACCCGCATGAAGGGCACGCACGGCATCCGCCTCCACCCCGACCGGGCCGTGATCGAACTCGTGGTGCGCCTGCACAACCGCACCAGCGAGACCCAGACGTTCCTGTGGTGGGCCAACGTGGCCGCCCGCGTCCACGACGACTACCAGTCGTTCTTCCCCACGGACGTGCGCTACGTGGCCGACCACGCCCGCCGCGCGATCTCGGCCTTTCCCGAGGCCGATCGGCCCTATTACGGTGTGGACTACCCCTCGCGCGGCTCGGGTCAGGGCCGACTCGACTACTACCGCAACATCACCGTGCCCACCTCCTATATGGTCACCGACACCCAGGACGACTTCTTCGGCGGCTACGACCACCGCGAAGGCGCGGGCTTCGTGCACGTCGCCGACCGCCGCATCGCCCCCGGCAAGAAGCAGTGGACCTGGGGCAACGCTCCCTTCGGGCACGCATGGGACCGCCACCTCACCGACGCCGACGGGCCCTATGTGGAGCTCATGGCCGGGGTCTACACCGACAACCAGCCCGACTTCTCCTGGCTCGAACCCGGCGAGACCAAGGCGTTCACGCAGCTCTGGTATCCGATCCACGGCATCGGCCCGGCGCATCAGGCCAACGACGAGGCCGCCGTCAGCCTTGAGGTCGACGGGGAGCGGATCACCGTCGGGGTCTGCGTCAGCCATCCCCGTGCGGGCGTGACCACCGAGCTCCACCACAGTGGAGCACTCTTGTGGACCGACACCCGCGACCTCGCGCCCGGCACCCCGCTCACCGCTTCGATCCCGGCCTCCGTCCGACCCACCGAAGTGGAGCTTCGCGTCGTGCACGAAGGGGCAGAACTCATCTCGTGGCGCCCTCGCCCCGACACCGACGCCCCCGAACCCTGGGCCGCCACCGCTCCGCCGCTGCCCGAGGACATCGCCAGCGCCGACGAGCTCTACTACACCGGCGTCCACCTCGCCCAATACCGCCACCCGAGCCGCTCCCCGCTCCCGTACTGGAACGAGGCCCTCCGCCGCGACCCCGGCGACGCCCGCGCCAACCTCGCCCTCGCCGACCACGCCTTTCGCCGCGCCGACTACGCCACCGCCGAGACCCACGCCAGGAGCGCCCTCCAACGCCTGACCCGCCGCAACCTCAACCCGCGCGACGGCGAGACCTCCTACCTCCTCGGCCTCATCCTCGCCCGCACCGGCCGCATCGAGGCCGCGATCGACGCGTTCGCCAAGGCCGCGTGGGATGCCCGCTGGGGCGCTCCCGCTTCAGTGGAGATCGCTCGCCTCGATTCCCGCTCGGGCCGTCCGGCCCAGGCTCTCGCCCGTGCCGAGACCGCTTTGCGCACTGCGCCTGACGATTCGCGGGCGCACGCGCTTCGCATAGTCGCCCTCCGGAACCTCGGTCGCTCCGCCGAAGCCGCTGCGGCCCTTGCCGAACGGCTCGCCGCCGAACCGCTTGACCAGGTCGCACAGGCGCTCGACGGGCGCGACCTCGCCTGCGACCCGCGCACGCTCATCGACGTGGCCCTCGAACTGGCCGCCGCAGGCGCGCACGACGAGGCCTTGCCGCTTCTCGCCCGCGCCGCCACCACCGAGCCGACCCCTGCCGGTGAGGTCCGCCCGATCGCGGGCTACCACCTCGCGCGCCTCCTCGACACGCTCGGCCGCACCGATGAAGCCGAACAGGCCCGCCGCTCCGCCCGCGAAGCTCCCGCCGACCGCTGCTTCCCCTGCGGCCTCGACGACCACGACGCCCTCCGCGCCGCACTCGACACCACCCCCGACGACGCCCGCGCCGCCGCGCTCCTGGGGATGCTCCTGTTCGACCGCGGCCGGTCCGCCGAGGCCCTGACCTGCTGGGAGACCGCTATCGCGAACGGTCTCAAGGATCCTGTGGCCTACCGAAACGCCGCGCTCGCCACGTACGCGGTCCATGGCGACGACGACCGCATTCCCGGTTACTTCGCGGCCGCGATCGAACTGAGCCGCGACGCCCGGCTGATCTACGAACGCGACCAGTTCCTGGCCCGCCGGGGTACCCCGGCCGCTGACCGCCTTGCCGAGCTCGACCCGCATCTGGACGTCCTGCTCGAACGTGACGACGCCACGGTGACCTACTGCGAACTGCTCACCGACACCGGCCGTCTCGACCAGGCCCGGTCCATCATGGAACACCGCGAGTTCGCTCCTTGGGAAGGCGGCGAAGGCCGCACCTTGGCGGCCTGGGAAGCGCTCATGCTCGCCGCAAGTGAAGTGGCACAGGCGAACGGCGACCTCGAAGCGGCGTTCGACTTCATCAACCGAGGCATCGACTCGCCAGAAAACCTAGGAGAAACCCGAATCGAGACCGCCTATCCTCGGGCCCTTCTGGTCCGAAAGGCCGATCTCCTTGACCGGCTAGGGGAGAAGGCAGCAGCGGCGAAGATCCGCGCCGATCTCCCCGAGGAGACCCCTGCCGAGGAACCGTCGGGAACGGTCGACTACTTCGCGACTTCTCTCCCGGACATGCTTCTCTTCCCGCCCCGCTGAGTCGGATCTACGGCAACGGCAACGAAATGGCCGGCCTCGGGCAGATCCCGGGGCCGGTTTCGTTGGGTTCGGGGTTCAGGCGGCAGCGACGAAGAGGTGAGCGGCTGGCCTGGCGCGTGGCCGGGGAAAGGCCGAAGTGGGGCCGGGTTCAGGCGGCGGCGACAACGGAGTGAGGGGTTGGTGCGGGTCGTTTTCGGGGCCGGGCCGGTTTTGGCCCGGGTTCGGGCGGCAGCGACAACGGGGTGAGGGATTGGCGCGGGTCGCTCTTGGGGCCGGGCCGGTTTGGGCCCGGGTTCGGGCGGCAGCGACAACGAGGTGAGGGACTGGCGCGGGCCGCTCTTGGGGCCGGGCCAGTCTGGTTTGGGGTTCGGGCTGGCGGCGACGGAGGCCGGTGGGGGAGTGGTCGGGGTGGGTCACCGTGGCCCGGTCGGTGTGGGTGAGGGTTTGCGCGGCGGCGGCAGTGGTGGCAGCGGTCGAGGTGGCGGTGATGGCGGGCATGTCGACAGCGCCGGTTGCGGTTGCGGTGGGCATGGCGGAAATGTCGGTCGGGCCTTTCCGGTGGGATGCCGCGCCGGACGTGCTGGTGGTCGTGGTCTGCTGCATCGCTGTTCACCTCCTTCTGCTTCCTGCCTGTGGGCCTTGCGGCCGGTGGCTGTTTCGCTGGTGGCCTTCGCTTTTCGAGGCCATGCCGCTTCGGCTCTTCGCCCTTTGGCGTTGAGTCCATGCTGTGTCGGCGCTTCGCCTTCTCGGCTTCGCATCCTCGCCCAGGTTGGCCCTCGCCTTCGGGTTTGGGCTGGTGCTGCGGTGGCGTTTCGCCCGGTGGCGGTGCGCCTCGCTTGCTCGGCCTTCCACGGTCTGGCTTCGGGCCCATACGACCGGAGCGCTTCGCCTGGTGGCGTTGCGTCCATGCCGCTTCGGGCGGTGGCCTTTCGGTGTCGCTTCCTTTCTGTGTCGGTGTCGCGCATCGCTTTGCGGCGCGCTCTGGCTGCCGGGTGGTGTGCCCGGCGGTGTGTGCACGGCGTGCGCTGGTTCCCGCGGTGTCCTTGTCTCTGTGGCAAGGCCGTAGCAGATATCCCTTCGCTTCGTCGTGGTCTTCAGAGTGGTCTGGTCGGGTTATGCCCGAACAGGGAGCAAAATCTCCCCTGCCAATCCTCAGCCGCCTCAGCGCGGCGTGCCTCGTTCCAACGACACCGCCTCCTGGCCAGGGTGATCCCAACCAGGTGATCCCCGGTCCTACCTGATCCCATGCCTCACCCTGAGACAAGCTGCCGGCAGCAACCGAACCCGATGGCACGAAGGATGAACCTCACCCGGTCACCTGATCGGCAGGCGTAGACCGGCGGGCTCGGTTCCCGGCGGATCATCGAGAGGGCCAGAGGCTTGTCTTAGTCTGCTTGCACCCAACAGCGACACCCGTACGAAAACCATGTCCTTGTGCGTATCTCAATGATCCCATGTGACACACCCGCTGTCATCACCCACAAGACTAGACACCACTCATGTTTCGCCCCGGATCCCAAGCACCCCAACCACATCCGAACCCAAATCCGCCAACCGACCCCGCCCGACCACCGCCGCTTCGTCGCCGCCGCCTCTGACTTCGACCCACAACAAACCCGGCCGCCACCAACCGACCTCGCGCGGCCCCCGCCTCGTCGTCGCCGCCATCTCTAACCGCAATCCAAGACGACCTGAGGTCGCACGCGCGAACTACACGGCTCCTGAGAACGTCCTTCTGTACGCGCTTGGCGACACACCCAGGACCGCTTGGAAGTGGAGGCGAAGTGCCGATGCCGAGCCGAAGCCCGCGTCCGCCGCCACCCGGTCCACCGAGCGGTCGCTTCGCTCCAACAAGTCCCTCGCTCGTTCCAACCGTTGGTGCAGCAACCACTTCTGCGGCGAGGTGCCCACCTCTTCGCGGAAGCGCCGCGTGAAAGTCCGCACGCTCATCGCCTCGCAGTCGGCCAACTGCCGCAACGTCAGCGGCTGATCGAGGCGCTCCAGTGCCCACGCCCTCGCCGTGCCCGTCGCCGACCCCGATTCCGGGATCGGCCGTTCGATGTACTGCGCCTGGCCGCCGTCCCTGTACGGCGGCACCACCGCCCGCCTCGCCACCGAGTTCGCCACCGCCACGCCGAAATCCACCCGCGTCATGTGCAGGCACAGATCGAAGCCCGACGCCACCCCCGCCGAGGTGAACACCGATCCGTCCTCTGTGTACAACACATCCGGCTCCAGCCGCACCTTCGGGAACAACCTCCGGAACCGCTCTGCCGCATACCAATGCGTCGTCGCCCGCCTCCCGTCCAGCAAACCCGCCGCCGCCAGCACGAACGAGCCCGTGCAGATCGAGGCCACCCGCGCCCCCGGTCGCACCGCCGCCATCGCCTCCGCCAGATCCGGCGACAGCCGTCCCGTCTCGTACGCCTCGTCCTCGTCGTCATGCGCCGACGGCACCACCACCGTGTCCGCCTCCGCCAGCGCCTCCAGCCCATACCGCACGTTCACCGACACATCCGTATCCGTGCGCACCTCACCCGGCTCGACCGCGCACGTCACCACCTCGTACAACCGCCCGTCCTCCGACCCGGCCGTCCCGAAGACCCGATGCGGAATCCCCAGTTCCACCGGCAGCAGGCCGTGGCGGACCAATACGGCGACGCGGTGCCGCCCCGAATGCTCGAACACGCTCATGGCCGAATCCTCGCACATATTGGCCTGCGGGCCACTGGCCGCCCCTCGCCCGCCCGGACAGAATCGACGCATGTCCACAGCAGTCCAAGCACCCGAACAACGGCGCACCTCCCGCATCCACCGCGCCTGGTGGGTCGCGGCCGTCAGCTTCGTCGCCCTCATCGGCGCCGCCGCCTTCCGCGCCACCCCCAGCGTGTTCATCGAACCGCTCAACCGCGAGTTCGGCTGGTCCCACGGCACCATCTCCCTCGCGATCTCGATCAACATCCTGCTGTACGGGCTCTTCTCGCCCTTCGCCTCCGCCCTCCAAGAGCGCTACGGCATCCGACGCGTCGTCGCCGTCGCCCTCGCCCTCATCTCCCTCGGCAGCGGCGTCACCATCTTCATGACCTCCCCCTGGCAACTCATCCTGTGCTGGGGCTTCATCGTCGGCATCGGCACCGGATCCATGGCGATGGCCTTCGTCGCCACCATCACCAACCGCTGGTTCATCGCCCGCCGCGGCCTCGTCAGCGGCATCCTCACCGCCGGAGCCGCCGCCGGACAACTCATCTTCCTGCCTCTCGTCGGCCACCTCGTCGAAGGCCCCGGCTGGCGCTCGGCCTCCATCGTCGTCTCGCTCGCCGCGCTCGCCATGGTCCCGCTCGTCCTCCTGGTCATCCGCGACCGCCCCGAGGACGCGGGCCTGCGCCCCTTCGGCGCCGGACCCGAATACACCACCCCGCCCCGGCCCGAGTCCGGGGCCGCCCGCCGCACCCTGCGCATCCTCTGGGAAGCCAGCGGCTCACGCGCGTTCTGGCTGCTCGCGGCCACCTTCGCGATCTGCGGGGCCTCCACCAACGGCCTCGTCGGCGCCCACTTCGTCCCCGCCGCCCACGACCACGGCATGCCCCTCACCGCCGCCGCCTCGCTCCTGGCCGTCATCGGCTTCGTCGACCTGGTCGGCACGATCTTCTCCGGCTGGCTCACCGACCGCTACGACCCCCGCGTGCTCCTGGCGTTCTACTACGCCCTCCGCGGCCTCTCCCTGCTCGCCCTGCCCACGCTCTTCGCCGGCGACGTCCAGCCGCCCATGCTGTTCTTCATCGTCTTCTACGGCCTCGACTGGGTCGCGACCGTCCCGCCCACGATCGCCCTGTGCCGCGAGCACTTCGGCGACGACGGCGCGGTCGTGTTCGGCTGGGTCCTCGCCTCCCACCAGATCGGCGCCGCCCTCATCGCCTGGGCCGCGGGCTTCGTCCGCGACGTCACCGGCGACTACGACCCGGCCTGGTACACCGCCGGAGCCCTCTGCGCCATCGCCGCCGTGATGGCCCTGGCCGTCAAACGCGTCCCCGAACGCCTCGCCTGACGACGCGGCGACCGGCCCGGGGGAGAACCGGGCCGGCCGCCGCCGCTCAACCGGTAACGAACCTGACGCGCGAAGCCAGGTCCGCGCACCGCGCCACGGCCTCCTCCCGCGTCGCCGCCGTCGCCACCGAGTACCCGTTGTCGCACGCCAGCAACGAATCCATCGGCGCGACCTCGTCCCCGACGCCCTTGCCGACCACCACCGCGGCCTCCACGTCTGCCAGATCCTTCAGGAACGGGATCGTGTGCGGGTGCTTCGACCCCGCCCGAAGCCGCCGCACCGGCACCTCAAGCCCATCGAGACCCTCCACTGCGGACACGATCCCCGGCTCCGCGTCCAGGAACCGGATCGCCGCGCCCCGCAACGGCTCCGGCGGCGAATCCGGCAGCGACTCGATCCCCAGCGGCACCGTCAAGAACAACCGCGCCGGATCCCAACCCGTGGCCCGCCGCACCAACTCCGGAATCCCATTGCCCGACAAGCGGTTATGCGTCTCCAGCAACCGCGGCCCCGACCCGGTCAGCACGAACTCGCTGTGCGAAGGCCCGTCCTGAAGCCCCACCGCGTCCAGCACCCCCGCCGTGAGCCAATGCAGCGCAGGCAGATGCGGCAGCGCCGCATCCGACGAGACACTGCACTCCCACTCCACGAAATGCGCGTTCACCCGGTACTCGCACACCCCCAGCACCACATGCCGCCCGCCCTGCGAGAACGCCTCCACGCTCACCACCGGGCCCTCCAAGTACTCCTCGGCCAGCACCCCGCCGTACCCGAACGCGGTGATCGCCTCGAACGCCCGCGCCGCCTCCTCGGCGCTGGCGACCACGTTGATGTGCAGGCTGCCCGCGCCCTTGCCCGGTTTGAGGACGCAGCGTCCGCCCGCCTCGGCCAGGAACGCGGCCGCGTCCTCCTCGTCGGTCACGATGCGGTGCCTCACGGGGCTCAGGCCCCTCGCGTCGAGGGCCTCACGCGTGAGCGCCTTGTCCTGCACGACGCGCGAGACATCGGGGCTCGTGCCCGGCAGGCCCAGTTTGGCGTTGACCTCGCCGACCGGCACCGCCGACAGCTCGGTGGTGGTGAGGATCCGGTCGAACGGCCGCTCCTCGTGCAGCGGCGCGAGCAGCGCCAGCAGCGCGTCGGTGTCGGCGATGTCCCCGGTGACGATCTGCGAGACATGCCCTTCGGCCTCGGCCGGGTCGAACTGGCCCGGCGCGTGCGCCAGGACCACGTCGATCCCGAGCTCCCTCGCGCCGTGGACCGGCGCGGGTCGGCCGCCGACGACGGCGATGCGGTGCTTCATGATCGGTCTCCTTCGGTGGCGGTGCCCAGCACGCGGCTGGGGTGGACCTCGCGCTCGACGCGGGGGAGGACCCGCTTCGAGTAGTGCTCCTGGATGGCCTCCCCGTCGCCGTGGGCCTCCCAGTGCTCGCGGGTGGCCCAGCGCTCCACCAGCGTGAACCGGCCTTCGTCCTCAAGGGACTGATACGCGTACCAGTGCACGCAGCCGTCCTCGGCCAGGCACAGCGGGCGCATGGCGGCGAACGCGGCGGCCACCTCCGCCGCGTCCTCGCCGTCCTTGACGCGGACGTTGACGATGAGGTCGAACATCACGCCTCCTTTGCGGCCTCGCGGGCCAGATCGGGGAGCCAGTCGGCGGTCGGGGTGAACTCGAATCCGAGTTCGGCGGCGGTGTCGACGTTCATGCCGAAGTCCGCCGGGCACGAGTACGGCGAGAGCCGCTCACCGGACGGCTCGGGCCGTTCGGTGATGATCGCCTTGCGCCCCAAAGCGTGCTCGAACGCCGCGCACACCCCGTACACGTCGATCGGGTCGGGCGCGGCCACGTTCACCACGCCCGTGGCCTCGGAGGTCGCGAGCCACGCGAGCGCCGCCGCTGCCTCCGTGGTCGACACGATCGAGGTGCGGCCCGGCGAAGGGTGCGCGTGGATCTCGCGGCCCTCGCGGATGCTGTCCACATGGAACTGCACCCGGCCGGTGAAGTCCTCGCGGGCGTCGAGCACGTGCGCGACCCGCGCGACGGCCACCGGCGACTCGGCCCTCTCGACCACGGCCGCCTCGGTCTGGCGCTTGCCCTCGCCGTAGTTGGCCCCCAGGAACGCCGGGTCGTGCCAGGGCAGGTCGAGGTCGAAGCGATACGCGGCCGGGTCGAGCTCGCCTTCGCTCGCGAAGGGGCTGAAGGCGGGCGCGGGGATCTCCCAGCGGAACGTGTCCTTGTTGTACACCTCCAGTGTGGAGGTGAGCACGAGCTTCCCGGCGCGGTCGCCGAAGGCCTCGCACACGGCCACGGCGTCGCGCGGGGTGTAGCACATCTGGTGGATCACGGCGTCGAAGCGGCTCGCCCCGGCCGCGGCGGCCAGCGCGTCAGGGTCGGTCGCGTCGGCCACGCGCCGATCGACCTCGCTCCCGAACGGGTCGGGGGTGCGGCCCCGGTTGACGAGCGTGACGCGGTGCCCGTCGTCGAGCAGGCGCCGCACGAGCTTCCTGCCGAAGTACCGGGTGCCGCCGATGACGCAGATGTCGGCCATGATGTTCGCTCCTTACTACTTGGTGCCCGCGGTGGCGGGTTCGGGTTCGGCGGCCGCCGGGTCTCGGTCGGCCTCCTCGCGGCTGAAGGCGCAGATGAGCGCGCAGACCGCTGCGACGCCGGCGACCAGAAGCCATTGTGCGCCAGGCATGTCGGCGTCGATGGCCAGGTCGAACATGAGCCCGGCGAGCAGCGCCCCGGCCATGTTCCCGGCGCTGCGGAAGAAGTGCATGGCCCCCATGGCCCTCGCGAGCCGGTCCTCGGGGACCTTCCTGGCCACCCACATGTCGAACGAGGGCGCGAACAGGATCTCGCCGAGCACCACCACGAAGCAGCCCGCGAGGACCCACAGCGTGGTCTGCCCGAGCCCGAAGGCCAGGAACGCGGCGACCATGCCCGCCAGGCCCACGGCCATGACCGTCCCGGGCGGGAGGTGCTTGATGAGCAGTTTGAACAGCGGGTACTGGAGCACCAGCAGCGTGAGCCCGGTGACCCAGAACGGCGCCGACGGCGCGAGGTCGGGCGCGAAGTGCTGCATGTGGAGCGGGATGCCCACGATGAAGCACATCTCCAGGAACCAGAACACCGCCGAGAGCGTGAAGTACGCGGTGGCGCCGCGCACTTCGATGCCCTTGAACACCTTGAGGCTGAACAGCGGCGTTCGTTCCTGCCGCTCCGGTTCGGGCGCGGGTTCGCCGGTCGCGGGCTCGAAGCCGTGCTTGGGGATGAACGCCGACGCGGAGAGGCAGAAGCCCACGAAGATCGCGAACACGATCGCGAAGACCACGCGCAGGTCGAACCCGGCGAGGAGGCCCCCGACGAGCGCGCCGCCGAACAGGCCCACCTGGGCCGCCATCTGGAACGTCGAGAACGCCTTGGGCCGCTCGTCCTCCGGATAGGACACGAGCACGTTCTTCAGGCCCGGGAACGCGGTCCCGGAGCCGAAGCCGATGAAGAACGCCAGCGCGCAGTAGACCCCCACGCCGCCGGCGAAGCCCATGCCCAGCAGCGACACCGCTTCGAGCGCGGTGCCGAGGAACACTGCGCCGCGGATGCCGGCGCGGGCCGCGACGCCCTCGTAGGAGAACGTCGCGAGCAGGCGGCCCACGTAGGTCATGCACATGACCAGGCCCGCCCAGAATCCCGAGTCGGTGCCGCCGAGGGCGGCCACGAGGATCGGGAACCAGATGAAGTTGCCGATGTGGGCCAGGAAGATCCCGGCGTTGACCCCGATGAGGGTCCGTCTGCGTTGGGCGGTCACAGCACGACCTTGCCTTTCGTCTTGCCTGCGCGGAGCTCGGCGATCTGGGCCGCGACGGCGTCGCGGTCGATCACCGTGCCTTGGACGACGGTGGTCTCGGGCAGCGCCGAGAGTGGGGCGGCGGGGTCGATGAGGTTGAACGTGGCGGCCTGCCCGACCGCGATCGGCTGGGCCGCGGGCCTTCCGGCGAGTTCGTCGAAGTAGTGCCGTCCGCCCACAGTGGCCTGCTCGCGGAGTCGGAACGCGAGATCCGCGGAGGTGTCGTCGCCGCGCAGCAGGTCGAGTTCGGAGAGGAACGAGTAGCCGTGGTAGGCGCCGAGGTTCCCCGAGTCGGTGCCGACCAGGAGCCGGCCTCGGTCGAGCGCGGCGAGCGCGTTGGCCCGCATGTCGGTGAGGGCGGCGGTGCGGGTCTCCTGGACGCCGTACTCGATGCCGTAGGGCTGCTCGATCTTCTGGACGAATTCGAGGTTGAACGGGTCCTGCGTCTGGGCGAACCCGGGGCGGCCGTATTCGGCGTCGAAGTCCTCGCGGGTCATGATCATCGGACGCAGTCCGGCCAGTGTGGACACGAACCTGGCGCCGTCGAACTCTTTCCAGTCCGCTTCGGTGAGTTCGGTGTCGCGCACCGAGTGTGCGAACAGCCGGAACCCGCATTCGTAGGCGAACCGGGTCTCTTCGAGCGTGTTGCAGTCGATCACGGCCGGGAGCCCGCGTTCGGCGGCCATGCGGGCGGTGAAGCGGAGGATCCGCTCGGACATGCGCGAGAACCGCACGGGGCTGCCGGGCTGCTCGGTGCCGTCGGTGAACATCGCCTTGAGGAACGTCGCGCCGCGCTCTTCGTTGGCGCGCAACGCGATCTCCAGATCGGATTCGACGGCGAGCATGTACACCGGCGCGGGGAACTCGACGCCGTGGCCGTTGCGCCCCGCGCCGTCGGTCATCGCCGTGACCGCGTACCCGCAGTGCACGACTTCGGGGTAAGGCCAGGGGGACTCGGCCTTGCCCGCCTCCCATTCCTCGGCGATCACGGGGAACCCGAACTTGTCCACCACGTGCGTCACGCCGTGGTAGAGGTGCTGGAGCGCGGTGATGCGCGGCGAGTCGAGGGAGTCGTCCCAGTTGCACGGCAGCGCGAAGTGCGCGTGGGCCTCGGTGTAGCCGGGCCACAGCTCGGTGGCGCTGCCGCCGCGGGGCCGGTCGGCGACGTCGACGCGGGCGAAGCGGCCGTCCTCGACGACCACGTCGTAGAGCACGGCCCGGTCCAGGACCGGGATCGACACCCCTTTGTAGACGGTCGCGGTCATCGCGCCACCGCCAGCTTCATGCGCAGGTCGATGTGGTCCAGGGCCGCTTCGCAGCGCTTGTTGACCTCGGCGCGATCGGCCCCGGTGAAGATCACGTGCCCGATCCAGTCGAAATTGGACTTCGACAGCCGCGACACCCGCGTGCCGGGCTTCTTGTACGCCAGCGCAGAGTGGAACCCGGGCTGGGTCTCGACGGCGTCGAAGGCGATGTCCTCGACCACGCCGTCGAGCGGGGCGCCGAACCAGTGCCCGCCCGCGGTGGTCTCGCCGGGGAAGGGCAGTTCGGGCCGCTCGCCGAGGGCCTGGCGGATCACTTCGAGGTAGGCGTCCACGCCGCTGGTGATCTGCATGAGCGAGGGCACGATGCCGCCGATGAGGCGGCCGTTGACCTCGCACAGCACCGGCCCGTCGGGGCCGAGCAGGAACTCGGTGTGGATGAACCCGAAGTCGACGCCGAGGCCTTCGAGGGCCTTCGTGGTGAGCGCGAACAGCTCCTCTTGGAGGTCGTGTCCGGTGAAGTAGGTCGCGCCCATCTCGATGAAGTGCGGGAACCCGCTCAGGGGCCGGTCGGTGAGGCCGAGGTTCACGATCTCGCCGGGACCGAGCACACAGGACTCGACCGAGATGAGCTCGCCGGGCACGAACTGTTCGATCACGATGTCGGGGATGCGGACCACGCCGCGCCCGTAGTCGGCCACGCCTTCGAGGTCGGCGAGGTACTCGCGGAGGTCCCGCTCGTCCTTGAGGTGCAGCACGTGCAGGCTCGCCGTGCCGTCGGAGGGCTTTGCGACGCAGGGGAACCCGATCTCGCGCACCGCGGCCTCGACCTCGGCGGGGTCGGCCACGTGCCGGAACCTGGGCTGCGGGACGCCATTGCCGTCGAGGGCGAGCCTGGTCCGGTGCTTGTGGCGCGCGTTGCGCGCGCCGTCGACGCTCATGCCGGGCAGGCCGAGCGCCTGGGCCACGGCCGCGGTGTGGACGGTGTGATACTCGCTGTAGGTCGTGACGCCGTGGACGGGGTGCTCGGCGTGGAGCGCCTCGGCCAGGGCCACGAGCGCTTCGATGTCGAACGCGGCCTCGCTCTTGACCACCGTGCAGTTCGGGTGCGCGTACGCCCCGGCGGTGAGCGGAGAGATCGCGAGGTAGAAGTCCGGGTCGACCGAGACGAGCGTGACGTCGTGGCCGAGTTCGAGGGCGTTGGCGATGCCCGCCATGCCGTTCGGGTTGCATTCGATCATGAGGACGTGCATGGTGCGGTCTCCCTTGGGTGCTGGGCCGCCGCGTCGAGCACGGCGGTGACGGTCAGGCCGATCTGGGCCAGGGTCTGGGCGTGGTCGCCGCCTTCGACGGGCCAGCCGTCGCCTGCGCTCGCGCCGGTGACGCGGCAGTCGGGCAGCAGCAGCGCGAGCGCTTCGGCGACGCCTCCGGCGCGGCGGTGCTCCTCGACGACGGTGAACCGGGTGTGCCGCGACGCGAGTTCGACGGCGGCGACCGCGAGGCTCTCGTCGTCCACATAGCACAGGTTCGCGTGGGCGAGGTCCGGTGCGATCGCGGTGGCCTCCAGGCACAGCCGGGTGGCCTCTTCCCCCACCGACACCAGGCACGGCGTACCCGATGCTCCTTCGGCGGCCCATTGGACCGGCGGCGGCCTGGTGCCGGCGGGGGAGAGGCTGTCGTAGACCGCGTTGCGGCCGGTGCGGATGTAGTGCGGGCGCCCCGACGCGGCGGCCTCGGCGACCACCGCGCGCATCGCCTGCTCCCCGTAGGGGGCCGCGATGACGACCCCGGGCACCGCGCGGGCCACCGCGAGGTCTTCGAGGCAGTGGTGGGTGGTCCCGAACCAGGCCCCGGACACGCCCGCATACGGCGCGACCACGGTGACGCCCGCGCCCAGGTAGCCGAGCGCGAGCTTGAAGCTCTCGGCGGCGCGCAGGGTCGCGAACGGCGCGAACGTGCTCACGAACGGCTTGTACCCGGCCGACGCGAGCCCGGCGGCCATGTCGATCATCGCCCCCTCGGCGATCCCGACGTTGAAGAACCGGTCGGGATGCGCCTCGGCGAACGGGTGCCCTTTCCCGCCGAGATCGGCTTCGAGACAGAGGATCGCGGGATCGGCCTGGGCGAGCGCGGTCAGCTCGGCGCGGTAGGCGTCGCGTCCGGAGAGCGTCGCGGTCGTCATGAGGTGCCCCTCGCGTTCATCGAGTCGAGGTCGCCGCGAGTCGGTGCGGCCGCGAGCCGGATCGCGCCCTGAGCGAGGCGCGGTCTCGGCGACGGCGATGCCGCTGGGCGGCGATCACGAGTTCGAGGGAAGGCGGCGTCCGAGTGGTCGACTCGGGTGGCCGCGGCCCGGATCGTCGGCCGTTTCGAATAATGAGTCATCGGATGCCCCGCTTCCACTTCTCGGCCCGCTCGGCGTCGATCTTCACGTAATGCGACCCGGCCTTGCCCTCGACGGCGCGGACCCCCTTGCCCTTCACCGTGGTCGCGATGACCGCCAGCGGGCGGTCGCCCGGGCGCTCCCCGGCGAGGATCGCGGTCAGCGCCGCGTGGTCGTGGCCGTCCACTTCGGCCGCGTCGAACCCGAAGGCCCCGAAGCGGTCCGCGAGGTCGGGCAGCGGCGAGATGTCGGCCACGAGGCCGTCGTTCTGGCCGCCGTTGCGGTCCACGAGCAGCACGAAGTTCCCGAGCCGCCGCGCCGCCGCGACCTGGACCGTCTC
Organism: Glycomyces sp. NPDC046736; assembly: GCF_040645615.1. NCBI lineage: Bacteria > Bacillati > Actinomycetota > Actinomycetes > Glycomycetales > Glycomycetaceae > Glycomyces > Glycomyces sp. NPDC046736. The sequence goes on along the minus strand of NZ_JBEYYO010000018.1, from coordinate 68,548 downwards.
CCACACGAGACCCTCCTGGAGCTCCCCGTCGCCGCTCACGGCGATCCCGAGCCCGCCTCGGCCCGAGAGCCGTTGCGCCAGCGCCCAACCGGCCGCGTACGGCACCCCGTGCCCGAGGCTCCCGGTCGGGAACGCCACGCCGGGGACCTTTGGCCCCGGGTGCCCGGTGTACGGATGCCCGACCTGGCCGTAATGCGGGGCCGGGTTCTCGGCGAGCCGCCCGGTCACGTGCAGCGCCGCGTACAACCCCGCGGCGGCGTGGCCCTTGCTCAACACGACGCGGGTGCCGTCGTCGCCCTCGGCCCGGTCGAACGCGGCCAGCAGCAGGTCGATCACCGACAGGCTCCCGCCCAGGTGGCAGCCGCGCTCACTCGCGGCCATGTCCACGATCAGCCGCCGAGCCCGCGCGGCCCGATCCACATGCGAGGGCCGCACCGCGAGCCCCTCGACGTACGCGAGCGCACTCATCGCGCCTCCCTCTCCATCCAGTCCGCCACCGCCGCTTGCAATACCGCGCGCGCCTGCCTGACTTCTTCGGCGTCGATCCGCTCCGCGTCGGTGTGGTCCAGCGCCGAATCCCCGGGCCCGTACGCGACCATCGGGACGCCCGTCCAGGTCGTGGCCAGCGTGTTCATGTCGGAGGTCCCCTTCTTGACCACATGCCGGGGCTTGACACCCGCGCCCGCGAAGGCCCTCGCGAACGACTTGGCCAGCGGTGACGTGCGCCCGCCCTGGTGACCGGGGGTGGCCCGCAGGATCGCCGCGTCCACCCCCGGCAGCCGCGGGAGCGCCTTGATGAGCGCTTCCGGTTCCGCCCCTGGAGGAATGCGGAAGTTCAAGATCGCCGTAGCCGCGTCGCGGCCGGGCTGCCGGGACGTCCAGGTGTCGATCACAGCGCTCAGCGCCTCCGGAGCCTCGGCCAGCACCGCCTCGCGATACGCCGCCAGCGCCGCGATCAGCGCGTCGGGCGCGGACACCGCGTCCCTCGCCGCCGAATGCCCACTGTCGACGGTCGCGGTGATCCGCAGTTTGAACAGCCCGTGGTAGCCCAGCGTCAACGTCCCCGAGCCGCTCGGCTCGCCCACGATCACCGCGTCGGCCGGGTAGTGGTCCCGAACCCAGAACGCGCCCTTCGACGAAGAGACCTCCTCCTCGACCGCGCCGACCACCCGGATCTGGTGCCCTTCGCCGACCTCCGTGGCCGCCAGCACTTCGAGGAAGTTCACCAGGCAGCCCTTGGCGTCCACAGTGCCTCGACCGAACAGCGTCCCCTCCGGCTCCCACGCCGTGGGCCAGTGGAACGGGACCGTGTCCAGGTGCCCGAGCATGAGCAGTCGCCTCGGCCCGTCCCCCTTGGTCGCCACCAGGTTCCCGGCCGGGTCCACTTTGGCTTCGATGTCTCTCGCGGTGCACCAGTCCCGCAGGTACGCCGCGAGCTCGTGCTCGTCGCCCGAGACCGACGGCACCGCCGCCGCGCGCGTGAGCAGCGCCAGATCCGGCGCGGGCTCGCGGCTCGGCCAGAACCGGGTCCAACCCGTGTGGTCCTCCATCGTGTCCGGGCCGCAGATCGCCACGTCGGCGCTCGCCGAGAGCGCGAGCTCGGCGGCCCGCACCTTCTGCTTCATGCGCCCGCCCGCGTACCGGGCCCCGTCCCCGGGGTACAGGTCCGTGACGGTCGAGGCCGGATCGCCCGGGTCGGCGAGCAGCCCGGCGGTCCCGGTGACCAGCCGCAGGTGATCGGCGCCCATCGCGTTCGCGAGCACCGCCGCCAGCACGTCGGCGTCCGCGTTGAGCGGCGTACCCCCGCCCGTGTCCGCGATCGGCGGGCTGAGGCACACCAGGTCGAACGCGTCCAGCAGCGCACCCAGCCGCTCGACGTCCACTTCGGTCGGCAGCCCGGCCCGGTGGTCGCGCACCACCCGCACCCGCCCGTTCGCGCCCTGCGCCTTGAGCGGCCGGTTCGGCACGCCGCGCACCAGACCCGTCGCCACTGCGGTGTGCACGGCCAGACCGAGCGCGCCCAGGCCCGCCTCCACCGCGGGCAGCGTGACCCGCCGATAGGCCTCGACGAGGTGCTCCATCTCCTCGGGCGGGCAGTAGCGCACCGCGTCCCCCGACGCGAGGCGCAGCTGCGGCATCTCGCGCCCGATGTCGCGGTAATGCCGCTCGATCCCGGCCGCGCCGCCCGCGACCATGAGCACCCGCGCGCCCCGCCGCGCGAACGCGGCCAGCTCGGCGTAGATCCCGTTGCCGGGCGCACAGCGGTCCAAAGTGGCGCTGCCGACCTTGACGCAATAGAGCGGCTTCACGGGCCCACCGCCGTGGTCGGCAGCCCGGTCGACTCGTCCAGGCCCATCATGAGGTTCATCGTCTGCACCGCCTGTCCCGCAGCGCCTTTGACGAGGTTGTCCAGCGCCGCGACGCTCACCGCCTCGGTGCCCTGGACGCTCACGGCCACCTCGGCGAGGTTCGAGCCGACCACGGCCTTGATCATCGGGAAGTCCTGCGGCCGTTTGGGCGCGGTGCGCACCTTCACGAACGGCTTGCCCGCGTATGCCGAAGCGAACGCCCGCTTCACTTCGAGGGTCGAGACCCCTTCGCGCAGTTGCGAGTAGCAGGTCACGAGGATGCCGCGTGGCAGGTCCAGGCTGTGGGTCGAGAACTGGAGTTCGGGTTCGAGCCCGGTGTACTCGGCCAGCGCCTGCCGGATCTCCGGGGCGTGCCGGTGGCCGTGCGGGCGGTGGACGCGGAAGTTCCCGGCCCGTTCTGCCGGGTGCTCGCCCGTGCCCTTGCCCGAACCGGACGAGCCGGTCTTGGCGTCGACCACGATCCTCGGTTCCACCAGGTCGTCGCACAGCAGCGGGTAGAGGGCGTACAGCGAGGCCACGGCCATGCACCCGGGCAGGTTCACGAACCGCTCGGCGCCAAGGTCGGTCGAGAACTCGGGCACGAAGTACGCGAACTTCTCGTCCACGGCCTCGGAGGCCGGGTAGTGGCGGCGGGTCTCGGCGCGGTCGGCGAGCCGGAAGTCCCCGGCGAGGTTGAGCACGCGCTCGGCCTTGGCCGCGATGAGCGGCAGCACCTGCGGCAGCGTGCCGCCGGGCAGGCACGCGAACGCCACGTCCACTTCGGGCAGTTCGTCGAGCGGCCGCAGTTTCCGGCCGCCGAGGTCGGGGTGGTTGCGCAGCCACGGGTGGACCGCGCCGATCGTCTGTCCCGCATGGCGTTCGGCCGAGAGGAACACCAGGTCCGCGTCGGGGTGGTCGGCCAGGAGCCGCGCGGTCTCGCCGCCGGTGTAGCCGCTCGCGCCGATCACGGCCACGCGGACGCGTCGCTCGTCAGCCAAGGCGGGCCGCCCTGCGGTGCGGGCGCGGGATGTCGCCCGAGGCCAGTTTGCGGATCGCGTCGGGCCGCCTGGCGACCTTCGCGAAGGCCTCGCCGTAGCGAAGGGCCCGTTCGTATTCGACCGGGGAGCGCAGCTCCCGGCACAGCACGAGCGTGCGCTCCAGCATCGCGACGGTGTTCGGGAAGTCCTCGGGCACGTGGTCGCGCACCGCGCCGGGGTTGAGCGTGAACGGGTAGCCGCCGCCGAAGCCGTCGCGCCGCTGGAACGGCAGGTGGCACGGGATCGGGGTGTTCTGCCATTCGCGGGCCGGGACCCCTTCGGCCACCAGCAGTTCGTGCACGGCCTGCTTCACGGCGTGGACCGGCAGGTCCTCCAGGCCGACCGCCTCGGGCCGCAACCCGATCCGGTACATGTTGTACGCGTGCACGTGCCCGTCGGGGACGTGCGGCGGGGTGAACAGCCCGGTCTCGCGCAGCGCCTCGGCGAGGACTTCGGCGTTGCGGGCCCGCACCTTGTCGTAGTACGGCAGCCGCTCCAGCTGGCTCGCCCCGAAGGCCGCCGCGATCGGGGCCATCCGGTAGTCGATGCCGTTGCGGCCCAAATACTCGACCGCCCGCGTGTAGGCGTCCTCGGTGGCGTAGAACGCGATCCCGCCCTCGCCGCCGAGCGGGAAGTTCTTGTCGGCCATGAGGCTCTGCCCCGCCGCGTCCCCGATCGAACCGGCGACGCGGCCTTCGATCTTCGCCGAGTGCGCGTGCGAGGCGTCCTCGACGAGCGCGAGCCCGCGCTCTTCGCAGAGCCCGCGCAGCGCGGGCATGTCGGCCGGGAGCCCGTGGACGTGCACGGGCATCACGGCCCTGGTCCGCTCGGTCACGGCCGCCGCCGCGGCGGCCGGGTCCATGCAGTACGTGACCGGGTCGATGTCGACGAACACCGGGATCGCATGCGCCGCAACCACTGCCTGCGCGGTGGCGATGAACGTGAACGCCGGGACGATCACCTCGTCGCCGGGTTCGACCCCGGCCCCGACCAGCGCCATGTGGAGCCCGGCCGTGCCCGACGCGGTCGGCAGCGCGAAGGCCGCGCCCACGTACTCGCAGTAGGCCTCGGCGAACCCGTCAACCACTTTGGACGGGTCTTGGCGCTGCGCGAGCAGCATGTGCAGCACGTCCTCCTTGGTGATGACCGGGAACGGCGTGCGGCGCGTCTCCTTGCCGATCATGGCCGGTCCGCCGAGCGCCGCGAGTTCGGCCTCACGGTCGGCCGGGCGCGGCAGATCGATTGGGGCCGTGGGGAAGTCGGTGATCATCGGACTGCTCCTTCGGCCTTGGCGGCCTGGTTCAAGGCGACCCGGACACAGGCCGCGACCAGCGGGCTGAGCCGGTAGTTGCACTGCACGCCCGGTACGAGGTCCGGATTGGACTCCTCCTGGGTCCACATGGTCCGCAGGTCGAACGCGCCGAAGATCTTCAGCCGTTCGGCCCTGGCCCACACGGTCTCGTCGTCGGTGAGCACGGCCGCGGCGGGCCCGAAGCCCAAGTCGCACAGGTCGACCACGAGCACCTTCGCGTCGATCTCGGCCGCGAGTTCGCGCAGCCGCCCGGCGTTCGCCGCGTCGATCCGCAAGCGCGCGAACGGTACCGCCGTCTCGGCATCGGACTCGATCCCGAGCCACGCGAGGAACGCCGCGGTCGGCTCGTCGTACCCCGAGGCGTCCACGCGGTCGCCGTACCCGAGGCCCTGACCGGCCACGGCGGCGTGGACGGCCGCGGAGGAGGAGTTCACCAGGGACACGTGCGTCCGAGCGGTGGCCTTGGCGAGCAGGCGCTCCAGCCCCGGCAGCTCCCGGTCGCCCTTCTCGATGCTCATCACGGTGCCCGAGGTCATGACCCTGGTGAGCACCACTGCGGTGTCGAACAGCTCCATGCGGTCTCCTCTCAGTGCGCGCTCGACAGCGCGAGCGCGGCGGTGACGTGGTCGGCCACGGCGGCGGCGATGTCGACGCCGTGGACCGCCGAGGACTTCGCGAATTCGGGGTTGGCGTTGACCTCCAGGACCTTGAGCGCGCCCGCGGCGCGGTCCTCGACCAGGTCGACGCCGTAGAAGCCCTCCCCGAGGAGGTCGGTCACGCCTCTGCACAGCTTCGCCATCTCGGCGGTGACCTCGACGCGCTCCACGTCGGCCCCGAGCGTGGTGTTGGTGCGCCAGTGGTCGGAGACCCGCCGGATCGCCACGACCGGCTCGGCGCCCACGACCACGACCCGCAGGTCGTGCCCGGGCTTGTCGACGTACTCCTGCACCAGGACCGGGAACAGCTTCCCGGCCGCGTCGGCCGACTCGCGGCCCCCGATCCAGGCGTCCACGCACTCCTCGTTCACCATGCGGGTCACGCCGCGGCCCCACGAGCCGCTGACGGGCTTGACCACCGAGGGCCACCCGAACGCGGCCACGGCCTCGCGCACCTGCGCGAAGCTGAACGCGAGATGCGATTCGGGGTGAGGGACCCCGTTGCGGGAGAACACGAGCGCCTGGAGTCCCTTGTCGCCGCAGACCTCGATCGCCGAGGTCCGGTTCAAGGTCTGCACGCCCACGTGCTCCAGCAGCCGCGCGGTCGAGAGCGCCTGCTGGTGCGAGACGTTGCGGATGAGCCCGAGCCGGGCCGCGGCCCCGCCGCGCACGATCGCGCCCAGGTCGGGCGGCAGCACGGTGGCGACGTCCACGCCCCGGGCCCGCAGGGCCGCCCCGAGGAGCTTCTCCTCGGGGCGCAGCACGGTGACCGACAAGAGGACGTCGGCCTCGAGTTCGTTCACTCGCCCCAGTCCTCTTCGACCTCGGGGGCGAGTTCGAGCCGGGTCAGGGCGGCGGTCTGCTCGGCGACCTCGTGCTCCTGCCCGCAGGAGCCGCATTCGACGATCTCGCCCTTCTCCCATTCGGCGTCGATGGTGAAGGGCGCGTCGCAGACGAGGCAGTCGGCGGAGGTGGTCTGGGTGCTCATGTGGCGGCCACCGTTTCCTTCCTGAGTGGGTGGATGTTCCGCGCCAAGCCTGGCCGCCCGGGCCTCACCCTGTCAGTGGTCATTTGCGCCGCCGAGCATTTCTGACACCGCAATGCGAATGGGCGTGATCGACGTGCGGGCGGACGGCGTATGACGAGTACGCGAACTCGCGTCATGTCCGAAATGGAAGCGCTCTCAAAAGGGGATCCACCGTGTTATTCTTCGTGCGGGGAACCGGAATGCGACGAGTCGGACACGCATCGTGCGGCAGACACCGACGTCCCCGCACCGCGAGTCGGCCGTCGATCACCCCCGGGACCCGTGCGAGCGCACCCCTCGGAAGGACGATCATGCTGAGCATCTTCGGATTCGACGCGGACACCGAAACCGTCTACCTGGCACTTCTCGAGAACCCCGCGATCGAGGCGTCCAAGCTGGCCGAACTGCTCCCGCAGGAGGCGCCCGCGTTCGAGGCCGCCGTCGCGAACCTCACCGGGGCCGCGCTCGTCTCCCGCGAGGGCGACCGCCTCTCCTTGGTCGACCCCGAGGTCGGCCTCGCCTCGCTCTTGGCCCGCCAGCAGGCCGAGGTCGCCACGATGCAGCACCAGCTCGAAGAGGGCCGCATGGCCATGACCCGCATGCTCTCCAAGTACGGGGCCAAGGCCCCCGGCGAGAGCGGCGTCGAGCAGGTCATCGGCCTGAAGGCGATCCGCACCCGCATCGCCGAGCTCGCCGCCTCCTGCGTCGAGGAGCAGCTGATCCTCGCCCCGGTCGGCAAGCTCTCCGAGGAGACCTTCGAAGAGGCGCAGGCGGTCGACGAGGACGTGCTCAAGCGCGGCGTGCGGATGAAGTCGGTCTACCTCGACGCGGTGCGCAACGACCCGTTCACCATGGAGGCCCTCAACTGGGAGATCGACGCGGGCGGCGAAGTGCGCACGGCCCCTTCGCTGCCGCTGCGCATGATCGTGTTCGACCGCGAGCGCGCGATCATCCCCATGGACGACCTCGACTGCGAGATAGGCGCGCTGATCCTCGGCAACCGCGTCATCATCCAGGCCATGGTGGCCCTGTTCATCAACATCTGGGCCGACGCGCAGCCGCTGACGCGCCGCCGCCCCTACCGCTCCGAGCCGCTCACGGCCCAGGAGCAGCACGTCCTCAAGCTCTGGGCCCAAGGCCACACCGACGCCTCGGCGGCCCGCCAGATGAAGGTCTCCCACCGCACGATCCGCCGCCTCTCCGAGGACCTGACCAAGCGCCTCGGGGCCCGCAGCCGCTTCCAGCTCGGCGCTCTGGCCACCGCGCGGGGGCTCATCAAGGAAGCGGACCTGATCTGAACGGCGAGAACGGCACCGCGCTCAGTGCGCGGTGCCGTCGTCGGGGCCGGGAAGCGGCCGATCAGTCGCCGATGGCGGGGCTGCCGTTGCCCCAGCCGTTGCCCGCGAGGTCGGCGTCGATGCCGCCCGCGGACGCGGCCGCGTGGCCGCCGATGAGGAGTACGGCGAAGGAGAGGGTCAGCGAAACGATCATGCGTCGCACAGTGGTCATCCCATCTTGAGGGTTTCCTTTGGTACGCCCCGATTCAATAGGTTTCGCGTCGTGACTGACAGTCGTCAAAAGTATCCTACCAACGTAATAGACCATGTCCCCGACCTGCGGACCTGCTCGGATAATTGCTGTCATCCGTAAAGAAAGTCCATAGTGATCAAGCGCACAATTGCGGGTCGGTCATTCACTGATCGGCCGGACCGGTTGGCGCAGCACGGTCTTGAGCTTCGCCGGGGCGGTGCGGCGGGCGTCGCTGAGGTAGATCTCGTGGTGGTCGCCGTTGAAGGCGAGGCCGTTCGCGGGCATGTACTCGTTGTGGAGCCGTTCGAGGACGGGCGTCTCGTCGTCGTAGGAGCCCACGTGCAGGATCTGCACGCTGGGCCCTTCGGTGAACGTGTGCGGGCGCAGTAGTTCGAGCGCGGGGTTCGGGTGCTTGGCCCCGGCGGTCTCGACCGCGTTGGCGACCATGTCGGCGGTGATCCACTCCGGCTGCCCGATGAGCATCGTCCACTTCCAAGAGTCCTTCTCCCGCTTGAGGAACGCGCTCGGGTCCTCGGCCCGCCACAGCCCTTCCATCGGGGCCACCACGAAGTCCTTGCGCAGCGAGAGCTTGGAGTGGAACTTGAGCGTGTAGGCCACCGAGTAGAGCGCCTCGACGGCCTGCCGGTAGGCCTCGGCGGTGTTCGGGTCGCCCTCCCCGTCGACGGCGATGAAGCCCAGCTCGGGCACGTCGACGCGGGTGAAGTCCTTCGCCGAGGGCGCATAGAGCGCCTTGTGCGCCTTTTTGACGTCGTACTTCTCCACGGTGGGCTCCTTCGGTTCGCCGGGACGGGCTCCGATGATCGCATGCGGCTGCGACACCGGCTCCGGGTTCAGGCCCGGCGGGCCCACGCGTAGCGGCGCTCGGGGCGGCCGCGACCGGCGTACTTCAGGCTGACCTCGGCGCTGCCGCCTTCGGCGAGTCGTTCGAGGTAGCGCCGGGCGCTCACCCGCGAGATCCCCACGCGCTCGGCGCATTCGCTGGCCGAGAGCGACCCCTCGGCCACCCGCAGCGCCGACTCGACCAGTTTCGTGGTCTCGGCGCTGAACCCCTTGGGCGGCAGTGGATTCGGTGCGGTGGCTCGTTCGAAGGCGCGGTCGACGTCGGCCTGGTCGCGCACCGCGGCGGCGGCCAGTCCGGCCCGGCGTTCGGCGTATTGCTCCAATCGTTCGGTGAAGTCGTCGAAGCTGAACGGTTTCAGCAGGTACGAGACCACGCCCAGACGCACGGCGGCGCGCACGGCTTCGGCCTCGCGGGCCGCCGAGATCACGAAGACGTCGGATTCGAAGCCTTCGGCCCTCATGCGCCGCACCAGGTCCAGGCCGAACACGTCGGGCAGGTACAGATCGAGCAGGACCAGGTCGGGCCGATGTTCGGCGAGCGCGGCGAGGGTCTCCTCGCCGCTGCGGGCGCCGGCGGCGACCCGGAATCCGGGGGTGCGCGCGACGAAGCCGCTGTGGATGTTGACCAGCCGGAAGTCGTCGTCGACGACCAGCACTTCGATCATGAGGGTTCCTTGGCCGTAGGGGTCGCGGCGGCGAGCAGCGGGATCGCGGCGGTGAAGCGGGCGCCGCTCCCGGTGGGCTCCAGGGCCACGGTGCCGCCGTGATGCTCGCACACGAGCTTGGCCAGCGCAAGCCCGATGCCGCGCCCGCCGGTGCTGCTCTGGGAGGTGGGGGCCTTGGTGGTGTAGCCGTGCGCAAAGATCTCCGCGGCCGCCGCGGGCGGCACGCCGGGGCCTGAGTCGGTGACGGTGATCCGCACGGCGCCGTCCTCGTGGCGCAGTTCGACCGCGACGCGGGGTTCGGGCCTGGGCTGCGGGCCGGTGTCGGCTTCGACGGCCGCGTCGATGGCGTTGTCGAGGAGGTTGCCGAGCACGGTGCCGACGTCGGCGGAGTCCTCGGGTTCGAGCGGCGGGAGGGCGCTGCCGCCTGCGATGTCGAGGCGCACGCGCCGCTCGGCGGCCTGGGCGGACTTGGCCATGAGGAGCGCGGCGATGGCCTTGTCGCGGATGGGTTCGCCGATGGCCAGGTCGAGGGACTGCCGGTGCCGGTTGAGGGCGTCGACGTAGCGCACGACCTCGTCCTGCTCGCCGATCTGGATCAGCCCGGAGATGGTGTGGAGGCGGTTGTCGAACTCGTGGGTCTGGGCCCGCAGCGCTTCGGCGGTGGACCGGAACGAGCCGAGGTCGCGTTCGAGCTGGGCCAGTTCGGTCCGGTCGCGCAGGGTCGCGACCGAGCCGAGCGCGCGTCCGTCCTTCTCCACGGGCATGCGGTTGACGACCAAGACCCGGTTGCCCTGCAACACGACCTGGTCGGTGCCGGTGACCGCCCCGGTGAGCACGTCGCGCAGCCTTGAGGTCAGGTCGAGGTCGGCGAGGGCGCGCCCGACCGAGTCGCCCGGGAGGTCGAGCAGGCGCCTGCCCACGTCGTTGACGAGGGTGACGCGGTGCTGCGGGTCGAGCGCGACGACGCCTTCGGCGATGCCGTAGAGCATGGCCTCGCGGTGCTCGGCGAGCCCGGCGATCTCCCTGGGCTCCATGCCGAACGTCTGGCGTTTGATGCGGCGGGCGAGCAGCCACGACCCGGCCACGCCGAGGACGCTCGCGACCCCGAGGTACAGCAGCAGGTTCGGGCTCGCGCCCGCGAGCCTGTCCAACAGCGAGGGCACTTCGTGGCCCACGATCGCGACGCCCAGCTGCACGCCGTGCGTTGAGCCGTCGGCGCCGAGCACCGGGGCCTGCGCGACCAGTTCGGTGCGCCCGCCCAGCTCCATCTCGCCTTTCCAGCCCCGGCCTTGGAGCACGCCCGCGCCGAGGTCGAGCACGGTGCCCACCAGCAGCGGGTTGGTGGAGGCGACCACGAGTCCCTCGGCGTCGGCGAGCGTCACCGAGGAGACCTGCCAGCGCACGAGGTCGCTCTGGATCTGCGGCGCGAGCGTCTGCGCCGGGGCGGGCGCGGGGAGGCGGTCGCGCACCAGATTGGAAGCGGCGAGGTTCTCGGCGAGCTGGGTGACGCGGCGGCCCTGCTCGGTGGCGAACACGGCCGCGGACTGGGCCAGCGACAGCCCGGCCACGGCGGCGAGGACGAGCAGGATCACCGTCAGCTGGAAGACGAGGAGCTGACCGGCGAGGGTGGGGCGGGGCACGGGCCTGAACACAATGAACTCAATGATCGATACGGACACAAGGCTGACATAGGGCTTACGCCGGGGTGACCATCGTCTCTCACAGCGGCTTCGAAACGAAAGAGCAACGACGATGAAATTTCACCGGAGGGCCCTCCTCAGCGCTGCGGCAGCCGTCCCGGCCTTCGCGGCGGCCTCGGCCTGCGGCCTGACCGCCGATGACGGTGAGGACGGCGGTCCCTTGACGGGCCTTCGCCTCATGGTGCCCAACAGCCCCGGCGGCGGCTACGACACGACCGCCCGCTCGATCGCGCGGATCATGGAGGACGAGAAGATCGCCAAGGGCGTCGAGGTGTTCAACCTGTCCGGCGCCGGAGGCACGGTCGGGTTGCAGCGCATGGTGAACGAGGAGGGCAACGGCGACCTCGTGATGCAGATGGGCCTGGGCGTCGTGGGCGCCTCGTACACCCAGAACTCCGAGGCCAAGCTCACCGGCACGACTCCGATCGCGAAGCTCGTGGAGGAGGCCGGCGCGATCGTGGTCCCGGCCGCCTCGCCGTACGAGACGATCGCCGACCTGGTGGAGGCCTGGGCGGCCGATCCGCGCAGCGTGGCGATCGGCGGCGGCTCGTCCCCGGGCGGGCCCGACCACCTGCTGCCGATGCGCCTGGCCGACACCGTGGGGATCACGCCCGCCGACGTCAACTACGTGTCCTATGACGGCGGCGGTGAGTTGCTCCCGGCCCTGCTGGGGGAGAAGATCGCCGCGGGCGCGAGCGGGGTGGGGGAGTTCATCGACCAGATCGTGGCCGGGCAGCTGCGGGTCCTCGCGGTCTCGACGCTCGACCGCGTCGAGGCCGTGCCCGATGCGCCGACGCTCGTCGAGTCCGGCATCGAGATGGAGTTCACCAACTGGCGCGGCTGGGTCGCCCCGCCCGGCGTCGAGGACGCCGACGTGCAGCGATGGGTCGACGCGATCACCGCGGTCTACGAGACCGACGCGTGGGCCGAGGAACTCGCCAAGCAGGGCTGGATCGACGCGTTCGCCACCGGAGACGAGTTCGGCGACTTCCTCACCCAGCAGGACCGGGAAGTCGCCTCGATCCTCCAGGACCTGGGCCTGGTATGAGCGACCTCGACCGCGCTGACGAAGGCGCCGACACGACCACCGAGCCCGCCGGACCCGACCGGGCCCAGTACTGGGTCGCCGGGGTCCTCGCCGCGCTCGGCGTCGTGGTGATCGTCGACGCCCTGCGCCTGGGCGGGTTCACCGCCTCGAACGACCCGATCGGGCCCAAGCCGGTCCCGATCATCCTCGGATCGCTGCTCATCGTGGTGGCCGTCCTCTACGCGCTCGACGTGGCGCGGGGCGGGCGCGGCGAGGGCGGGGAGACCGACGGGCCCTTCGACTGGCGCACCATCGGCCTGCTGTGCGCGATCTTCATCGCGAACGCGCTGGTCATCGAGTGGCTCGGCTGGGTCATCTCCGGTTCGCTCCTGTTCTGGGGCGCGGCCGTGGTACTCGGCTCGCGGCGCTACTTCCTCGCGCTGGCCGCGGCGGTGGTGCTCGGCCTGGCCACGTTCTACGGCTTCGCGATCGGGCTCGGCGTGGGCCTGCCCGCGGGCATCCTGCAGGGAATCCTCTGATGGACAACCTCGACTCCCTCATCGAGGGCTTCGGCGCGGTCCTGACCCCGCAGAACCTCCTCATCGCGCTCATCGGTGTCACGATCGGCACGGCCGTCTCGATGATGCCGGGCATGGGCACGGCGATGGCGATCGCGCTGCTGCTGCCCATCACGTACGGGATGGAGCCCACGCAGGCGTTCATCATGTTCGCGGGGATCTTCTACGGCGGCATGTACGGCGGCTCGACCACGGCGATCCTGCTGAACACTCCAGGCCAATCGTCCTCAGTGGTCACCGTCATGGAGGGCTTCAAGATGGCCCGCAACGGCCGCGGGGGACAGGCGCTCGCGACCGCCGCGATCGGATCCTTTGTGGCCGGAACCATCGCCACCGTGGCGCTGGTGTTCGTCACCCCGGTCACGGTGAGCTTCGCGATCGGCCTCGGCGCGCCCGACTACCTCGCGATCATGGTCTTGGCGCTGTTCGCGACCGCTTCGGTGCTCGGTTCCTCGCGCATCCGCGGCTTCGCGTCGCTCCTGTTCGGACTCGTGGTGGGCACCATCGGGATCGACGCGGTCACCGGCCAGCAGCGCCTCACCTATGGGGTCCCGCAGCTGGCCGACGGGATCGACGTGGTGATCGTGGCGGTCGGGGTGTTCGCCATCGGCGAGGCGCTGTGGATCGCCGCGCGCGGGAGGCGCACCAAGGACGAGATCATCCCCGTGGGCCGGGTCTGGATGGGCCGCAAGGATTGGCGGCGCTCGTGGGGTCCGTGGCTGCGCGGCACCGCGCTCGGGTTCCCGTTCGGGGCCATGCCCGCCGGAGGCGCGGAAGTGCCCACGTTCCTGTCCTATGTGACCGAACGCAGGCTCTCCAAGCACAAGAACGAGTTCGGCAAGGGCGCCATCGAAGGCGTGGCCGGACCCGAGGCCGCGAACAACGCCTCGGCCGCCGGGACCCTCGTGCCGATGCTCGCACTCGGCCTGCCGTGCAACGCGACCGCCGCGGTGATGCTCGCGGCGTTCCAGACCTACGGGATCCAGCCCGGGCCGCTGCTGTTCGAGAACGAGTCGGCCCTGGTGTGGACGCTCATCGCGAGCCTGTTCATCGGCAACACCATGCTGCTCGTGCTCAACATGCCGATGATCCCGATCTGGGTCAAGCTCCTGCGCGTGCCCAAGCCGTACCTGTTCGCGGGGATCCTGTTCTTCGCCTCGATGGGCGCCTACGCGGTGAACGCGCAGCCGTTCGACCTGTTCGTGCTCATCGTGCTCGGCCTGGCCGGGCTCGCGATGCGCCGCTTCGGGCTGCCGATGCTGCCGCTCATCGTGGGCGTCATCCTCGGTCCGATGGCCGAACGGCAGGCGCGCATGTCGCTCCAGCTCTCCGGTGGGGAGCTCTCGGGCCTGATCGGCGGCCCGGTCTCGTGGGTCGTCTACGGGATCCTGGCCCTGATCGCCGTCTGGCCGCTCGTGCGATTCGTGGCGCGGCGCAGGGCCCGCGACCGCGAAATCGTCGCGGCCTGACAGAGGGGGAAGGTGCGGGCTCGGGATCGGGCCCGCACCTTTGGCGTGAGGCAGGCCACCCTTGACGGGTCTCGTCGCAGGCCGGTACAGTCCAAGGCGACATATGCACGTATCGCAATGTAATATTGATTCGAGAGGCCAGCATGGGACACGGGCACGACCACGGCGCGCACGCCGGAGGCAGACACGCCTGGCGGCTGAAGATCGCACTCGCCCTCATCGGCGGATTCTTCGCCGTCGAGCTCGTCACCGGCCTGCTCTCGGGCTCCCTCGCCCTGCTCTCCGACGCCGGGCACATGGCCGCCGACGTCGTCACCCTCGCCGCGGCCCTCACCGCCACCCGCATCGCCACCCGCCCCGACACCACCGGCCGCCGCACCTACGGTTCCTACCGCGCTGAGATCTTCGCCTCCGGCTTCGCCGTCCTCGTCATGTTCGGCATGGCCGCCTACATCGTGGCCGAAGCCCTCGGCCGCATCGGCGAAGCGCCCGAGATCAGCGTCGGCCCCATGCTCGTCGTCGGCGCACTCGGCCTCGCGGTCAACCTCATCGCCCTGCTCCTGCTGCGATCCGGCGCGAGCGAGAGCCTCAACGTCAAAGGCGCCTACTTCGAAGTCATCGCCGACACCGCCGGATCGGTCGGCGTCATCATCGCCGGCATCCTCGTCGCCACCACCGGCCAAGCCGCCTGGGACACCGGCATCGCGCTGGCGATCGGCCTGTTCGTGGTGGTCCGCGCCGTCCCGCTGGGCCGACAGGTCCTCGCCGTCCTGGCCCAGCACGCCCCGCCCGGCCTGGAACCGGCCGCGATCGCCGAAGACCTCGCCGCGATCCCGGGCGTCGACGACGTCCACGACGTCCACCTCTGGACCCTCACCTCAGGCATGCACGTGGCCACGGCCCACCTGGTCACCGACCCCGCAGCCGACGCCCACACGGTCCTCGACCGCGCCCAACACCTCATGCGAACCACCCACGACATAACCCACGCCACCATCCAACTCGAACCCAAGACCCACGAAAAATGCAACGAACCAGGCCGCTGCCCCCTCCCCGCCCCTTAGGGCGGTGCCGGAGCCGTGCAATTCCGATGCCGGTTCGGTGCGCGCTTCGCCGAGAGTCGATGCACTGTCTTCTAGGTGCATCGGCCGCGCCGATGCGGAAGGGGTCCAAATGATCAAACGGATCATCCAGAGTCTCGCCTTGCTCACGGCAATGGTGGGCATGTCCTTCGCCCTGAGCGCACCGGCGCAGGCCGCAGACCCGGTCGAGGCCACCCCCGCCGAGGTGACCGCGTCGGTCACCGCGGACGGCGACGTCCAGCCCATGACCGCCGCGCAGTGCCGCAGCTACATCAAAAGCAAGGGATACGCGGTCGGACCCCTGGTCACCTCCGCTTGCAACCTCGGCGTCAGCAGTTATTCGAACTGCGTGAGCTACTTCCAGCGCAACACCGACGTCTGGCTGTCCCACGCCCAGAGCGCATGCTCGCTGGCCGGAGTCGTCTGAGAGCACAAGTGAGGCGGGGCCCGCGATCGGATGATCGCGGGCCCCGTCGCGCTACGGGCGGCTTTGGGAGGTCGCTCCTGTCGTCTGGGCCAGGTCCCATAGGCGGAGGAGGAGGGCGTTGTCGAGTTGGGGGATGGTGGGGCGGGTGTCGTCGGCGGGGGTGGGGCCGTGGACTTCGGCGTGGAGTTGTTCCATGCGGCGGTCGAGTTGTTCGGCGGCGGTGGCCGCGTCGGCGAGGTCGGTGGCGATGTGGGCGGGGACTTCGCCGTCGTACTTGTAGAAGATCTTGTGTTCGAGGCTGGCCCAGAAGTCCTGGGCCACGGTGCGGATCTGGACCTCCACGATCACCGGGACCGCGCCGGTGGAGAGGAAGACCGGGACCTCGATGATCGCGTGGAGGCTCTTGTAGCCGTTGGGTTTGGGGTTGGCGATGTAGTCCTTGACCTCGATCACGCGGATGTCGTGCTGGGAGGTCAGGGCGTCGAGCATCCGGTAGGTGTCGGCGATGAAGCTGCACGTGATGCGGATGCCGGCGATGTCGGTGATGTGCTCGCGGATCTTCGGCAGCGTGGGGGAGACCTGGCGGCGCACGACCTTCTCCAGGATGCTGTCGGGGGTCTTGATGCGGGAGCTGACGTGCTCGATGGGGTTGTAGCGGTGGAGGTGCCGAAACTCCTCGCGCAGGATCGTGACCTTGGTGAGCACCTCGTCCACGGCGAACTGGTACTCCATCATGAAGCGCCCGAAGCCCTCCCGGATGCCGCGCGCGTAGTCGAGCATCGCCGGGTCCGGCCGTGCCGTGTCGATGCCTTCGGGCGGGAGCGCTTCGCGGGCCTCCTCGATGTCCTCGTCGTTCCGCCGCCTGCTGCTGATGTCCGTCACGCTCCGCGCCTCCGCTGGTCCGATCGTGCGGCGATGCAATCGCTTGCTCTCGGTCACTCGGTCGAATCGACGGTACCCACGTCAAGCATGCAACGACCAGTGCGACACGTCACCGGTCGAAACCGGACAAAGATACCGCGCCGGGTCCGAGTCGGGCCCGGCGCGGTCGGTTCGCCCCGCTACCAGGAGTACGCCTCGGGGGCGGGGCCGCCGGGGCCGGGGAAGATCTCGTCCAGGGTCGCCAGGTCGGTCTCGTCGAGCTCGACCTCCAGCGCCGCCACGGCGTCCTCCAGCTGGGACGACGTTCGCGGGCCGATGATGGGCCCGGTGACGCCCGGCTGCCGCAGCACCCACGCCAGACCGAGGACCGCCGGGGCGACGCCCCTCTTCGCGGCGAAGGCCTCGTACCGTTCCAGCTGCGGCCGGTGCTTCTCGACGCCCGCGGCGATGCGCTCGCTCGAACGCCGTCCGGTGGTCGGCTTGTCTCCGAGGACGCCGCCGAGCAGGCCGCCCCCGAGCGGGGACCAGGGGATGACGCCGAGGCCGTACTGCTGCGCGGCCGGGATGACCTCGAGCTCGATGTTGCGGTTCAGGAGGCTGTAGATCGACTGCTCCGAGACCAGGCCGAAGCTCCCGCGCCGGATCGCGTGCTCGTTCGCCCTGGCGATGCCCCAGCCCGGGAAGTTCGACGACCCGGAATAGACCACTTTGCCTTGGGTCACAAGTGTGTCGATCGCCTGCCAGATCTCCTCCCACTGCACCGACCGGTCGATGTGGTGGAACTGGTACAGGTCGACCCGGTCGGTCTGGAGCCGCCGCAGCGAGGCTTCGATCTGCGCCCGGATCCGGTACGCCGAGAGTCCCTTCTCATTCGGCCCGTCGCCGACGGCTCCGTACACCTTGGTGGCGAGCACGACCTGCTCGCGGGCCTCGGGCCTGGAAGCGAACCAACGCCCGATGGTCTCCTCGGTCCAGCCCTTCCTGCTCCTGCCGTAGACATCGGCGGTGTCGTACATCTGAGATTGACACCGCAAAGAGCCTGGTGAACGGCACGGGGCCCCCAGGGGCCGGGGATGCGAAGCCCCCTAGACCGCCCGCAGAACACGCCAGCGCTTACCAAATCTTCAACACACACCGCCACGGTATGAGCCGCGGCTGAACAAGGAGGAAGACATGACCATGCAGGACAACAGGATCAGCAAGGAAAACGCCGCTGCGCTCGCCGAATGGCTCGTAGAGAACGAGATCACGGCCGACGCCGAAATCATCACCACGCGACACGGTGTCTTCGCAGCTCAGTGCTGCGACATCGACGGCAAGATCACCAAGATCGAGACCCGACAGCCTTTCGAGTTGCCTGCCGGCGAAACGAGGGCCGCCGACCTGGTTGGGCAGCTCGGCGAGGGCCTCGACCTTGAACAGGAGCCCCTGAGGTTCCACAACGGTGACTACCTCGTGGCGTGGTCGGTCAAGCACGGCAACTAAAGACGACAACGAAACAGGGCCCCGGCGGCAACCGGGGCCCTTGGTTTCCCCCCAAAGGAGGAGGACTTACCTATGAGCCACAACCGTAACACCCGATACTTCGGGCAGGTGAACTAGTGGTCCAGACCGCCACCCTGAAACGCGCTCGTACTGTAGGCGAGCGAGTCCGATTGATCGCTGACAACGCAGGTGGCCCGGAGCACGTGACCACCGGGCAAGTCCTCGACATCCTCGATAGAGCGAAGCTCGGCGCTGGCCGTTCCACGGTCTCGAAAGCCCTGAACGAGCTTCGCAGAGATGCCGGCTTCGCCGGTACCGAGGAAGCTCCCGAAGCAATTAACGTCAGTGAGCCTGTGACGGCTCCCGAAGAGTCTGAGCAGACAACTACACCTCCGGAGCCTGTCGAGGCTCCTACGGCCGCTGTAGCGGCGCCGGTTGCTGAGGCGAAGCCGAAGCCTTCCCGCCGCTGGCTTTCTATCTTCGCTGCGGCTGTGGTCGCCATCGTGGCCGCAGTGGCTTCGTTCTCGCACATGCAAGAGGTGGCCTTGATGGCCGGTCAGTCCGAGGTCATCTCGTACTTGCTGCCCTTGAGCGTTGACGGTTTGATCGTGGTCGGTTCGGTCGCCCTGGTGGACGGGGCAACCCGCAAGGGCATCGCTTGGTTCTCGTTTGCGTTCGGTGTCGTCGCCTCACTGGCAGCGAACGTCTTGAGCGCAGAACCCAACATCCTGAGCCGGTCGGTGGCCGCATGGCCCGCGGTGGCCCTGCTGCTCACGGTCGAAGTGCTTTTGCAGCGCCGCAAGGCGTAAGACACAGCCACACCGCTTGAGCGGCCACCGGTTCACGACCGGAGTGTGGCACGAGCCATCGACAAAGGGTCGGTGGCGTACAGGAGGAAAGACAAGAATGACTGAGAACAACCTCGCCACTGACATGCTCGCCGAAATGGTCCGAGAGCTGAACGAGCACTTCACTGCTGACGTGCCGACCGGATGGACGGGGACGCACATCGCCCCGAGCGCCGACACCATCGAAGAGCTGAACGATGACGAAGTTTTCGCGATCGACGAACTTCTCACCACGGCCCGCGAGAAGTGGCTGTTCTACCTTGAAATGGCCGCTAAGGATGATGACCAGGAGGGTACACACGTCTTCGGGTCGATCGTTGGTAAGGCGTCTCTCTGGAATCGGGTTGTGACCCGCGAGGTTGAGCGCCGGCTCGACACCGCCGAACTCCCGCACCTCTAGACAAGTGGTATCAGGGCCTTTCACACCGGAAGGCCCTTTTACCCGTTAATGCAGACGATTATTGTACCGGGATGTAGGTGTCGAGTCTTACGGAATCCCGACCACCAGGTCTACTCTCTTCTTCCGGGCACCGGCCAACCGAGGTCAAAGCCTATAAAGAAGGGCTAATCATGCCACGTAAACCAAAGAAGCGGCCCGCGGGCTGTGGGACGCCGATCTGGCTCGTTCTAGTCGTCGCCGTACTGGGGACTCTAGGAGAAGTTCTGCCGGCAATCCTACGGCTCATGAGCTGACGAACTGAAGATCAAAGGGGCCCGGTCGCACGGGCCCCTAAACCCAATTTTGCAACCAAACAAAGCAGTGAAACGTGTATGAGTTAGAGGGCCCCTAGGGGCCCGGAAAGAGGAACGTTGGAACGGCAAGAGTTCGACTGCGGGTGCAAGCTATCTACCAGCATCCGTGCGGGAGTGTTTTGCCAGGCCCTTGACCATGTGTTTACCAAGGTGGTGAATTCTGGTTTCAGTGAGGAGTCTTGGGAGTGGATGGAGTGGCGTATTTACAAGCACGTAGCGACTATCCGCGCTGTGAAAACACTCACCGACCACGCCCGGTGACGATCGGGCGGATACATGAAAACCGATATCGAGGACAAATTGAATACGGCTACTAGAAAAATCAATTGCGAGCACGATCCTTTCGGGCCGTGCTCGGACTGTAAAGCCCAGGCGCAGCGCGCCGCGGAGCGACCGCCCATTGACCCTGATGACCCTTGGGTTGCCGCGGAGGTGCGGGAGAAGCACAAGGCCGACCTCGCTGCAACCGAGGCTGCGGACCCGTGGGCCTCGGAAGCACCAGGGCCGGTGCTCCGTAGTGATGGTGCGGTGCTGTTCAGGGCGGACACGACTTATCTCGTGTTCGCGGGCGGGACCTTCGGGGGCACAGAGACGTACCCGAAGTTGGAGGCCCTGCTCAAGCGGGATGGCGTCACGCTGGGCAAGTTCACCACGGCCAAGGGCGCGGGCGCACGCAAGCGCGAGGTCGGGGCTGAAGTGGTTTACACGATCTACAGCCCCGCGGACGGGGGCGCAGCTCACCGTATGCAAGCAGAGGGCTCAACTGAGGACATTGACCTCGGTGGCGCCCGCGGCAACGTGGCCGCTGATGTGGTCCTGCGGCGCGGTGAGATTTGCTTCGAACCGCCCTCGGACTGGGATGACCTCACCGACAAGGAGGGGAAGATCCTGGATTGCCTCGAAGCGGCCGGCAAGTGGATTTCGGCCCCTGCCCTGGCGAAGCTGGTTCAGGCCGAGCACGCCAAGCCGGGGAAGGGAACCGGTGGGTTCAGCGATGAGGTGGTGAAGGCCGCGCTTGAAGCGCTAGTGAAGCTAGGAGAGGCTGAAGGGCCGATCCGGCGTAAGTACAAGTACAAGACCGACTAACCAACGGCGGGGCCGCTCTCGGGCGGCTCCGCCTTCCTTGTCTCTGGTCTAGTAACTCTGTGTATAGATTAGGTTATACACACAGTAGTCAGTTTCCCGGTAGTAGTTAAGGATTTTAGGATTCCAGGACTCTAAGAGTCCAGGAATCTAGGACTCTAAGAGTTTAAGAACTAAGGGCCGCTGTGGCGGCCAGTGAGTCACAGAGGCAGCTCTCTCACTAACGTTTCGAGCTGCCGAAGATGAACGAAGTGAAGTGGAGTTCCGAAGGAACGGAAGTGAATGAAGTGAACTCAGTAGTAGAAGGCATCTCAGCGAGCGCTGAGATGCCGTTACGAGTGTCATTGCGTTCCGGTCGGCTTCGCTCCCTTCACTCCATGACTTGCAGCCGCCTCACTCTCGGCGGCTGTAGTAGTACTGAGGATCTTCGATCCCAGGCGAAGCCTGGTCTCTCCGCTCCGCAATCCGCACAATCCGTCCCGTAGGGCGGTTGTGCTAGCACGTGTTCCGCTGTTCTACATTGGACCTAGCAGGCCTACAGCCTGCGGGTTTAGGATGTTCTCCCTGTTCAGCTCTTCGGTGACCGGACCACCCCGCGCTGCGGGAGCACCAGCAGCAAGCCTTCCTCTTCCAACACCGCCAAGGCGCGACGCGCCGTAGGCCTCGCCACGTCGTACTCCTCCGCTACCTGCCGCTCACTCGGCATCGCCGCACCAGGTGCCCACTCGCCTGCTTGTATCCGCTCACGCAGCCTCTCCGCTACCTGAGCGAACAGCGGCGTCTTGGAGTACCTGTCAACCATGCGAGCACGCTAGCGAGCCGCTGTCTACCTCAACTGGTTTCTCTGAAGCTACTAGACTAACTGGTCACCCTGGTCTACCCTGATGTGATGACGATCGAGTTCATTGCAGACCCGGAGCCGGCTCCGCAGTTCTTCAACGTGGGCACGTTCTTCGAGGAGCGTGGGAAAGTTGCGGTGGGCTGCTTTTACTACCCTGATCAGGCCGTGGTGAAGATCCTCCGCGGCCACCACGTCGCCGAAGCAGCCGACACCAACGGCGCCACCGTGGTGTGGCGTAGCCCCGAGGTGTTGACGGCGCCCCGCCGGGCACACGTTGAGCGGGAAGTAGCCAAGTTCCACGCCGCGCTCCAGCGCGTGCGGTTCTGTGAAGGCTAGCCGTCACCCTCACTGGCGTGATGGCGGCTGAATATCTTCTAGCGCTCCCGTAGAGCGCTTTGATCCTCGAATGCTTGTCCCTGCTAGCACCAGGGCTCTAAGGCCCCTCAGATTGCCTCCTGAGGGGCCGCAATCGTGTCTAGGGTTCCTCGCCCGCGCACGCGCGGGAAGCGGACTCATACTTTCGGCTGATGTTGCTCACAATATGGGGTTCAGGTGTCCCCAGGCCGGCCTGGGGACCCAAGTACTCCTAGGGGCAAGCAAGCAACTATTCACAGCCAGTTCTCAGAAACTGTGCCAATCTGAAATAGTTGGATTCTGGTTGTCCCTGTTTTGCCCGAGGGACTGGATCAAACACTGAGGTAGAAAGCTCGGCTCGACCGTTGTCGAGCCTCTGACCTGCGGTTGTCTGAAAAGGCCGTCGCAGACTGGAACTAAGAGTGTATGACCGAAGGTAAAAGGGTGGGAGAGCTTTTAACCGAAGGTAGAGGGTAGAGGAAGCTTTAACCGGATCTACTTATGACGAGGAAAATACTTCGTCACATCTTGCCGGAGACCTGGGTTTCCGGCCGAAGGTAAGGGTGTAACAACCCAACAGACTTTCTTCCAGGGTTGCCGGGGCGGTCCTCCTCCTAACCGCCCCGGCGCAAACCCTTCGAAGACTCCCGTTGGACCAGCGGGGTGCCAGTCAGCACAAGTGGTCATGGTGAAGCCGCTGGAAAAGACACGCCGTCGAGATCGTGGCTTCACCCCCTAATCCGGGCGCCCGACAGCCCCGGGACTTTCGTCAGCCTCGAAAAAGTCGGACCGTGAGGTGTCGCTAGCCTCCAAACGCCCCGTCGCTCTCCGGGAGTGGCGGGGCAACCTATTTAACCTACTAATTCAGCTCAGGAAGGAAACAGAATGAATGTAATGCTTCAGCCCGAGGATGTGTCATCCGAGGTCTATTGGTTCCAGCAGCTCGTACACCGACGCAGGATTGAGAAAGGCTGGGATGAGCGAGAGCTCGCACGCAGGGTCGGCAACTCCACTGCCCTCGTAGCCAATCTAGAAGCCGGCCGCACGGCCGGTTCGGTACAGACCCTTATCCGCTTTACCAAGGCGCTTGGTATCGACACCGGGGATCTGTTTAAGGAAGCTCCGAGCAACTAACTCAAAAACTCGACCGGCGGACGTTTCCGCAGGTCGCTCCAAGAGAAGACCCAGAAACCTATTTAGTATATTCGCAGGTAAACACAGGTACGTGTTTTTGGTGGTACATCGACCCACACTTTCATAGAAAGCCGCTCAAATCCTTGACAACAACTAAATTGCCGTTCACCGACACCCGGTGCGGTTCCCGCTGGAACGGGTACGCCACCGCGCATTGCGCGGGGGACTGCCACAAGACGTTTGCTGATGTCGAGTCTTTCGATAAGCACCGGTCGTTGAGTGGGTGTCTCGACCCTGGATCGGTCGGCCTCGAAGCCGACCCGCACCGTCATTACGAGTGCTGGACTACTCCCGAAGCACTTGAGAAGTCCGCCCACATGGCAAAGGTCCGGGCGGCTCGCAAATGACCGTAACCCTCACCATGCCGCCCGACGCGGCTAGGCAGCTCATCACTGAACTGTCCGAGCGCAGCGAGCACCTTGGACTCGCTGCGGAAATGCTTACCGCCGAAGCGGCGGAGGCGATTGAAGAGCGCCGCCGATTCCTCGGCTTCGCTATCGACAATCTGAAGTCACAACTACACAAACCCTAGGAAGACTAAATGGCTATCCACACCATCAAGAAAAGCCCGCACGTGAAGGCAGGCACGCCTGAACAGTGGGTGAAATACCTGCTTGAGCACGGGTTCGAACTGCCTGAGAAGATCACCGCGGCGCACGCCGCGCTTGTCCAGTCTCGAAAGCCTGTCAAGAAGCCTGAAGTACCCGCGGTGACCGCGGGTTCAACTGATAAGGAAATCCTCGCCCATCTTGTCGCAGCGAAGCGTCTTGAGCTTTTCCACGAAGCTCACAGCGCGCAGCGTTGGACACGCTCGCACTCAGAGCGAGCGCTCGACCGGTTTGAGCGCGAGGTCAATGCTGGTAAGGCTGGTGTGATTCGGGCTATTGAGGCTCGGCTCAACGACATGATAAGCAGCACTTCTAGTCCCGATGCCGCGGAGGTGTTCGACCGAGCGATCTCCGTCGCCGTCAATAACGCCCACGGGATTCTTCGGAGCCTCGAAACCATCAAGCTCAACCTCTCGACGCAGCGCGTAATGGACCGCGTCAAGGTTCTCTCTGCGGTACAGCTCAAGGTCAGCACCGCCGACGTTCTCTCGTCTGCCTCTGACTGGTTCGGCGAAGACACTGACAATGCGCTTACCGATCGGCTCTGCCCTAATGGCAGGCCGACCTTGATTACTGCTGTCGCAGCCAGCAAGCCGCTCAACTTCTCCGACATTGAAGGCAAGGCCCAAAAGGTCGGGATGGCAACGGTCAATGAAGCCGTAAGCCGCCTTAGCGGCGATGTAGACCTCAACGGGCACGACGTGCTTCCGCACGCTGTGGGAGGTTGGCTCAAACAGGGTAGGACCTACATGGTGGAGGCTTGGGCGTAATGGGATTCGAAAAGAACGCAGAGCCCGACTTCCCTCCGACCGCGCCTAAGGCGGTCGTGTTCTCTTCCGGCTCCGCACCTGACGGCCAGGAGCAGTGGGACGCTTTCGAACAGCAGACCAAAGACGCTGAGGAATACGAGCAGCAGCGTCGTGAAGAACTAAACAACACAGACGCCAAGGAACTAGCCCGCCGCATCCGCAACGGGTTCGCTTACTAGACACCTCTCCGCCCCGCCGCTGTGTGCGGCGGGGCGCCTATCAAAGGACAACAAAATAATGGCATACTCTCGCCAGATCACTGACGGCTCGGGCGGAGCGCTGTACGCGAAGCCCGGCTCCAAGCTGTACGTCTCCACCCCTCACGGCGTAGCCGAGTTCACTACGGACGGACCCGTGCTCGTGCGTGTCCCTGGTGTAGAGGGCATGTTCCGAGTGAACGAGTTCGCCCTCGGACCATACCGCCACCGGAAGGGTGTGCGGCTTTACTACATGGCGGTAGAACACGAGGTAGCGGTACCTGCCGAGTATGCGTTTCCCTCATGGGATAAGGCCCGGCACGAGGGCCCCTCCTTGCCCGGTACCGAGGAATGGGCGACTCTGGACAGGGACCAGGCGGCCGTTGTAGACAACGCCAAGCGCTTCGCCTATGAAGGGCCGAAGCGCAGATGACACACAATGCTGACGCTGACAAAGCGACTCATCAAGAGTCGCTCTCAACCAATGTAAAGACAACTGATAAGACAGAAGACACAACAACTCAACTGTCTTTGGATTGTCTTGAACTTCATCAAAGACTCATGCACTCAACGCTTCAACTGATTCAACTTCAATTGGTTATGTTACGAGATGATGTGAGATGTTTTGAGTGATGTCTTCTGTATGTCTGTCATGTCTGTTTTGAGTCTTGACCTGGGGGAGGTCCCCCTCTCCCCACCCCTTTCCTGCCCGCCGTGCGCCTAGCGCCGGCCTGTTTGTACGGGTAATGAAGTCCACGAAATCAGCGCCTCAAGCGCTGACCAGGTAACTTAACAGTGTCTAGATTGGATACTTTGTCCACTTGTAGGAGCCGCCCTTCGGGGCGGCATACAGATTCGCCGGTCCCCGGCTTGTAGCCTCAACGCATGCAGTGTAAGCTGGTCTTATGACCAGGACATGCCAGAGCTGCAAAACCCCGCTTTCATGGAGGAAGCGGGCAGATGCTAAGTACTGCAACACTGCTTGTTCACAGCGCGCTTACCGCGCGCGGTCTACTGCGAAGCGTGTCCCTGTTGCCCTCAAGACCCGTGACCGCTGGGTCAACGTGGCTCGACACTCTAAGAGGCCGCTCACGGCCTCAGGACGGCCCGCGAGCATCTCCGACGCGGACACCTGGGGTTCGTACAGTGAAGCAGCCAAGGCCGCGGCCAAGCGGCCTACCGGGTTCGTGCTCACCGCAGACGACGACATTGCGTGCGTTGACTTGGACAAGTGCATCCGCGCCGATGGCACGCTGACCGACGCTGCGGAGACGTTTCTCCGCCTCGCTGGGGACACCTTCGTTGAGGTGTCGATGTCGGGGCGTGGTTTGCACATCTGGGGCCGCGGGGACGTTGCTCGCGGGCGTCGCATCGCTGTCGCCGGCCAGGCGGTTGAGGTCTACGGGCAGGGGCGGTATATCGCGGTCACCGGTCGGGCGCACCGCGGCGCGGCACCCCGCCTCGGCAATATTCAGTCCCTACTCGATTTCATCGCCAACACAACCCTTACTCGACCCTAGGACCGGCCCGAGAACCGAGCTACCGCCCTAGGGCTCCGAGGCCTATAGTGCCTTCATGACGACACCTCTCGCTACTGGCCCTGACCCTCTGGCTATCGGGACATTTATTATTGCCGTGCTGGGCTTCCTGGGCGCGGCTACGGCCCTTATATGGCAATTCATGGTCTTTAGGCTATCCGGGGCTAGGATCAAGATTGACCTGCGGGGAGGCTTTGCGGGGTGGAACGGGCTTGGTCAGGGTGGAATATATACATTTGCTTTTGATGATCTTGAAAGAAATAACAAGCTTGCCAATTTGAAGGGGTTCGGCCAAGACCACCGGATCGTCCACGCTCGGGTAAGAAATGTCGGACGGATGGCTACTAGCGGAACCGAGGTTCGGCTTTGCTCACCTCGATTTACGGGAGAGTCTGACTCTGCTTTGAACGAGTCACATGTCCCGCGTATCGTAGAGGCGCAGGGAATCAGCGATTGGTATTTTGATAGTAAGCAACTGAAGATCATTACGAATTATGTGGATGTCAACAAGCATAACGGTCGAGTTCAGATATGGGTCGAAGTCGATCTTGCAAACGGTAGAACGGTGTCTAGTAAGAAAGTCTTGTACCCCTAGATATCTACTCGCAGGCTGGAAAGAGCCCCAGCGCGAAAGCTGGGGCTCTCTTGTTATTTCACTGAGAACACAACTTTCATCTGAATCAAGGAATGGCTACCCTACGTCTTCGTTCATAAGCTCTACTTCGATCACGTGGAATGCCGCGGGCACGTTGGAAGTGAGAAGTAGAAAGTGTCCTTTGTCGCCAACAGAAACCTTGAACGTCAACGGGACTCCATTAACGGGGTCCTCTACCTTTATGTCTCGCTGATCGGGGCCGTACAGTATGGCCTTGACTCCAATATCGAGCAAGAGTCTGCGTCGCTCTTCGGTGTCGGCCGACTCCCAAACCTCGCTGTAGGTGCGTTCGGTGGGCTGGTACTCGTACCGGTCGGGTTGCTGGGGGAGTGCTTCAAGCTCGCGCTTCCGTGAGGTTTGCGCCTCAAGCTGCGAGTAGAACAGATCTTCGGCGAGCAGCCCTCGGTTAGAGGCCTCCACAATCCGCCGGATGTTCTCATTCACGAGCCCCAGCTCACGGCTGTTGTCGCTCCCCGGTACAAACACCTTATCCATTACGAACGTGTCTCCGCGCACGAACATAAAGGCGTCTTCGATCGCCTGGTCTATCGCGTCGGTGCGTCCCGATAGCTTTTCCGAGCACGCGGCGCGGGTGATGGAAGACTGGCAGATGTAGTAATGGTACCGCCTGCCTTTGCCAGGGAGGCGTCGATACATGGTTTTCCCGCACCCTGCGCAGAAAAGGATTTTTTTGCCGAGATAAGACTCGCCCGTCAGGGTCTTTGGGTGCTCTTGGTCAGCCTCGTACCGCTGTAGTTCCTCGAACTTCGCAATGTCGATGATCGCAGGGGCGAACTGTACCGGTGTCCCTGTCTCGTCAACGACAAGCTCACCCTTTGATACCCGCTGACCTATGAGCCAGCGGGATTGCAACCAGTTTCGCACGGTCGCCTGTAGCCACGGTTTGCCGTCGTATGTAGTAGCACCCTGCTCGTTCAGCCACTTTGCCACCTGCCACTGGCTCGCGCCGTCAAGCCGTCGCCCGACTGCCTCAGCCGCTAGGAGGGCGTTCACCGGGTGATGGCGGAGGTACTTCCCCCCGTCGCGAGATTCGACTTCAAAACCAAAAGGCACTCGGCCCCCATGCCAACGCCCCACCGCCCGCAGCTTGACCTGAGATTCCCGAGCCAGCTCGGCATCCATTTCCCTGCGCCACTGTGCTAGTGCGACAAGTAGCACAGCGAAGAAACGGCCTTGCGACGTAGACGTATCAATCATGTTGTCCGTGGTCGCGACACCCTTTTTGTGAGTTTCGAGGAACGCCACCAACCGCAAGAACTCGTACACTGACCTCCCTAGCCGGTCGACCCGCAGCGCCACCGCGATGTCCCACTCTTCTAGCTTGGCCTCCTTGAGCCACTTCCCGAACCCCCTCCGCTTGAAGGGGTCGGTCGCGCCTGACACCCCGTCGTCCGTAGCCCAACCCACCACGGTGTGCCCGTGGAAATCTGCCCAGCGTTGGACGGCTTCACGCTGACGCTCAATTGAGGTAGACTCGTCTGAGCTGCGGCTCAACCGCAGAACTCCCAATATTCGTAGGCTCATTCGACAAGCCTAGCTAGGTGTGCTAATCTCAGATACACGCGGTGTCGAAGAAGTTGACGCCGAGTTCGAGTGCCCGGTCCATGATCCGGTGGGCGTCCGCTTCGTCGGTCTCGGGTCCGAAGTTCATGGTGCCGAGGACGATCCGAGAGACTTTGACTCCGGCGCGGCCCAGTTGGGTGTACTCCATGACTGCTCCTCGTTCGTGCGGGAGGCCATCGTATCCCCGCTGGGGAAACCCTGGTCGAACGCGAAGCGGCCGCGGTCACGGCCGTCTTCTGAGGTCGAGGAGCAGCGTCTGCTGCGGGTTGAGCGTCGGCAGTGGGACGCCCGCGACGGCGAGCACCGTCCCGTCGAGGTCGATGCCGGTTTCGGCGGCCTCGATCCAGGCCGGGTCGGCTCCTTGGTGGCGGCTTGCGGTGCCGAGTTCGGAGCGGACGCGCACGCGGTAGCGGGCGGCCGGGTCGAGCCCGGGCAGGCGCACCCGTCCGCTCTGGCCCGCGGCGGACGTGGCGGTGCGGGTCCAGGTGTAGAGCGCGGCGCTGCCGTCCTGGGCCACGATGCCGGTGAGCGAGGTGGCCTCGTCGGCGAGGTCGGCGTTCACCACTCGTCCTGAGTGGATCAGGCCGCGAAGTTCCTTGTAGAGCTCGGCCCACGCCCGCACCGAAGCGAGATCGTCGGCCGAGGCGGTCGTCAGGTCCATCTCGATCCCGGCGTGCGCGGTCAGCGAGGTCGCGAGCCGGTACGAGAGGTCGGTGGTCCGCGAGGTCGTGTGCGAGCGGGCCGCGCCGAGGTGGGAGCCGATGAGCTCGGGTGGGACGAGCATCCGGGTCCACCGCTCGATCGCGGTGCGCTCGACCGGGTCGTTGCAGTCGGAGGCCCAGAGCCGGTCGGTGCGTTCGAGGATGCCGAGGTCGACGCGGCCCCCGCCGCCCGAGCAGGTCTCGATCTCCAGGTCCGGGTGGCGTTCCCTCAACTCGTCGAGGAGCCGGTACAGCGCGAGGGTCTGCGCCCGCACCGAAGGCCGGTCTCGGCCGTCGCGCCCGCTGACGGCTTCGAGGAGGTCCCGGTTGTGGTCCCACTTGAGGTAGGCGATGTCGTGCTCGGCCACCAGGGCGCTGATGCGTTCGAGGACCAGCGCGTACGCCTCGGGCCGGGCGAGGTCGAGCGCGTACTGGTGCCGCGCGGTCGGCCCGAGTCCCTGCGCGGGCCCGAGCACCCAGTCCGGATGCTCGCGGGCCAGGTCCGAGTCGAGGTTCACCATCTCCGGCTCGAACCAAAGCCCGAACTGCATCCCTCGGGCGCGTACGAGTTCGACCAGCGGGTCGAGGCCCTCGGGCCACACGTCTGGGTCGACGAGCCAGTCCCCGAGCCCGGCGTCGTCGCCGCGGCGCCCTCGGAACCAGCCGTCGTCCAGGACGATCCGCTCTACCCCGACCTCGGCGGCCTTCGCCACGAGCGCGGTGAGCCGGTCGAGATCATGGTCGAAGTACACGGCCTCCCACGTGTTCAGCGTCAGCGGCCGCGGGCTCACCGGATGACCCGCCCGCGCGCGGAGTCGCTTGTGGAGCCTGCCCGCGATCCCGTCCAATCCGGACGCAGACCATGCGAACACCGCTGTCGGTGCGTCGTACCGGTCGCCGTCGGCGAGCCGGACCTCCCCGGAGTGGAGCAGTTCGCCCACTCCGAGCACCCCTGAGAACCCGCCCGCCCCTTCGGGAAGCCGCTCGGCGAGGTATTCGGCCTCGCCGCTCCACGCCAGGTGCGCGGCCCAGACCTCGCCGTGCCCGAACCCGAACCCGGGTGTTCCGGCGGCGAGCAGGTACGGGGTGTCATGACCGGGCTTGCCGCGATGCGCGCGCCGCACATGACCGCCGTGCAACAGGTGCGAACGCTGCGGCGCCCGCTCGCGGCACCACTTCCCGGTGAAGTCGAGCAGTTCGCGAGCCCGGTCGGGCAGCGGCATCAGTGCCCGCAAACCGTCCAATGTATACGTATCAAGTGGAGCGTCGCTCAACGAGTTGTCGCGCACGACCGCCAAGTCGACGGTGAGGACCCCGAAGCGGTCCAACGTGAACGTGTACTCGCCGCGCAGCGCGCAGATCCGGTCCTCGAACCCGAACACCATCCGGCCGCCGCCCTCGGGCTCGGTTTCGCATGCGGCCGAGACGAGTTCGGGCCGAGGCGTGGTCGCCGTCCCGGCCGCGTTCCCGCGCTGCGCCGGGGTACCGGACCAGCCGTCGCGTTCGACCGGCCACACGGTGAACGCCCGCGGCACGTCGGGGGAGTTGTTCAACCGCGCCGGAACCGCCGTCATGAGCAGGTCCTGTGCCTCGACGGGCCCGAGGTCGGCGCCCCAGTGCAGGACCCGCGGGACCGGCCCGGCGGGGCCGACGACGAGCGAAGCGCCCGCGGCCCTGAGGGTGAAGACGGCGTGCTCACCGTGGCGCATATCGGCCTCGCAATCCAAGGAGATCAATTACTTGACACGGTTAATTAATCATGTCTAGTCTGACGACGCAAGCGCGGGCCACCCCCGACCTCCCCACCCGCCCGCAGAACCGGCGGCCGCCGAGGCCGTAGAACAGGAACGATCGATGACGCTCGTCAAAGCCGGGCCACCGCAGGCCCAGGCCCCCGCCCGGCGCAGACGCCGCCCCTCCGCCGGCCCCTCGCACCGAGGCGACGCGCGGCTCGCCTGGATCCTCATCGCCCCGGCGATGATCGGCTTCCTCGTCTTCGCCGTCTACCCCACGCTCCGCGGCGTCTACCTCAGCTTCACCGAATTCCGAGTCCTCACCCCGCCCACCTGGGTCGGCCTGGAGAACTTCCGCGACCTCGTGGGCGACCCGGTCTTCTGGAACTCCCTGCGCGTCACCGTCTACTTCGTAGTCATCGCCGTAGGCCTCACCATGATCCTCGCGATCACCACCGCCGCAGTGCTCCACCGCCTCACCTCGTCCACAGTGGTCCGCGGCATGATCATCCTGCCGTTCCTCATCTCCTCCGTGGTAGCCGCGACCGTATGGTCCTGGATGCTCGACACCCAACTCGGCATCGTCAACCTCGCCCTCGAAGGCATCGGCGTCGACGGCATCCAATTCCTGTCCTCACGCCAATGGGCCATCCCCTCGATCGCCCTCATCCACGTGTGGAAGCATCTCGGCTACACCGCGATCATCATCTTCGCCGGCCTCCAGACCATCCCGCCCACCGTCTACGAGGCCGGACGCATCGACGGCGCGGGCGAGACCCGCATGTTCTTCAAACTCACCCTGCCGCTCCTGCGGCCCATCATCGCGCTCGTCCTGGTGCTCAACGTGATCGGCGCGTTCCAAGTGTTCGACCTCGTCTCGGTCACCACCAAGGGCGGCCCGGCCAACGCCTCCAACGTGCTCCAGATGTACATCTACTCAAAGGCCTTCGGCCAGTTCGACTTCGGCTACGCCTCCGCGATGTCCCTGGCGCTGTTCGCGATCCTCATCCTCATCACCTTCATGCAGATGCGCCTGCTCAGGGCCAACGAATCGGAGAACTCCTGATGCGCACCGCCCGCCTGACCCCCGGCCGCGTCGCCGCCTGGCTCTACCTCGGCGTGATCCTCCTGATCACGGTCTTCCCGTTCTACTGGATCCTGCGCACCGCGCTCTCGGACAACTACGCCCTCATGGCCGACCCGGCCTCGATGCTCCCCGTCGGCTTCACCTGGGGCGCGTTCGAACGCGTCCTCGGCGTCGCCACCGCCGAAGAGGCCATCGCCCAAGGCGGCTCCGGCGCCTCGATCGAACTGGGCCGCTACCTGCTCAACTCCGTCATCTACGCGACCGCCTCCACCGCGCTCATCGTGTTCTTCTCCACGATCGCCGCCTACGCGTTCGCCAGACTCCAGTGGCGCGGACGCGACGCGGTCTTCAGCCTCTTCCTCGCCGCGCTCATGGTCCCCGGCATCCTCACCCTGCTGCCGAACTTCGTGCTCATCAAGGAACTCGGCCTGCTCAACACCTTCCCCGGCATGATCCTCCCCGGCGCCCTGTTCTCGGCGTTCAACATCTTCTTCCTGCGCCAGTTCATGCTCGGCCTCTCCGCCGAGACCGAAGAGGCCGCGCTCATCGACGGTGCCGGACGCCTGCGGGTGCTCTTCCGCATCACCCTGCCGATGACCAGCGGCCCGATCACCACCCTGTCGATCCTCGGCTTCATCGGGATGTGGAACGACTACTTCTGGCCGCTCCTGACCACCACCGACGAGACCGTGCAGCCCTTGACGCTCGCGCTGGCGGTGTTCAAGCAGTCCTCGCCGCAGTCGCAGCCCGACTGGGCCGGGCTCATGGCCGCGACGCTTGTGGCCGCGCTGCCGATGCTGCTGCTGTTCACCGTGTTCGGCAAGCGCATCGTCAACTCGATCGGGTTCTCCGGGATCAAGTGACGCGCCGACAGTCCTGCGGTGCTGGACGGTTTCGGATAATTTATGGGGACGCGAACCAGGGAGTCTGATGGACATGCAAGCGGCCGAACGGATCGCGCTGCTGCGCGACGCCTCGGGAGCGGCGGCGCGAGTGTTCGCGGTGATCCTGACCCGGAGTCCCATCAGCCGCATCGACATCGCCAAGACCACCGGCCTGTCGCAGGCCGCGGTGACCAAGGCGGTGACGCCCCTCGTGGCCGCCGGACTGGTGGACGACCGCCTCGAAGTCCAGCGCGCCGGGCAGCCCGGGCGCCCGGTGAGCCCGGTGGCGGTGCGGCCCGAGGCGCTGGCCGCGATCGGAGTGAAGATCAATGTGGACGAGTTGATCGCGGTCGCGACCGACCTGCGCACCAATGTGATCGCGAGCGAACGCGTGCCGCTGGAGGCGCACGACCCCGATGCGGTGACCGAAGCGGTGGTCGCGGTGTGCGGCCGCCTCGAAGCCGCGCTCGGCCCGGCCGCGTCCCGGCTGGCAGGGATCGGCGTGGCGGTCTCGGGCGATGTGGACGCCGCGTCGGGGGAGGTCCGGGAGTCGGGGCTCATGGGCTGGTCCGGGGTGGAGCTGGGGGCGCGGCTGCGGGTGCGGTTCGAGACACCGGTGATCTTGGAGAACGACGTGCGCGCGTTGACGATCGGCGAGCACTGGTTCGGCGTCGGCGTCGGCACGGCGTCGTTCGCGATCGTGACGATAGGCCGCGGCGTGGGGTCGGGTCTGCACCTCAACGGCGAGGTCGTGGAGGGCGCTTACGGGGTGGCGGGGGAGATCGGGCACCTGCCGCTGGGGCCGCCTGGGCGGGTGTGCGAGTGCGGGCGGCTGGGGTGCGTGGAGGCGGTGGCGTCGTCGGGCGCGATCGCCGAGACGGTGTCGCTCGCGCGCGGTGAAGCGGTGACGATCGAGGAGGCCGCGAGGCTCGCGCGCGAGGGCGACGAAGTCGCCGTCGCAGCGTTCGGCGAGGCCGGAGCGGTCATCGGGACGGCGATCGCGAGCCTGGTCAATCTGGCGGGGCCGGAACTGGTGATCATCGGCGGCGAGGGCGTGGCCGACTACGACCTGTTCGAGGCGCCGCTGCGCGACGCCTTCGAGGCGCACGCGTTCGGCGCGGCGGGCCGCTGCCGCATCGCGGTGCGCCCGCACACGTTCGAGGACTGGGCCCGAGGCGCGGCCGCCGCCGCGATCCGCACCCTCGTGCGCTGAGACGGGGGCCGAGGCACGCGCGAGCGCCTCGGCCCCTCACTTTCGCGGCCACAGCACGAGCTCCGGTCGATCATCGCGGCAAGGGCACTGGCCGTGCCTGCGCCGCCGCGCTTTGCGCCGATTCTCGCTTTCGCGACCGCAGCACGAGCTCCGGTCAATCATCGCGGCAAGGGCACCGGCCGTGGCTGCGCCGCCGCGCTTTGCGCCGATTCTCGCTTTCGCTCTCACACGTTCGGGTGAGGTTTGCGCTCGCGGGCCGGATTATCGGGTTTTCGTGTCGTACCCCGGCGAGAGGATCGAGCGCAGCCCGGATCTTCCTTCCCCTCTTGTGGTGGGTGGGGGCTGTGGACGGTAGGGGCCTGAGCGATCACGCGCACCGCAACCCCCGCCCTCAGCAGCCCTCGGCCACGAAGCCCGTCTCCGTCGACTGCTCGTCGTATTTGCCGTCGAGCACATCCGCCACCCGGATCGGCTGCGCCAGGGTCGCCGAGAGGTACACCGCCCGCACCGTGGCCAGCGCCAAGTGGCCGTCTCCCAACGTCACCAGCGGCTCTCGGCCCTCGCGGATCGCCTCCACGATGTCCGTCCACTGCGTCAGATGCGCGTTGCCGTACTCGCTTCCATCGGGCGCGACCACCACCGGCGCTGCAATTCCGGCGGCCTCCAGCTCCTTCGCCGCCTGTCCGCCGCGCGGCCCCTCGTCCTCGGCGTCCTTCGCGTGGAAGAACACCAGCTCGTCCGAGGCGATCACCGCCGAGCCGTCGGTGCCGTGGACCTGAAGGCGCACACCGAGGTCCGGATACGCCGCCGTCGAAGCGTGCAGCGTCGCCAATGCGCCCGAGGCGAACTTGAGGATCGCGACCGCCACGTCCTCGACCTCGATCCGCTCGTGCGCCAGCCGCGCCGTGTGCGCCACGACCTCCACGGGCTCGCCGAGGAACCACAGCAGCAGGTCCAAGGTGTGCACGCCCTGGTTCATCAGGGCCCCGCCGCCGTCGAGCGTCCACGTGCCGCGCCACGCCGCCGAGTCGTAGTACTCCTGCGAGCGGAACCAGTCGATGTTCGCCACGGCCGAGGTCACCCGCCCGAACCGCCCCGCGTCCAAAGCGCGGCGCACCGCCAGTGCCGAAGGGTCGTGCCGGTGCTGCGAGATGACCGCGACGACCTGTCCGGGCCGGGCGTCGGCGGCCTCGCGCAGCGCCCGCGCCGGGGCGAGCGCCACGTCGAGCGGCTTCTCGACCACCACGTGCGCACCGGCTTCGAGGGCCTGGAGCGCGAGCGAGGCGTGCGTGCCGCTCAGGGTGCAGACGGCCACGATGTCGATCCCGCCGTCTTCGAGCGCGGCCGCGAGGTCGCCGTAGATCCGGGGCGCGGTCTGGCCGAGGTCTTCGAGTCGCCGCGCCAGGGCTTCGGCGCTGGGCGCGTAGGGATCGACGAGGGCGACCACGTCGAGGTCGGGGGAGTGGGCGGCGACTTCGGCGTGGAGGCGGCCGATGACGCCGCAGCCGACGACGGCGAGCCGCAGCGGGGTGGATGCGTTCATGTCCTGATCTCCTTGCGGGGGAACGGTTTCGGATGGCGCGATTCCGCCGGTGACAGCGCTTTCGCCACCCGGTGGAAATTTCTTCGCCACGCGGACTTGACTTAGTAACACTAATGGATTTAATTTATTGGCTACAAGTCGACCGGCCCGAACGGATCACGGGCCAGAACCCTCACAGGAGTTTCAATGATGAGACTGTCACGCCGGCAGGCACTCGCGGCGGGCTCGACCGGGGCGGTCGTCGCCCTGGCGGGCACGAGCGCTTGCAGCGACCCCGGCGACGCCGCCGACGAACCGCTCGACCCCTCGGCCGACGTCACCATCTCCGTAGGCGACCAGCCCACCGAGGACAAGCCCGAAGAGCTCGCCGCGTTCAACGAGCGCGTCGCCGAGTTCGAGGCCGCCTACACCAACATCACCGTCGAGCCCTCCACCGAGAAGTGGGAGGCCCAGACCTTCCAGGCCAAGCTCGCCGGAGGCACCCTCCCCACCGTCGTCGGCGTCTCCCTCACCTACAGCTACGAGCTCATCGAGAACGGCCAGCTGCCGAACATGACCCCCTACCTCGAAGAGCTCGGCCTCGTCGAGGACCTCAACCCCCTCGCCCTCGACAACGCCAAGGACGACCAGGGCAACATCTACACGATCCCCACCGGCCTGTTCTCGGTCGGCATCGCCTACAACCGCGACATCTTCGAGCGCGCCGGCCTCGACCCCGACACGCCCCCCGCGAACTGGGACGACCTGCGCGCCTTCGCCAAGCAGATCAAGGCGAACGTCCCCGACGTGGCCCCCTACGTCCAGATGACCACCAACAACACCGGCGGCTGGATGCTCACCACCATGACCTACGCCAACGGCGGCCGCATCCAGAACGAGGCCGGCACCGAGGCGATCATGGGCCAGGAGACCCTCGACGCCCTCCAGCTCCTGCACGACATGCGCTGGAGCGACGACACCATGGGCCGCGAGTTCCTCTACGACCAGGAGGCCGTGCGCCAGACCTTCGCCGGGGGCACCATCGGCATGGTCCTCCAGGCCCCCGACGCCTACAACACCCTCATCCGCGACTACGAGTTCGACCCCGCCCACTTCGGCATGGCCGCCCTCCCCCAAGGCGGCTCCGGCGGCAACGGCACCCTGACCGGCGGCACCCTCAAGCTCTTCGACGCCAAGGCCACCCCCAACCAGCTCCTCGCCGCCGCCAAGTGGATCCAGTTCTACGAGTTCGAGAAGTACTACGACGAAGCGGTCGCCCTCGAAGACGCCCAGTCCAACGCCGCCGAGAACAACCCCGTGGGCCTGCCCGGCCTGCCCCCGGTCTCCGACGAGGTCTACGACCAGTACCTCTCCTGGATCGAACCCCACATCAACGTCCCCCTCGAGAACTTCGAGAGCTACACCTCCTCCACCCTCCCCCTCATCGCCGAACCCCCCACGGCGACCCAGCAGACCTACGCCGCCCTCGACCCGCTCGTGCAGCAGATCCTCACCGACGAGGGCGCCGACATCGAGCAGGCCATGAACGACGCCAACGCGGTGCTCCAGGGCATCATCGACCAGGCCGCGCGCTAGCGACCCCGAGACGATCGGCCGGGCTCGCACCGGCCCGGCCGATCCCCTCGGAACGGAGACCTCATGTCCCACACCCAGACCGCGCGCCGCCGCCGACGCTTCGACCTCACCCGATGGGCCCAGGGCGGCGGCCTCCACGCCGTGCTCTTCGCCGTCCCGGTCGTCCTCGTCTACGCCTACTTCAGCTGGGGCCCGGTCCTGCAAGGACTCGTGCTCAGCTTCCAGAAGACCAACCTCATCCTCCCGGCCCAATGGGTCGGCTGGAGCAACTTCGAATACGTGCTCTCCGACCCCGGGCTCGTCCAGGCCTCGCTCAACACCGCCTACTTCGCGCTCCTGGCGCTGCTCTTCGGGTTCCCCATCCCGATCATCCTCGCCGTGCTCATCAACGAGCTGCGCCGCTACGACGGCCTCTACAACGCCCTCGCCTACCTCCCCGCGATCGTCCCGCCGGTGGCCGCGATCCTGCTGTGGAAGTTCTTCTACACCCCCGACGGCAAGGGCATGTTCAACACCGCGCTCGGCTGGATCGGCCTGGGCCCCTTCCCCTGGCTCAACTCCGAAGCCAGCGCCATGCCCTCGATCGTCCTCTACGCCACCTGGGCCGGGGCCGGGTCGACCGCGATCATCTACATCGCCGCGCTGTCCACCGTGCGCACCGAGCTGTACGAGGCCGCCGAGATCGACGGCGCCGGGATCTGGCGCCGCGTCTGGCACATCACCCTCCCGCAGCTGCGCAACGTCATCTTCGTGATGATGCTGCTCCAGCTCATCGGGACCTTCCAGATCTTCACCGAGCCGTTCCTGTTCACCGGCGGCGGCCCCAACAACGCGACCCAGACGATCCTGTTGAAGATCTACAACTACGCGTTCATCAACGGCGACTTCGGGGCCGCGACCGCGCTGAGCGTCCTGCTCGCGCTGTTCCTCGGCGTCCTCTCGATCGTCTACTACTTCGTGACCAGGAGATGGAGCCGGGCATGAGCGTCATCGACACACCGGCCGCACCCGCCGCGCCGCCCCAACCGAGGCGCCGCCGCAGGCCCGAACCCGAGACTAAAGAACGCGGCGTCGTCTCCCGCTCCGACCGCAACCGCCCCTCGGTCCGGATCTGGTTTCGCATCGTCCAGACGATCCTCCTGGTCGTCCTCATCGTCTCCGGCCTCGGCCCGCTCCTGTGGGCCGCGAAGGCCTCGGTCTCGACCTCGAACGCGATCGTGTCCGACCCCATGGGCATCTGGTTCACTCCCAACGAATGGGGCAACCTGCTCCTGGCCTGGAACGGCGCCCAGATCGGCCGCTCGCTCGGCAACACCGTGATCCTCGCGGTCGGCTCGACCCTCACCACGCTCATCGTCAGCGTCGCCGCCGCGTTCCTGCTCAGCGTCCTGCGCCCCAAATGGGGCCCCTGGCTCTCCGGCGCGATCCTCGCGACCCTGTTCCTGCCCGGCGTGGTCTCGTTCGTGCCGCTCTACCTGACCATCCTGGACATGCCGCTGCTCAACATCAGCCTCCAGGACACGTTCTGGGCCGTATGGCTCCCCGCCGGAGCGAGCGCCTTCAACGTGGTCGTCCTCAAGCGGTTCTTCGACTCGATCCCGCGCGAGTACATGGAAGCGGCCAAGATCGACGGCGCCGGACCCCTGCGCATCCTCACCATGGTGGTCCTGCCGTTGTCCCGCCCCATCCTCGGTGTGATCATCCTGCTGTCCGTAGTCGGATCCTGGAAGGAGTTCCTGTGGCCCATGCTGGTCCTGTCCAACCCCGAGCTGCAACCGGTGTCGGTGATGCTGCCCAAGCTCGCGGCGGGCAACTCGCCACTGGCGGTGCAGATGGCGGCCGTGTTCCTGACGATCATCATCCCGGTGATCCTGTTCGTGATCTTCCAGAAGCAGTTCCTGCGCGGCGTGGGCCAGGCCGGAGGGGTCAAGGGATGAGCGCACTCGACGGCGCCCGCGTGCTCGTCACCGGGGCCACCGGCCGCATCGGCACCGTGGCCGTCCCGCACCTGCGCGAAGCGGGCGCGCACGTCACGACCCTGTCCAACGCCGAGCACCCCGGCCTGGAGGCCGACCGGGTCCTGGTGGGCGACACCCGCTCCCAGGAGGACGTGGCGACCGCCCTCGACGGCGTCGACCTCGTCGTCCACCTCGCCGCGCTGGCCCACCGCGACATCGCCCCGCCCTACGACGTGTACTCCACGAACGCGGTCTCGACGTTCAACGTGCTCGCCCAGGCGGGCGCGGCGGGCGTCTCGCGGGCCGTGGTCGCCGGGAGCATCAACGCCTACGGGCTCCCGATGAACCGCCACGAGGTCCTCCCGGCGTACTTCCCGATCGACACCGACATCCCCGTCGACATCGCCGACTGGTACTCGCTGTCCAAGCACCACGGTGAGAGCACCGCGACGATGGCCTGGCGGCAGTGGGGCATCGACGTCGTCACCCTCCGCTTCCCCCACGTGCACAACACCGAAGCGCTCCTGGCCGCCTCGAAGGGCCTGGTCGACGACCCCCAAAGCGGCATCCGCGAATGCTGGTCGTACCTGCACACCCTCGACGCGGCCCGCGCGATCGAGCTGGCGCTGACGGCGAACACCACCGGCGCGCACGCGTTCTTCCTCGCAGCCGACGAGACCATCGCGCCCTACCGCACCGAGGACCTCCTCGACGCGTTCGCGCCCCATACCCCGAGGCTGCGGCGCCTGCCCGGCCGCCAGGTGCCGATCGATTTGACGCCGGCGCGCACACTGATCGGGTTCGAAGCGCACCACCCGGTGGCGGTCCCGACGCTGGACCTGCCGGAGCGATTCCGGTGACCACCATAATGGAGACCGAAGCAAGGAGCACCCATGTCGACTGACACGTTCGCGAACCCCTGGCAGGCCCGCGAGGACATCGCGATCACCTCGGTCCGCGCGATCACCACCGCCCCCGAGGGCATCGCCTTGGTAGTGGTGCGCGTCGACACGAACGTGCCGGGCCTGTACGGCCTCGGCTGCGCGACGTTCACGCAGCGCTGGAAGGCGGTCGAGACGTTCGTCAACGAGCACCTCGCCCGGCTCCTGATCGGCCGCTACCCCGGCGACATCGGCGACCTCACCCGCCTCGCCGCGTTCACCGGCTACTGGCGGGGCGGCCCGGTCACCAACAACGCGATCTCCGGGATCGACCAGGCCCTGTGGGACATCGCCGGGAAGCGCGCCGGGATGCCCGTGCACGAACTCCTCGGCGGCAAGGTCCGCGCCGCGGCCGACACCTACCTGCACGCGTCCGGGCGGGACGCGGGCGAAGCGATCGAGCACGCGCTCGCGCTCGTCGAGGCCGGGCAGCGCCACGTCAGGCTCCAGGTCACGACCCCCGGCGGCGGCGGGTACGGCGCTCCCAGCGCGCCCACCGAGTACCCCGACGCGCCTTACCACAACGGTTGGAGCGCAAGGGACTACCTGCGCCGCACCCCGGCCCTGTTCGAGGCCGCGCGCGACAAGCTCCCCGACAACGTCGAGCTCCTCCACGACGTCCACTCGCGGCTGACCCCCAAGGAGGCGGTCACCCTCGCGCGGTCCCTGGAGCCCTACCGGCTGTTCTTCCTCGAAGACGTGCTCGCCCCCGAGCACTGGGACCGCCTCCCCGAGGTGCGCGAGGCCAGCCCGGTCCCGATCGCCGTCGGCGAGCTCACCACCTCCCTGACCGACGCGGTGCGCCTGGTCAAGAACGGCGGCGTGGACTTCATCCGCAGCCACGTCTCCGACATCGGCGGCCTCACCCCCGCCCGCAAGATCGCCGACCTCGCCGAACTCTGCGGCGTGCGCACCGCCTGGCACGGCCCCGGCGACACGTCCCCGATCGGCGCGGCCGCGAACGTGGCGCTCGACGTCACCTCCGCCGCGTTCGGCATCCAGGAGGGCCACGTCTACAGCGAACCGGTCCACGAGGTCTTCCCCGGGACGCTGCGCATCCAGAACGGCTGGTTGTTCCCCAACGAGACCCCCGGGTGGGGCATCGACATCGACGAAGCGGCCGCCGCCCGGTACCCGGCCGAACTCTCCGGGCACGACGCGTGGGCCGCGGGCGTGCGCCGACCCGACGGAGCGCTGGAGGCCCCGTGACCGATCCGAACGACCCTCAGGTCCACTCGAAGGGCGAGGCCCGCCCATCTCGCGGGCCCGCCTCGGGTGAGCGGCTGCGACCGGGCGCCAACCAGTCCGATCTCGGCTCGTTCAACGAGTCCACGATCATCGAGACCATCCGCCAGGCGGGCGTCATCTCCC
Source organism: Glycomyces sp. NPDC046736 (assembly GCF_040645615.1). Classification (NCBI taxonomy): domain Bacteria; kingdom Bacillati; phylum Actinomycetota; class Actinomycetes; order Glycomycetales; family Glycomycetaceae; genus Glycomyces; species Glycomyces sp. NPDC046736. The sequence goes on along the minus strand of NZ_JBEYYO010000018.1, from coordinate 26,992 downwards.
GCACCGAGATCTCAGAACAGACCGGCCTCACCCAGCAGTCGGTCTCGCGGATCCTGCGAGTGCTCCTCGAACGCGGGCTCCTCGCCGAAGGCGCTCAGGAACGCACCGAGCGCCTCGGCAAGCCCCGCACCCCGGTGCGGCTGCGCGCCGAGGCCGCCCACGCCGTGGGCGTCCTGGTCGACCCCGAGCTGGTCACCGTGGTCCTCACCGACCTCGACGGCCGGGCCCTGGAGAAGCGCCGGGTCCCGCTCGACGACGAGACCGCGCCGGACGCACTGGTCGAGATCATCGCCCGCGCCGCCGAAGACGCCGTGGCCTCCTCCGGGATTCCACAAGAGACGTTCCTCGGGGTCGGCGTGGCCGTCCCCGGGCCGATCACCGCCGACGGGCGACTGCTCGACCTGCCGCTGTCCCAGTCCTGGCGCAACGTCCCCCTGCGGGACCTGCTCGCCGACCGGCTCGACTGCCCGGTCGTCCTCGACAAGGACGTGGCCGCCGCCGCGGTGGGGGAGCGGTGGGTCGGGCGCACCGATCGCGCCAGCGACTTCGTGTACCTCTACTTCGGGACCGGTCTCGGTTCCGGGCTCGTCCTCAACGGCGAGACCTACCGGGGCGCGAGCGCCAACGCCGGCGAGTTCGGGCAGCTGTGCGCCGCGCGCCTGGGCCGCATCGACGAGTCCGGCCGCCCGCAGCTGGTGCGCGAATGCAACCCGACCGCGGCGCTGGGCGAGATCGCCCGCGAACTCGGCTACACCGGGCCCGCGGCGACCTACCGCGAGATGTGCGCCGAGGTCGCGGCCGGGAACGAGGCGGCCGTGGCCGCCGCGCAGCAGATCGCCGACGTCATCTCGATCGGCGCGGTCGCCCTCATCGACCTGCTCGACCTGCCGCTCTTGGTCATCGGCGGGCCCGCGTTCGAACCCGAACTCGAAGAACTCGTCGTGACCACCGTCGACCGGGCCGTCAACAGCCTGCCCATCGCCCATGCCGCCCAGCACGTGACCGTCGAGCGGTCACTGGTCAAAGTGGAGGCCGGAGCGATCGGGGCCGCGTCGATGATCTTCCACGCCTCCTTCGCGCCCTCCGTGCGCCGCACCCGCAGCTACTCGATGAAATGAGCCCCGACCGGATGAGCGTCGCCCCGACGATCCGCATCACCGCCCCCGGTGGCGGCTTCACCGCCGACCTCGACCAGAACGGAGCCCGGATCGCCTCGATCCTCCACCGCCCCACAGCGACCGAGTTCCTCCTGCGGACCCCGTGGGAGAACGAGGACTGGGAGGGCGCGTACCCCTCCGCGGACTCGAACGAGGAATGGCACCGCCGCTACGCGGGCGGCTGGCACACGCTGCTGCCGCACTGCGGCGACCCCCGCGTCCTCGACGGGGTGCACCACCCCTTCCACGGCGAGGCCGCGTGGCGGCGCTGGCGCGTGACCGCGCAGGACGCGGCTTCCTGCACGATGGAGGTCGTGCTGCGGACGGTCCCGTTCACGGTGCGGCGCACGGTGACCGCGACCGATATCGGCGTGACCGTCAGGCAAGCGGTAGCCAACCTCTCGGACCGAGAGGTGGCCTTCTCGTGGACCGAGCACCCGGCCTTCGGCCCGGCGCTCATCGGCCCGGACACCACCGTCCACATCGGCGGCGACCGCATCGAGGCGGCCTTTCCCGAAGGACCCCATGCGAACTTCCAGGAGATCCTCGCCAAGGGCCGCGGCGGGGCCGCGATCCGCAACCGCGCCAAAGGCACCGCCGCGATCCTCCGCTGGGACACCGACCTCCTCCCGCACCTGTACGTGTGGCAGGAGCACCGCAATTCTGGCGGCTTCCCCTGGTGGGGCCAGACCGACGCGATCGCGCTCGAACCGGCTTCCCGCACTTATGATGCGGGCCCGGCCCTCGGTCCGCTCACGCTCGCCGCCCACGCGACGCTCGCCACCGTCCTCGACCTCGAACTCTCCTGCGAACCGACCATTGAGGAGCAGCAGTGAGCACCATCGGCGTCCAGGCCTTCACCCTCCGCGAGGAGTTCGCCGAGCACGGCCTGTTCGAAACCTTCCGCCGCGTCCTCGAGATCGGCTACCGCACCGCCGAGCTCTCCGCGGTCGCGATGACCGCCGAGAACCTGGCCGAACTCGCGCGCGTCCGATCCGAGCTCGGCATCGAGTTCGTGTCGATCTCCGGCGGCGTCACCGGAGACGAGTCCCTGCTCTCCACATTCGACAAGTTCGTGACCGACGCGAAGACCCTGGGCGCGGACCGCATCCGCATCGGCATGCTCCCGCCCGAGGCCATGGCCACCCCGGCGACCGTGGCCGCCTTCGCCGACACCTGCGAAGCGGTCGCCGCCCACCTCGCAGGCGAGGGCATCAGCCTCCACTACCACAACCACCACATCGACTTCGCCAAATACGACGGCCGACACCTGCTCGACGTGATCGCCGAGCGGTCCCCTTCCGTAGGCCTGGAGATCGACGCCCACTGGGTCCAACGCGGCGGCCTCGACCCGGCGACCGTGCTGCGCAAATACACCGGCCGCGTCGCCATGGTCCACCTCAAGGACTACCGCATCGCCCGCCTCGCCCCCGAGGTCTACACCGCACTCGCCCAAGGAGACGACACCCCCTGGCACGAGGCCATGCCCCACGCCGTCCAATTCGCCGAAGTCGGCGAAGGCAACCTCGACTGGCACGGCATCATCAAAGCCGCCGACCAAGCCGGAGCCGCCCACCTCCTAGTGGAACAGGACGAGTGCTACGGCCGCACCGCGATCGAATCTCTGGCGATCTCCCACGACAACCTCGTGTCCCTCGGCTACGGCGACCGGTTCTAGGGCGTGTTCGGGAACCCCCGACGGCCGCTATCGGGCCCATTCGCCCGATCGCTTCGTTGTCGGCCTTCCCGATCCAACACCGGGATCGAAAAGGCCTTCCGCCTCCCGACCGAACGAATCGACTCCGATACCGCCTCGCCGCGAGTTCCCAAACACGCCCTAGCCAACAGCCCGCGACCCTGCGCGGCAAGCGGTTCGCATTCGCCGTATACCCTCTCGACGACCCGCGCAACACCCCTCCGAGTATCCACAGGGAGCACGACGATGAGTCTCAGTACAGCCGGACGCCCAACCCCTCTGATCGGCGCGCTGGCGGCGTCACTGCTGGCGCTCAGCGCCTGCGGCGGCGAACCTGAGGACGAGGCGAAGGACTCCGAGTCCGATGCCCCCTCGACCGAGGCCGCGGCCGAGGCGGCCGTGGACGGCTTCCCCGTCGGTGAGCCCTTCGGCGAGGCCGTCTGGAGTGTCGACGTCGGCGACGGCGAGGCGACGGTGACCGTGCGGCCCGATCGCGTCGTCGTGGACCGCGTGCACCTCGACATGAAGCGCACGATCCAGGCCTACACCCCTGAAGGCGCAGAGGCCTGGACCTTCGAGTTCTCCGACCATGAGTACCCCGAGCACATCCCGGTCGCGGTGCTCGACGAGACGGTGGCCGTCCTGGCCGACCGCGAGGTCGAGGCGTCGGGCCTGGACAGCGCGCGCACCGTCACCGAGCTGACCCTGCTGTCCCTCGACGACGGTTCGGTGGTCGCCGAGGTCGAGTTCCCCGACGGCGCGATGATCAACAACTTCGGGAACGTCGTCTTCCACGGCGACGACGGGTTCGGCTTCGCGACCGAGGACGGGCAGACCACGGAGGTCCAGGCCGACACCTTCGGGATCGAAGCCGCGGGCCACGCCGGGGGAACGCCGTTCTGGCTGGACCGGAGCTACCTCCTCAACACCGAGGCCGGAGGCACGACCGAGGTCCCGGGCATCGAGCGGTCGGACATCGCGAACATGGAAGTCCTCGCAGTGGACGGCAGGCAGGGGCTGCTCGCGATCGAGGTCACCCACGGTCCCGGCGCCGAGCTGGCCTACTTCGCCGTCGAGGTCGCGACCGGTGAGGTCCTCTACGAGCTGAGCTGCCCCGGCTTCTCCCACACGCAGAGCGAGTCCAACATGGCTCGCACCAGCCCGAACGGCGAGTACGTCGTCCACGAGTCCATCTGGATGTCCAAGGCCGCGGGCCAGTGCTTCGGCGGCGACGACGGCCAGCGGACGGTCGAACTGGTCGCGGTCGACGACCAGGGCAACGCCTACGGCAGCGTCGACGGGGGCGCCAGCGGCGAGCTGGTGACGATCCCGGCCGCGGGCGAGCCCGAGGTCTCGACCCTTCCGAGCGGCGCGCCGGTCCCCAGCGGCATCATGAACGGCGGCATCGCGGTCCACTTCAGCGGTACGACGCTCACGGGCAACCCGATCCAGTAGTCACCGCGCGAAACCCCGTGGAGTCCGACTCCACGGGGTTCGTCGTCTATGGCTCCGTTGTGGACCCGCGAGTGATGAGGGTCGTCGCCAGCTCTTCTCTTGGGGCTGTTCGCGGGGGGTCGGCGATGATGCGCAGCAGCATCCGCAGGGCCGCCTCGCCCATCTCCGCGATGGGCTGGCGCACCGTGGTCAGCGCGGGCCGCACCCATTGGCATTCGGGGAGGTCGTCGAAGCCGATGACGCTGAGGTCGTCGGGGAGGCGCAGTCCGAGGGCCTCGGCGGCGTCGTAGACGCCGAGTGCCATGTTGTCCGAGCAGGCGAAGACCGCTGTGGGCCGGTCTTCGGCGCTGAGGAGCGCGGTCGCGGCGTCGGCGGCGCTGAAGCGGTGCCAGTCGGTGTGGAGCACGCGGCCTTCGGCCAGCGTGATTCCGGCTTCGGCTGCGGCCGAACGGAATCCGTCGATCCTGGCTTGGCTGTACAGGTGCCTGCGGCTGCCGCCGATGACGGCGAGGTCGCGGTGGCCCAAGGCGATCAGATGCTCGGCGGCTGCGCGGCCTCCGGCCCAGTTCGACGCGCCCACGCTCGCCACGCTGCCGGGAGGCTGGGTGACCGGGTCGAGGAGCACGATCGGCACGTTCGCCGCCGCGAGGGTCGCGAGCTGCGCCGGAGTGGTGTCCACCAGCGCGAGGACCGCGCCGCGCAGGTCGCGATCGAGGAGCCTGGTGAGCCACGCGTCCCCGGGCTGGTCGCGGGCCACCGAGACCACGATGTCGACCCCGGCTCCAGCCGCGGCGCGCTCGACGCCGCTGAGGGCCCGGTTCGCCCACGTGCCTTCGACGCCGCTCAACACGAGGTCCACAAGCGACGGTGTGCGGCCCCGGGCCGTGCCCTTGCCCGAGCGGCCGCGGTAGTCGAGCTCGGCCACCGCGCGCATCACGCGCGAACGGGTCTGGGAGGACACGTCAGAGCGCCCACTGAGCACCTTCGAGACCGTCGGCACCGTGGTGCCCGCCCGTTCGGCCACGTGGGCGAGGGTCGTCCGCTGACCGTTCCGCATGACCGCGAGCGTAATGCACCTCCATGAAGTTGCGCAACTCGACATCATGGAAACCCCTTGCTTTCCATGTCATCATCATGAAACAATCGAAATCAGCGCCCCTCGCGTCTCATAATTTGCGCAACTTTTGGAGCAGGCACTTCGCATGGCACCATCACAGAGCAAACGCGCGCTCGTCGTGCGCGGCGGCTGGGACGGGCACCAGCCCGTCGAGGCCACCGACTCGTTCCTCCCCTTCCTGAAAGAGCACGGCTACGAGGTGCGCGTCGAGGACGCCACCGCCGTCTACGCCGACGAGGACTACATGGCCTCGGTCGACCTCGTCGTCCAGACCAACACCATGAACACGATCGAGCGGAACGAGCTCGCGGGACTCATCGCCGCGGTCGAGAACGGCGCGGGCATGGCCGGGTGGCACGGCGGCATCGCCGACTCCTACCGCAACAGCTCGGACTACCTCCAGTTCATCGGCGGCCAGTTCGCCACCCACCCCACCCGGGCCCCCCGCGAGGAGCTCAAGGGCGAGGCCGCGGACTGCTTCACCCACTACACCGTCAACATCGTCCCCGAGCGGGCCGACCACCCGATCGTGGCGGGCATCGAGGACTTCGACCTCCACACCGAGCAGTACTGGGTCCTCTCCGACGACTACAACGACGTCCTGGCGACCACCACGATCCCCGTCACCGACTACCACGCGTGGCACCGCCCGATCACCTGCCCCGCGGTGTGGACCCGCCAGTGGGGCCGGGGCCGGATCTTCGTCTCCACCCCGGGCCACGATATGGGCGTCCTCGCCGACCCCAACGTGCGCACCATCATCGAGAGGGGCCTCCTGTGGGCCAGCCGCTGAGAGTCGGCATCGTCGGCACCGGAGCGATCTCGGGCCAGTACCTCGACGCCTTCGCGCGCCTGGACGCGGTGCGCCTGGTCGCGGTCGCCGACCTCGACCGGGCCCGCGCCGAGACCGTCGCCGCCGAGCAGGGCGTCCGCGCCCTGAGCGTGGACGACCTCATCGCCGACCCCGAGGTCGACGTGGTCCTCAACCTCACCGTCCCCGCCGCGCACGCCGACATCGCGCTCAAGGCCATCGCCGCGGGCAAGGGCGTCTACGGCGAGAAGCCGCTCGCGGCCACCCTCCCCGAGGCCCGCGCGGTGATCGAAGCGGGCCGCGACGCGGGCGTGCGCGTGGGCTGCGCGCCCGACACCGTCCTCGGCACCGGCGTCCAGACCGCCCGCAAAGCCGTGGACGACGGCCTGATCGGCACCCCGGTCGCCGCCACCGCCACGATGCTCACCCCCGGACACGAACGCTGGCACCCCAACCCGGACTTCTACTACGCGCCCGGCGGCGGGCCCCTGCTCGACATGGGCCCGTACTACGTGACCGCGCTGGTGACCCTCCTCGGCCCGGTCGCCTCGGTCGTCGGCGCGGCCAGCCACACGCGCGAGACGCGCACCATCGGCTCCGGTCCGCGCCAAGGCGAGACGGTGCCGGTCACTGTGGACACGCATGTCACGGGCGTGCTCCGGCACGAGTCCGGCGCGCTCTCGACGCTCGTGATGAGTTTCGACGCGGTCGCCACCCGCGCCTCCAACATCGAGGTCCACGGCCAGACCGGTTCGCTCATCGTGCCCGACCCCAACGGCTTCGCCGGGGATGTGCTCCTCAACGCCCTCGGCAGCGGCGGCTGGGAGACCCTGGCGCCCAGCGCGGGCTACCGCGACGCGGCCCGCGGGTACGGCCTCGCCGACCTCGCGGCCACCCCGCGGGGCACCGCGGCGCGCGCCAACGGCGACCTGGCCTATCACGTGCTCGACGTCATGACCTCGCTCCTGGCCTCCGCGGAGCAGGGCGCGGCGGTCACCGTCGAGAGCACCTGCGAGCGCCCCGCGGCCGTGCCGCTCCAGGACGCGCCGCAGGCGGTCTGAGCCGCGCGCCGGGACCGGCCCGGTCCCGGCGCGTCCCGTCCGCCTCACGCGAACCGGTGAACGTGTCGCACCCGTGGGGCACCATTGACGCCATGTCCAGCGCCGCGCGTCCTCATCCCGCTCTCGCGGCGTTCTCACCGGCCACCGCGTCCTGGTTCGCGCGCACCTTCGGCGAGCCGACCGCCGCGCAGCAGGGCGCGTGGCAGGCCATCGGCGAGGACAAGGACGTGCTGGTGGTGGCCCCCACCGGTTCGGGGAAGACCCTCGCGGCGTTCCTGTCGGCCATCGACGACCTCGCCTCGACCGAGCCCCCGGCCGAGGCCAAGCGCCGCTGCCGGGTGCTCTACCTCTCGCCGCTCAAGGCCCTCGGCGTCGACGTCGAACGCAACCTCCGCGCCCCGCTCGAAGGCATCCGCGGCGAGGCCCGCCGCCTCGGCCTGCCCGAACCCGACCTGACCGTCGCGGTCCGCTCGGGCGACACCCCGCAGTCCGAGCGCCGCGCCATCGCGAACCGCCCGCCCGACATCCTCATCACCACCCCTGAGTCCCTGTTCCTGATGCTCACCTCGCAGGCCCGCGACGCGCTCGCCGCGGTCGAGACGGTGATCCTCGACGAAGTCCACGCCGTGGCGGGCACCAAACGCGGTGCGCACCTGGCGCTCTCGCTCGAACGCCTCGACGCGCTGCTGCCGAACCCGGCCCGCCGGATCGGCCTCTCGGCCACCGTCCGGCCGGTCGAGGACGTGGCCCGCTTCCTGTCCCCCCGGCGCGAGACCGCGATCGTGCAGCCGCCCTCGGAGAAACGCTGGGACCTCTCGGTGGTCGTGCCCGTCGAGGACATGGGCGCGCTCGGCGAGACCTCTGACCCCACCTCGCCTTCGAAGGCCGCGACCTCGATCTGGCCGCACGTCGAGGAACGCATCGTCGACCTCGTGGAGCAGCACCGGTCCACGATCGTGTTCACCAACGCCCGCCGCGTGGCCGAACGGCTCTCCAACCGGCTCAACGAGATCGCCTACGAGCGCCGCGAGGGACGCCCGCTGCCCGAGGACCGCGCGCCCGCGGCCATGATGGGCGGCTCGGGCGCCACGCCCGGGCCGCCGCCGATCCTGGCCCGCACCCACCACGGCTCGATCTCCAAGGAGCAGCGGGCCGAAGTCGAAGGCGACCTCAAGGCCGGGCGCCTGCCCGCCGTGGTGGCCACCTCCAGCCTGGAACTGGGCATCGACATGGGCGCGGTCGACCTCGTCGTCCAAGTCGAGGCCCCGCCCTCGGTGGCCTCGGGGCTCCAGCGCGTCGGCCGCGCGGGCCACCAGGTCGGCGCGGTCTCGCGCGGCGTGTTCTTCCCCAAGGTCCGCGGCGACCTCATCCAGTCCGCGGTGGTCGCCGAGCGCATGCGCTCGGGCGCGATCGAGGCGCTCAAGATCCCCGCCAACCCGCTCGACGTGCTCGCCCAGCAGCTCGTGGCCATCACCGCGATGGACGACTGGGGCGTGGACGACCTGCTCGACCTGGTGCGCCGCGCCGCCCCGTTCGCGACCCTCCCCGACTCGGCGTTCGAAGCCACATTGGACATGCTCGCGGGCCGCTACCCCTCCGACGCGTTCGCCGAACTGCGCCCGCGCGTGGTCTGGGACCGCGCGACCGGGACCGTCAGCGCCCGCCCCGGGTCGCAGCGCCTCGCCGTCACCTCCGGCGGCACCATCCCCGACCGGGGACTCTTCGGGGTGTTCCTCGCCGGGACCGACCCCAAGCGCGGCGGCGGCCGCGTGGGCGAGCTCGACGAGGAGATGGTCTACGAGTCGCGCGTAGGCGACGTGTTCACCCTCGGCACTTCATCGTGGCGGATCGAGGAGATCGGCCGCGACCGCGTCTCGGTCTCCCCGGCCCCCGGCGCGCCCGGCCGCCTCCCGTTCTGGCGCGGCGACGGCCTCGGCCGCCCCCTCGAACTCGGCCGCGCGATCGGCGCGTTCGTGCGCGAACTCGCCTCCCTGGACGACGCCGCGGCCCACGCGCGCCTGGCCGCCGCCGGTCTGGACGCGTTCGCGGCCCGCAACGCGATCGCCTACCTCGCCGACCAGCGCGAGGCCGCCGGTGTGGTTCCCGACGACCGCACCATCCTCATCGAACGGTTCCGCGACGAACTCGGCGACTGGCGCATCGTGGTCCACTCCCCGTTCGGCGCGCAGGTCAACGCCCCCTGGGCCCTCGCACTCGGCGAGCGCCTGCGCGAGCGCCACGGCATCGACCCGCAGCTGATGCACCACGACGACGGCATCGTGGTGCGCCTGCCCGACACCGAGACCCCCGACCCGCTCGGGGCCGCCGACCTCGCGTTCGGCGAGGACGAGATCGGGCCGATCGTCACCGAGGCGGTCGCGGGCTCGTCCCTGTTCGCCTCGCGGTTCCGCGAAGCGGCCTCGCGCGCGCTGCTCCTGCCGCACCGCCAACCGGGCAAACGCCAACCGCTGTGGCAGCAGCGGCTCCGCTCCGCGCAGCTCCTCGAAGTCGCCGGGCGGTTCCCGACCTTCCCGATCATCCTCGAAGCCGTGCGCGAGGTCCTCCAAGACGTCTACGACGTGCCCGGACTCGCCGAACTCATGCGCGACATCGCCAGTCGCGACGTCCGCGTCGTCGAAGTCACCACCACCGAGGCCTCCCCGTTCGCCCGCACGCTCCTGTTCGGCTACGTCGCGCAGTTCATGTACGCGGGCGACACGCCCCTGGCCGAGCGCCGCGCCGCCGCGCTCTCGCTCGACTCCCGGCTCCTGGCCGACCTCCTCGGCGACGTCGACCTGCGCGAACTCCTCGACCCCGACGTGCTCGCCGAGACCGAACGCGAACTCCAGTGGCGCACCGAGGACCGCCGCGCCCGCGACGGTGAATCCGTGGCCGACCTCCTGCGCCTCCTCGGCCCCCTCACCGACGCCGAACTGGCCGAACGCGGCGCCGAACCCGCCTGGACCCGAACGCTGTCCGACGCGGGCCGCGCCATCAGCGTGGACATCGCCGGGCGCGACCACTGGGCCGCGATCGAGGACGCAGGGCGCCTGCGCGACGCCCTCGGCACCGCTCTGCCCGGAGGCGTCCCAGCGGCCTTCACCGAACCCGTGCCCGATCCGCTCGGCGACCTCCTCGCCCGCTACGCCCGCACCCACGGCCCCTTCACCACTGCCGAAGCGGCCCAGCGCTTCGGCCTCGGCGCGGCCGTCGCCGACACCGCCCTGCGGCGCCTCGCCGCGGACGGCGGCCTCGTCGAAGGCGAATTCCGGCCCGGCGGCGAGCACCTCGAATGGTGCGACGCCACCGTGCTCCGCCGTCTGCGCCGCCGCTCGCTCGCGGCCCTGCGCAAGGAACTCGAACCGGTCCCGCCCGAGACGCTCGCCGCGTTCCTGCCGCGCTGGCAGCAGATCGGCACCTGGGCCGCCGAGCGCGGGCCCGGGCAGCTGCGCGGGATCGACGGCCTGGCCCGCGCTGTCGAACAACTCCAAGGCGCGTCCGTGCCCGCTTCGGCCTTGGAGCAGTCGATCCTGCCCTCGCGGGTGGCCGACTACACCCCGGCGATGCTCGACGAGCTCACCGCTTCGGGCGAGATCCTCTGGGCCGGAACCGGAACGCTGCAAGGCAAGGACGGCTGGATCGCCCTCTACCCGGCCGAGACCGCCCCGCTGCTGCTGAGCGAACCGGGGCCGCTCGAACCCGCGCCGCTCCACGAGTCCCTCATGGACTCACTCGCCGGAGGCTACGGCCTGTTCTTCCGCCAGCTCCTCGACCGCGTCCGCGCCGAAGGCCACTCCGAGGCCACGGAAGGCGACCTCGCGGCCGCATTGTGGGACCTCGCGTGGTCGGGGCGGGTCACCAACGACACGCTCGCGCCGCTGCGGGCCCGCCTCGGCTCCGGGACCACCGCGCACCGTGCCCGACGCTCGACTCCCCGTGCCCGCCAGGGCCTCCCCGGCTGGCGCGACCTGCGCCAGCCGAGCACCGCGAGCCCGCCCGAGGTCGCCGGGCGCTGGTCGCTGCTGCCCGCGCTCGAACCCGATCCCACGGTCCGCGCGCACGCGTTCGCCGAGACCCTGCTCGACCGGCACGGGGTCGTGACCCGCGGCGCGGTGGCCGCCGAAGGCGCAGAGGGCGGCTTCGCGAAGGTCTACCGGGTGCTCTCGGCGTTCGAGGAGACCGGCCGCGCCCGCCGCGGCTACGTGGTCGAGGGCCTCGGCGCGGCCCAGTTCGCGGGCGAAGGCGCGGTGGACCGCCTGCGTGCCAACGTGGCCGAGACCGCGGGCGCGACGGTCCTGGCCGCCGCCGACCCCGCGAACGCCTACGGCGCGGCCCTGCCCTGGCCCGAACCCCCGGATGGCTCGGGCCACGTCCCGGGGCGCAAAGCGGGAGCGGTTGTGGCCTTGGTGGACGGCGCGCTCGCCCTCTACGTCGAACGCGGCGGCAAAACGCTCCTGGCCTGGCCCGCCGAAGGCGACTGGAGTGAGGATTCCCGAATCGCCAGCGCCACAACGGCACTCGCGGAGGCGACCCGAGCGGGCAACGCCCCGCCGCTCCACATCGAACGAGTGAACGACGAAGCGGCCCAATCATCCCCACTCGCGCCGCTACTCGAAGCGAACGGCTTCCGAATAACCCCCCGCGGCTACCGCCTCCGCCCCTGAACCGAGGCGCCCGCGGCCGATACCGCGCACGTGACGACCGGACGTGGTCGACTCCGCGCAGCGAGAGGCGCATGCGGCGCTGAGCGCCTGAACACCGGTCGACCGATGCGATGAAGGCGCCCGAAGCCCCTCCGCCTCGGATCCGGAACATGCACCATTGGTGCATCGTATTGCGATACCGGGTTACCCCTGGACTGTCGGGGCACACCTCGGCGTCGCACCAACCGAGGCGGTCGCATGTCCGAGAACGTCAAGTCCAGAAGCGATCTCGTCCGCGCCTCCTGCGTCCTGCTCGCGGCACTGCTCCAGCTCGCCGCCGGAGCGCTCGGCGGCAGCGGCGCCCTCGGTGCATCGGTCGGCGAGGTGGCCCGGTCCCACCCGAATCCGCTGCTGCCCGGCGGCACGGCCTTCATGATCTGGAACGCGATCTACGTGGCCGTGCTGGCTTTGGCGGTGTGGCAGGCGCTCCCCTCCCAGCGCGGCGAACCCGTGCACCGTGACACCGGCTGGTGGATCGCGATCGCGGGAGTGCTGAACGCGGTCTGGGTGCTGCTGTTCGCCTCCGGCCAGGTCGCGGCCTCGCAGATCGTGATCGTGGCGCTGCTCGTGGCCCTCGCCGCCGCCTGGGCCAACGCGGCGGCCGACGCCCCGAGCGGTCGTGCCGCGCGCTGGCTCCTCTGGCTTCCGCTCACGCTCTACACCGGCTGGGTCGCGGTGGCCGCGGTCGTCGGCGCCTTGACCACTTGGGCCGCGGTCACCGACGACGGTGTCGCCTCGGCGGCGGCGGTCCTGGCACTCGCGCTCACCGCAGCGGCACTGACCTGGGTGGTCGCCAAGGCCAGGGCGGTCCTCGGCTTCACCGCCGCCGCGCTGTGGGCGCTGGCCTGGATCGCGGCGAGCGCGGATCCGGCCGCGGCAGTGACGGCGGGCGTGGCGGCGGCGCTCGTCGCGGGCGCGTTCCTCGTGCGGCTCATCGTCTCAGGCGAACCGACACGGGCGGCCTTGGGATGATCCCTAGGACTCGCGGTCGTCGCCGATGTAGGCCAGCATCGCCTCGAAGCGGTCCCTCTTGGCCGCCACGGCCGCGAATTCGGCTTCGAGGCGGGCGTGCTCGGCGTAGATCACGGCCCGCTGCTCGGGGGTGACCTCGTCGGCGCTCTCGCAGCGGCGGAGTTTGGCGATCGCTCTGCTGGGGAGGCCGTTCTCCAGGAGCATCCGGATCCAGCGGACCTGGTCGACCGCGTCCCGGGTGTAGACGCGCTGGCCGCTCGCGGTGCGTTCGGAGCCCAGGAGGCCCTGCTCCTCGTAGTACCTGATGGCGCGCACGGTCGCGCCCGTGGCCTCGGCCAGTTCTCCGATGCGCATCCGCGTCCTCCTTCGCTGTGGCGTCTGCCACTATCGTTTGCCCCTGACGTCGGCGTGAGGTCTTAGCGTCGACCGCATGGAGATCCAAGGAGCAATCGCACTCGTCACCGGCGCCAACCGGGGCATCGGCCGCCATTTCGCGCGGCAACTTCTCGAACGCGGCGCGGCCAAGGTTTATGCCGGGGCGCGCGACATCGATACGGTCGACCTGCCCGGCGTCCAAGCCGTACAGCTCGACATCACCGACCCGGCCTCGGTCGCGGCCGCCGCCGAGGCCGCTTCGGACGCGACGATCCTGATCAACAACGCGGGGATCGCCACGTTCGAGAACCTCGTCGCCGGGTCCGAGGACGCGATCCGGCGCGAGATGGAGACCAACTTCTTCGGGGCGCTGCGCATGGTCCGGGCCTTCGCGCCGGTGCTCGGCGCGAACGGCGGGGGAGCGATCCTCAACATGCTGTCGGTGCTCTCGTGGCGCACGCCCGGGCTCGGGCACGCCTACGCGGCGGCCAAGGCCGCGTCGTGGAGCCTGACGAACGCGGTCCGGCTCGAACTCGCGCCGCAGGGCACGCACGTGGTCGGGCTGCACGTGGCCGGAGTCGACACCGACATGCTCGCCGGGATCGAGGCCGAGAAGGCCGACCCTGCGGACGTGGCGCGGGCCGGGCTCGACGGCATCGAGTCGGGCGCCTTGGAGGTCCTGGCCGACCGGCCCACCGCCGAGGTCAAGGCGCTCCTGAACGCCGACCCGAGCGTCATCTATCCCGAGCTCGCCGCGCGCTGACCGGAACCTGTTGCTCGCCGCGTCCCGAGCGGGACGCGGCGAGCAACGTTCCCCAGCCGCGCGACCGGGAGGTTGGTAGCGTCGAACCAGCGGTGACGGCCGAGGACCGCCTCGGCCCGGTCCCGCATCGTCGCGAAGGGATCTGCTGTGGAGCGTCAACGAGTCCCGGTCGAGATCGACCCCGAGGCCGCGCTGGACCTCCTCGGCCGCGCCGAGTTCGGGCGCGTGGCCTTCGTGGTCGATGGCGCCCCCGTCATCAGGCCCCTGAACCATGTCGTGCTCGACGGCCGGATCTTCGTGTTCACCAGGCACACTTCGGCGTTCGCGCGAGCGGTGAAAGCCGGAGCCGGTCTCCGGGTCGCCTACGAGGCCGACGAGGTCGAGCCGGACACCCGCCTTGGCTGGAGCGTCCTGGTCTCGGGCACCGTGGTCGACGTCTCCCGCGATCCCCACGCCGCCCAGATCGGCCTCCAGGTCGAGTCCTGGATGCGCGACCCGCTGGACATGGTCATCGCCGTCGACCCTGAGCGCGTGTCCGGACTGCGCCTGGTCGCCGCCAAGTGAGCCGGGAGCTCACCGGTCGAGGAACTCGGCGATGAGCGGGGCGATCTCGGCCAGGTGGGTCTCCAGCGCGAAGTGCCCGGTGGCGAACAGGTGCAATCCGGCCTTCGGCAGGTCGTCGAGGTAGGCGCGGGCGCCCGGTTCGGTGAAGAACGGGTCGCCGGTGCCCCACAGGATCAGCGCGGGCGGCGTGTGGGTCCGCATCCAGGCCTGCCACGCGTCGTATTGATCCACATTGGAGTGATAGTCGAACGCGAGCGCGACCTGCGCCTCCTTGCGTCCGGGCAGGTCCAGGAAGTGCTGGTCGAGGGTCCAGCTCTCGGGCGCGATCACCGAAGGGTCGGCCACTCCGGTCTCGTACTGGAACCTGGTGCCCTCCAAGGTGAGCAGGTTCCTGATCGTGGCCTCGGCTTCGGGCTGATCGGGGCGCAGCGCGATGAAGTCGCGGGCTCCCTGCGAGAGGCCGGCCTCGTAGGCGTTGCCGTTCTGGACCACGAGCCCTTCGATCCACTCCGGACGACGCAGCGCGATACGGAAGCCCACCGGAGCGCCGAAGTCGAACGCGTAGAACGAGAACCGGGTCAGGCCCAGCCGTTCCACGAAGCCCTCGATGGTGTCGGCGAGGGCGTCGAAGCTGTACCGGTAGTCCTCGGGTGCCGCCGTGCGCCCGAAGCCGGGGTAGTCGGGGGCGATGAGCCGGTACCGGTCGCCGAGTGCGGCGAACAGGCCGCGGAACTGGTGCGAGGACGAGGGGAAGCCGTGCAGGAGCAGCAATGTCGGCGCGTCGGGCCGCTCTGGGACCGACTCCCGGTAGGCGACCTCGACGCCGCCGACATCGATGGTGCGGTGGTGGACGCGAGGGAAGGTGCTCATCTCAACTAATGCCTTTCATATAATGATGCATTAGTTATAGCACGCTCCCTAACGTGCTATCCGTTAGTGAGCATGAGATCCTGAGGCGCGAACGTCATCACGCCCGGCTCCTCGTCGATGTCGACCCCGCACAGACCCGCCACCAGCAGGCCGAAGAGCGCCCACTGGACCTCGGCCGGGTCCGCGTAATGCCGGTCGTCCAGGTTCCAGGAGAAGCTCATCTGCCGCTCGCCGTCCGCGGAGTGGAACGAGTAGGTCTGGTGCCCCAGCCCGCCGCCGGTGTGCCCCAAGTGCATCGCCTCGGGATCGTCGGGGCAGCCCAACTGGAGCCCGGTGAGCCCGAGCCCGTAGTCGAAGCCCAGCTCGGTGGGCACGTACACGGTGGCCTCGGCGAGCTGCTCCTCGCTCAGAAGCGTCCCGTCGGCGAACGCCCGGTAGAAGTCGTTGACGTCCGCCAGTTCGGCGATGACGCCGCCCGCCGCCCACAGCTGCGTGTTCGACAGCTCCGAGGTGTCGAAGTACGGCCGATCGAGATCCCCTGTGGACAGGTACGGCACCAGATGATCGCCGCGGAAACCCGAGCTGTCGTCATGCGGCAGATACGAGTCGTCCATGCCCACGGCCTCGAACACCCGCTGGTCGAGCTCGTGCCCGAGGCTGTTCCCGGTGAGCTCCTCGATCAGCAGGCCGAGCGCCATGTACCCGGTGTTGGAGTACGACCACTGCTCCCCGGGCGGGAACAGCAACGGCCCCTCGGTGCTCATCTCGATGAGCGCCTCGGGGGAGTGGTGGACGCGGTGGTCGGCCTCGACGTCGCTGATGTCGTTCTCCAGCAGCGACGGGTAGAGGTGGACGAAGTAGTCGTCCAGTCCGCCGGTGTGGCTGAGGATCTGCCGGATCGTCGGTTCGTCCTCATAGGGCAGCAGCCCCGGGAGGTGGTCGCCGAGCACGCCGTCGAGGTCGACCGCGCCCTCGTCCTGGAGCTGGAGGAGGATCACCGAGATCATCGACTTGGTGAGGCTGGCGATCCGGACCCGGTCGTCCGGCTCGGCCGCCTCGCCCCCGTCGAGACCGCGGTCGCCCACGGCCCCGGTCCAGGTCTCGTCGCCGTCGCGGGCCTCGGCGATCACCGTGAATCCGCCGATCTCGGCGAACTCGGCGATCTTCGCTTCCAGGAGCGCTTCGTCGAATGCGTCGCCGGGCTCGGTTGCGGCCGCCGACGCTCCGGTAGCCGCGACGAGCGCGGCGGTGAGCAGGCTTGCGAGTGGGAGGTGTCTTGGCATGAGTCCACCCTAGGAGCCCGAAGGCCCGGATATAACCGCGAACAGGACGATATTCGCCTAAACCGGAGGCAGGAGCACACGCCGCGCTTCTCCTCCGAACGGAGGAACCGCGACTCGAACCCGAAGCGGGGCAGCCGCATCGGACAACTGCGTAGGCTGGCCCCATGAGCGCAGCGCAGCAGCCAGAACCGAACCCGACCGCCGGCACCGAGCACTCCACCAAAGGCGCGTACGTCACCGGCGAGGAGTTCACGCGGGACACCAACTACATCGAGGACCGGATCGTGGCCGATGTGGACGCCGCGCTGGCCGCGCCCGTGGAGGCCTCCTCGACCATCGGCGATCCGCGCATGACCGGCCTGAACGAAGGCGCGCACGCGTGGCCGGTCGAGCCGGGCCGCTACCGCCTCGTGGCCGCTCGCGCCTGCCCGTGGGCGCACCGCTCGATCATCGTCCGCCGCCTGCTGGGCCTCGAGGACGTGCTGTCGCTGGCCACGCCGGGCCCGGTCCACGACGTGCGCTCGTGGACCTTCGACCTGAACCCGGAGGGCCGCGACCCGGTACTGGGCACCGAGCGGCTGCAAGAGCACTACTTCGCGCGCTTCCCGGGGTATCCGCGCGGGATCACCGTGCCCGCGATCGTGGACGTGCCCTCGGGAGGGGTGGTCACGAACAACTACCCGCAGCTGACGTTCGACCTCTCGACCCAGTGGAGGGCCCACCACCGCGAGGGCGCGCCGGACCTGGTCCCCGCGGACCTGGTCGACGACATGCTCCCGGTGATCAAGCGGATCTTCACCGAGGTCAACAACGGGGTCTACCGGGCCGGCTTCGCCGGTTCGCAGCGCGCCTACGACAAGGCCTACGAGCGGCTGTTCGACGCCCTCGACTGGCTCGAAGACCGCCTGGCCGACCGCCGCTACCTCATGGGCGAGCACCTCACCGAGGCCGACGTGCGCCTGTTCACCACGCTCGTGCGGTTCGACGCGGTCTACCACGGCCACTTCAAATGCAACCGCAACAAGCTCACCGAGCAGCCGAACCTGTGGGCCTACGCGCGGGACCTGTTCCAGACCCCCGGCTTCGGCGACACCGTCGACTTCGACCAGATCAAACGCCACTACTACGTCGTCCACGAGGACCTCAACCCGACCCAGATCGTCCCGGACGGACCCGACCTGGAGAACTGGCTCGCAGGCCACGACCGCGAGCGCCTCGGCGGCTCCCCGTTCGGCGAAGGCACCGCGCCCGGCCCCGTCGCGGCCGAGGAGCGCCCGCCCGGCGCGAACCCGCTGTACCGCCGCTGAACTGCGCGAATCGGAGATTCGAGGACCCCTCCGGTGCGACAATGGCGCACATGCGCGCTATTACCGTCGCGCCGGGACGCAAGGGGTCCGTGGCGCTGGAGGAGATCGACGAACCGGTCGCCGGTGAGGGCGAACTGCTGGTGGACGCCGTCACGCTCGGCGTGTGCGGCACCGACCGCGACCTCACCGAAGGCGAATACGGTTGGGCCCCAGCGGGCAAGGAGCGGCTCGTGATCGGTCACGAATCGCTCGGCCGGGTCCGCGAGGCCCCCGAAGGGAGCGGCTTCGCGCCCGGCGACCTGGTCGTGGGCGTGGTCCGCCGCCCCGACCCGCTGCCGTGCGGCGCGTGCGCGAGGGGCCTGTTCGACTCGTGCCGCAACGGCGAGTACGTCGAGCGGGGCATCAAGGAGCTCGACGGGTTCGGCAGCGAAGTGTGGACGGTCGAGGCCGACTACGCGGTGAAGCTCGATCCGGGCCTGTCCGAGGTCGGCGTGCTCATGGAGCCCATGAGCGTCCTCGCCAAAGCCTGGGAGCAGATCGACCGCGTGGGCGGGCGCTCGTGGTTCGACCCGAAGTCGGTGCTGGTCACCGGCGCGGGCCCGATCGGCCTGCTGGCAGCGCTCATCGGCTCCCAGCGGGGCCTGGAGGTCCACATGCTCGACCTCAACACCGAAGGGCCCAAACCGAAACTGGCCGCCGCGATCGGCGCGACCTACCACACCGACGGCATGGCCGCGGCCCTGGAACGCGTCGTGCCCGACATCGTCATCGAGGCCACCGGCTCCGAAGCGCTGGTGTTCGAGGCGATCTCGGCGACCGGCGCGTTCGGCGTCACGTGCCTGACCGGGGTCTCGCCTTCGGGCCGCAAGGTCAGCGTCGACGCCGGGACCCTCAACCGCGACCTGGTGCTGGAGAACGACGCGGTCGTGGGCTCGGTCAACGCCAACCTGACGCACTACGAGGAGGCCGCGCGGCTCTTGGCCGAGTCCGACCGCGACTGGCTCAAGGGCCTGATCACCCGCCGCCTCCCGTTGGAGGACTACGAGCAGGCCTTCCAAGGCGGGCGGAACGACGTCAAGATCGTGATCGACTTCTGAGCATGGCGACCATCCGGCTCGACGGGCACGACATCGAGGTCACCAAGGCCGACAAGGAACTGTTCCCCGCCGACAACGTGACCAAAGGGGACCTGGTCGAGTACTACCGGTCGGTCGCCGAGGTGATGCTGCCGCATCTGGCCGGGCGGCCGCTGACCATGCGGCGCTTCCCCGACGGGATCGACTCGGACGGGTTCTTCCAGAAGCATCCGTCCGCGCACTTCCCGGACTGGATGACCGTGGTCGAGGTCCCGCAGCGCACGCGGGGCGAGACCGTGACGCACGTGGTCTGCGACAGCGCCGCGACACTGGCCTACCTCGCGAACCAGGCCGCCGTCGAGTTCCACATCTGGCTCTCCACGATGGACGACATCGACCGGCCCGACCGGCTCGTGATCGACCTCGACCCGCCGCCTGACATCGAGGTCGCTGTGCTCCGCTCGATCGCGCACCGGTTCCGCGACCTGTTCACCGAGATCGGGCTGACACCGTTCACGCAGGCTACGGGCGGACGCGGCTACCACGTCGTGGCCCCGCTCGACCGAAGCGAGGACTTCGACTTCGTGCGCGCTCTGGCGCTGGACCTCGCCGAGCGCGTGGCCGAGGCCGAACCCGACCTCGTGACGACCGCGCAGCGCAAGCAGCGCCGCGAGGGCCGGATCTTCCTCGACGTGGGCCGCAACGGCTACGCCCAGACGTTCGTCGCCCCCTACTCCCTGCGGGCCCGCCCGGGCGCGGCGATCGCCACCCCCCTTGACTGGGACGAGCTCGGCCGCTCCCGACCGAACGGCGTCACCATCACCAAAATGCGCCGCCGCCTCGCCCAGAAGACCGACCCCTGGGCCCGCATCGACGACCACGCCGCGTCCCCCACCGAGGCGAGGAACCGGTTCGACGCACTCGGTTGAGTCTTGAGTGGACTGAAGGCCCGCAGACCATCCTCTGCGGGCCTTCAGTGTCTATGCGGCGGCCGGGACCGGTCTGGTTTCGTGGCCGGTGTAGGCGCTGAGGGGGCGGATGAGGGAGTTGGCGGTGAGCTGTTCGATGACGTGGGCGGTCCAGCCGGTGATGCGGGACATGACGAAGAGGGGTGTGAAGGCGGGGATGTCGAAGCCCATGAGGTAGTACGCGGGACCGGCCGGGAAGTCGAGGTTCGGTTTGATGCCCTTGGCGGCGTACATCTCCGCTTCGAGGGCCTCGTACATCGCGACCCACTTCTGTCCGCCCGCGATGTCGGCCATCTCCACGAAGGCGCGCTTCATGGTGGGGACCCGGGAGTCGGCGTCCTTGTAGACGCGGTGCCCGAAGCCCATGACCTTCTCCTTGGCTGCCAGGCGTTCCCGCAGCCACGCCGCGGCGGTCGCGGGGTCGCCGATCTCCAACATCATGCGCATGACGGCCTCGTTCGCGCCGCCGTGGAGCGGGCCTTTCAGGGCGCCGACGGCGGCGGTGACGGCCGAGTAGATGTCGGAGAGCGTGGAGGCGACCACGCGGGCGGTGAACGTGGAGGCGTTGAAGGAGTGTTCGGCGTAGAGGATCATCGAGATCTCGAAGCAGCGCAGCACTTCCGGGGCCGGGACTTCACCGAAGCACATGTGGAAGAAGTTCTCGCAGAACCCGAGCGTGGGGTCGGGCGCGATGCGGGCCAAGCCCTTGCGGCGGCGCAGGTCGTGGGCGATCACCGTCGGCAGCTTGGCGAACAGGGCCTCGGCCTTGGCCTGGTTGGCGGCGAGGGAGTTGTCGTCCTCGGCCGGGTCCTCGGCGCCCAGGCAGGAGACGGCGGTCCGCAAGAGGTCCATCGGGTGGCAGTTGTCGGGCACGCGTTCGACCACGGCGATGGTCGAACGAGTGACTTCCCGTTGGGCCCGTTCGCGATCGGTGAAGCTGCGCAGGGCCGCAGAGTCCGGAAGGTCGCCGTACCAGATGAGGTGCGCGACCTCTTCGAACGAGCGGGACGCGGCGAGCTGGTCGACCGGGTAGCCGCGGTAGGTCAGCGAGCGGGTCTCGGGGACGACCTCGGAGATCGCGGTCGTGTCGGCCACGACCCCCGCGAGTCCCTTGTGGATACTAGTGGTCATCGGTTCCTCCCGGGATGTCGAAGTCGAACAGGGTCTGGTCGAACTCGGCGTACGAGGCGTACTCGACCAGTTCGTAGAGTCGCTTGCGGGTCTGCATCCGCTCGACGAGCCCGGCCTGGGTACCCTGCTCGCGCAGCGCTTCGAGGAGCCCTTCGACCGCGCCCATCGCGCTGCGCAAGGTCGAGACCGGCCAGATCACCAGGTTGTAGCCGAGATCCTGAAGCTGTGAGGCAGTGAGCAGCGGGGAGGCCCCGAACTCGGTCATGTTCGCCAGCAGCGGCACCTCGACCGCGTCGCGGAAGGCCGCGAACTCGGCCTCGGTGCGCAGGGACTCGGGGAACACCATGTCCGCTCCGGCATCCACATAGGCCTTCGCGCGTTCGATGGCCGCGTCGAGTCCTTCCACGGACCTGGCGTCGGTGCGGGCGCAGATGACGAAGTCGGGGTCGGTGCGGGCGTGCACGGCGGCCCGCACCCGCTGGACCATGCGGTCGGCGCCGACGAGCTCCTTGCCGTCGAGGTGCCCGCAGCGCTTGGGGTTGACCTGGTCCTCCAGATGGAGCCCGGCGAGTCCGGCGTCCTCGAACGCCTCGATGGAGCGGGCCACGTTGACGACCTCGCCGAAGCCGGTGTCGGCGTCGATCAGGGTCGGCAGGTCGGTGGCGCGGGCGATCTGGCCGCCGCGCCCGGCGACCTCGCTGAGCGTGGTGAGCCCGATGTCGGGCAGCCCCAGGTCGGCCGAGAGCGCCGCGCCGGAGACGTAGACGCCGTCGAAGCCGTGGTCGGCCACCGCGCGGGCCACGAGCGGCGAGAACGCCCCCGGTAGCCGCTGGAGCCGCCCCGAGGCCAGGCCTTCGCGCAGGCGGCGGCGCTTCTGGGCGGGCGTGGTTCGGGTCGTCATCGGAACAGTCCTCCTCGGGCCTGCGAATCGAGTAGCCCGGGGGCCGCCTCCAGGTTGAGCATGCGCACTTCGCGGGCGTCGAGTTCGCCCAAGCGCACCGCGAGGTCGAGGAACCGGTCCTGCTCGGCCTCGGCGACGACCCCTTCGGCGAGGGTCCGGAACTTCGCCACGTACTCCTCGCGCCCGAAGGGCCTGGCGCCCCTGGGGTGCGCGTCGGCCACGGCGAGCTCGTCGGCGATCTGGGTCCCGTCGTCCAAAGTGACCTCGACGCGGCCGCCGAAGGCCCGCTTGTCGGGATCCGGGTCGTGGTAGCGCTCAGTCCACTCAGGATCCTCGACGGTGCGAACCTTGTGCCACAACGCCACCGTCGACTCCCGGTGCGCGCGTTCAGGAGTATAGGACCGCTCGTGGTGCCAGTCGCGATCCTCCAGGGCGACGGCGAAGATGTACAGGATGGAGTGGTCGAGGGTCTCGCGGCTCGCGTCGGGGTCGGACTTCTCTGGGTCGTTCGCACCGGTCCCGATCACGTTGTGCGTGTGGTGGCTCGTGCGGATCAAGATCTCTTTGACGCGACCCAGGTCCCCGATCTGCGGGGCGAGGCGCCGCGCGAGGTCGATGAGCGCCTGGCTCTGGTACTCCGCCGAGTGTTCCTTGGTGTAGGTGTCCATGATGGCCCGCTTCGACTCGCCCGGGCCCGGCAGCGGCACTTCGTAGCGCGCCGCCGGTCCGCCGAGGAGCCGGGCGATCACGCCGTCCTCGCCCTCCCAGATCGGTGAGGGCGCGCCCTCACCGCGCATCGCCCGGTCGACGGCCTCGACCGCGAGCTTCCCGGCGAAGGCCGGCGCGTACGCCTTCCACGACGAGATCGCGCCCTTGCGGGACTGCCGCGTGGTCGTCGTCGTGTGCAGCGCCTGCCCCACGGCCTGGTAGATCACCTCGGGCGACAGTCCCAGGAGCGTCCCGATCCCGGCCGCGGCCGAGGGCCCCAGGTGCGCGATGTGGTCGATCCGGTGCTCGTGCAGGCAGATCCCGCGCACGAGGTCGACCTGCACCTCGTAACCGGTGGCGATGCCGCGCAGCAGCGCCCGCCCGTCGAGCCCGCGGTGCTGCGCCACGGCCAGCACCGGCGGGATGTTGTCGCCGGGGTGCGAGTAGTCGGCGGCCAGGAACGTGTCGTGGAAGTCCAGCTCCCGCACCGCGGTACCGTTCGCCCACGCCGCCCACTCCGGCGAGACCCGCGCCCCCACCCCGAACACCGAGGCGCCCGGCTCGTACGGGTGCGCCAGCGCCTGCGCGCGAGCGTTCGCCACCGGGCCGCGCCCAAGCGACGCGGCGGCCACGGCCGCGTTGTCGATGACGCGGTTGGCGATCATCGCGGCCACGTCGGCCTCGACCGGGACCGGGTCGGCGGCGACCTCGGCGATCTTCCACGCGAGCTGACGATCGCGCGGCAGGTCCTCCTCGGAGGCGTACGAGCGGACGGGATGGGTGATCATGCCAGGTCTCCTTGCGGTGCTTCGGGTTCGGTCATGGCGACCATGTGGAAGTCGCCGCGAACGGCTTCGCGGCGCTCGCCGGTGCTGAGGGTCTCGGCCACCACGACCACGCTGACGGTCATCGAACGGCGGCCGCGCCGCTCGACCACCGCGGTGGCCTCGACCAGGTCGCCGGGCTGGATGGGGTGCGCGAACTCGATGTCGTCCGCGCCCGCGCACACCACGTCGCCGCGGGCCTCGCGGCTGGCCGCGACGAACGCGGCCCGGTCCATCAGGGCGATGGCGGCCCCGCCGAAGAGCGTGCCGCGGTGGTTGAGCTGTTCGGGGAAGACCACGTCAGCGATCGTCGGCCCGGGTCGGGACTGGCCCAAGACGCTCGGCCCCCTTCCGTTCAGTAGAGTAGGTTCACAGTATGCACACGCGAATACCCACTTGAAAGGCCTGTAAATGTGGTGTCTTGTGGAATTCTCGGACTCGTTTTGTGAAACTTGTGAAAGGTCGTGGTCATGGCGCTGAAGAACGCGAAGGTCGGGCTGCGGCTGCGCCGCTTCCGCGAAGAGCAGGGCCTCACCCAGGCCGCGCTCGCCGCCGCCCTGGGCATCTCCACCTCCTACGTCAACCAGATGGAGTCCAACCAGCGCCCGCTCACCGGCCCGGTCCTGCTGCGCCTCGCCGAGGTCTACGACCTCGACGTGCAGCGCTTCTCGACCTCCGAGAGCGACCGCCTCACCGCCCAACTGCTCGACGCCCTCGCCGACACCGTCCACGCCGACCGCGTCGCCGCAGGCGAGGCCCGCGAACTCGCCGAAGGCATGCCGCAGCTCGCCCAATACGTGGTCGACCTCCACCGCCGCTACCGCCACGCCCTCGAACGCAACACCGCCATGAGCGCCGAACTCGACTCCGGCTCGGCCCCCACCGCCCACGAAGAAGTCCGCGACCTGTTCTACGCCAAACGCAACCATGTCGCGGGCCTCGACCGCGCCGCCGAGGACACCGCCGCCGGACTCGACCCCACCGACCTGGCCGCGAGCCTCACCCGG
Source organism: Glycomyces sp. NPDC046736 (assembly GCF_040645615.1). Taxonomy (NCBI): domain Bacteria; kingdom Bacillati; phylum Actinomycetota; class Actinomycetes; order Glycomycetales; family Glycomycetaceae; genus Glycomyces; species Glycomyces sp. NPDC046736. The sequence goes on along the minus strand of NZ_JBEYYO010000018.1, from coordinate 2,243 downwards.
CACCTGAGGGAACGCCACGGCACCACCGTCGCCGACCTCGCCCCCGGCGAAGGCGCCCGCACCAAACGCCGCTTCGAACCCGACACCCGCGTCCTGCGCCTCTCACCCCTGCTCTCGCCCGGACAGCGCGCCTTCCAACTCGCGACCCACCTCGCGCTCGTCGCCCACGGCGACCTCATCGACGCCGAAGTCGCCGCCGCCGACCTCTCCGGACCCGAAGCTGAAGGCCTCGCCCGCATCGGACTGGCCAACTACTTCGCCGGAGCGCTGATCCTCCCGTACGGCCCGTTCCTCGGGGCCGCCGAAGCGCTCCGCTACGATATCGACCTCCTCCAAAGGCGCTTCGGCGTCGGCTTCGAGACCGTGGCCCACCGCCTCAGCACCCTCCAGCGGCCCGGCGCGCGCGGCGTCCCCTTCTTCTTCGTCCGCGTCGACCGCGCCGGGAACATCTCCAAACGCCAGTCCGCCACCGACTTCCACTTCTCCCGCGTCGGCGGCTCCTGCCCACTGTGGAACGTCTACGACGCCTTCTCCCACCCCGGCGAGATCCGCACCCAACTCGCTCAGATGCCCGACGGCCGCTCCTACCTGTGGGTCGCCCGCACCGTGGCCCGCCGCTACGGCGGCTACGGCACCCCCACCAAGACCTTCGCCATCGGCCTCGGCTGCGACCTCCACCACGCCCACCGCCTCGTCTACGGCGACGGCCTCGACCTCGCGGGCCCCGCCGTCCTCACTCCCATCGGCCCCGGCTGCAAAGTCTGCGACCGCACCGAATGCCCCCAACGGGCCTTTCCCGCCATCGGCCGCCCCCTCGACGTCGACGACCACGCCAGCCGCTTCACCCCCTACCCCTCGGCCGCCGAACCCGACACCCGGTTATGCGAGAATCGCTCCGTGCACATCGGCCAGCCACTCGTGCGCGGCTTCCGCGCGCTGGTCTTCGCGCTCGCCTGCACCGCCGTCTCCGCGGGCCTCCACGCGTTCGCCGACGGCTCCCTCATCCCCGCCCCGGCCCTCGCGGCCGCCGCCTTCGCGCTCACCCCCGCCGCCTACCTCCTCGCCGGGACCCAACGCGGCACCGGCACCCTCCTGGCCGCGTGCGCAGCCGCCCAGACCGGCCTCCACGTCTGGTTCACCGCCACCGCGGGCCACCTCCACGACTTCCTGCCCAGCGCGCCCATGCTCGCGGCCCACCTCGTCGCCATGGCCGCGTCCGCGCTGTGGCTCGCCCGAGGCGACGCCGCACTCGCCGCGTTCCTCGACTTCCTCATCCTCCGATTCGGCCCGGCCCTATGGCTGCGCCTCCACAAGACCACCGGCCCGGCCGCACCGCGCCCGGCACCGGTCCCGTTCCGCGGCCCCCGCCCGCACCTGACGCTCCTTGCCTGCGCGGCCACCCGCCGCGGCCCACCCGCACGCTCCCTTTCCCCAGTGTCCTGAACACCGGCGGGCCGCTGCCCGCACCCGGAAAAGAGAGCGAACATGCGAAACCACCAGACCACCCGCGTCGCCGCGGGCCTCCTCGCCGCGCTGTGCGGCACCGTCCTCGCGCTGGCCTCGGCCGCGCCCGCCTCGGCGCACGCCGCGGTCGTGGGCACCGACCCCGAGGACGGCGCGACCCTCGACACCGCGCCCGCCTCGGTCTCGGCGACCTTCTCGGAGATCCTCGACGGCCCCTCGACCACGATCGCGGTCACCGGCCCCGACGGCGAGGTCGTCGAGGTCGAAGCCGCCGAGTACGACGGCGACACCTTCACGCAGCCGATGCGCTACACCGTCCCCGGCGAGTACACGCTCGCCTACCGCGTCATCTCCGAGGACGGCCACCGCATCGACGGCTCGGTGACCTTCACCGTGGCCCAGATCCCGACCGAACTGCTCGACCCCGCCACCGCCCCGACCACCGAGGCCGACTCCGAAGCCACTGAAGGGGCCACCACGGAGGCCGAGCCGACCGAGGCGTCCACGACCGCGGCGGCGGCCGAGGACGACGACACCGGAGCCACGATCGCCGTGGTCCTGCTCTGCGCCCTCGTGGTCGTGGCGGGCGCGGTGCTCCTGGTACGGGCGATGCGAAAGCGCGCCAAGGCCGAGAGCTAGACGCTCGGAGGCGAAACGGCAGCGACCCAGCGCCGCCGAGGGATCGTCGGCCCCGCCAGCGGGAGTACTCCAGTGCGGCGACCCCGACGCGCGCGGCGCGATCGAGGCCGGCACCCCCGAGATGGCCGGCGCGGGCTCCC
>NZ_JBEYYO010000017.1:0-131736 GCF_040645615.1 Glycomyces sp. NPDC046736 | reverse complement strand
ATCGAGCTTCGGAACGAGGCCGAACTCGGAGGGGGCGATATCGACCCGCGGCTGACCGATCGCATCGCAGCGTTCCTGGCCGCGGAACATCCGGTTCTTCTCACCGGCTCCGCGCGTCGTGCGTTGCGGCCCTTAGAGCTTGCCCAGGAGCGAGACCACGGGGTAGCCGTCGAGGCGGTCGCGCCCGGACAGGGCCCCGATCTCCAGAAGGGCCGCGCAGGCGGCGACGGTGCCGCCGAGGCCTTCGACGAGGCGGACCCCGGCGGCCATGGACTCGCCGGTGGCGATCACGTCGTCGACCAGGAGGACGCGGTCGCCTTCTGCGACGGCGTCGGCGTGCATCTCGACGCGCACTTCGGCGTATTCGCCGGTGTAGGACTCGACGGCGGCGGCGCGGGGCAGCTTGCCTGCCTTGCGGATCGGGATGAGGGGCTTGGCGGTGCGGTCGGCCAGCGGCGCGGCCCACAGGAACCCGCGGGCGTCGAACGCGGCCACGGTGTCGTACGGGTAGTCCGCGCACGACTCCTGGAGCCGGTCGATGGACTCCCTGAACGCCGCGGGATTGGCCAGCAGCGGGGTGATGTCGCGAAAGCCCACCCCGGTCTCGGGGAAGTCGGGCACGACGGGCACGTATTCGGTCAGATCCACAGCGGCAAGGGTAGCCGGTGGTCAGGCGCCGGTCCCGTCCTTCGCGGCGGTCGCGGCACCGCGACCGGCCCGGCGTGCGAGGATCTGCGGTGATGCGGGCGAAGCGGAGGTCGCTTCGCGAACGGGCGAGTGGGAGTGGACATGGAGCAGCGCGTACTGGGCAGGACCGGCGCGAAGGTCGGGGTGATCGGCTTCGGGGCGTGGCAGATCGGGGCCGCGTGGGGTGACGTGAGCGAAGCCGACGCCGAAGCGGCCCTGGAAGCGGCGGCCGCCGCGGGGGTCACGTTCTACGACACCGCCGATGTGTACGGCGACGGGCGTTCGGAGCGGTTCATCGGGCGGTTCCGCAAAAGCCACGAGGGGGTCTTCGTGGCGACCAAGATGGGCCGCAGGGTCGAGCAGACCCTGGAGAACTACAGCGCCACGAACTTCGCGGCCTGGAACGACGACTCGCGCGCCAACCTCGACGTGTCCGAGCTGGACCTGGTGCAGCTCCACTGCCCGCCGCCGGCCGTGTACGCCGACGACGCGGTGTTCGACGCCTTGGACGCGATGGTCGCCGAGGGGCGCTTGCGCAACTACGGGGTGAGCGTCGAGACCTGCGACGAGGCGCTCGCCGCGATCGCGCGGCCCAATGTGGCCACGGTGCAGATCATCCTGAACCCGTTCCGGCAGAAGCCGCTCGACGAGGTGCTCCCGGCCGCGCAGGCCGCCGGCGTGGGCATCATCGCGCGCGTGCCGCTGGCTTCGGGACTGCTGTCGGGCAAGTACACCGCCGAGACCACGTTCGCCGCGGACGACCACCGCAACTTCAACCGCCGCGGTGAGGCCTTCGACGTGGGCGAGACGTTCGCCGGGGTCGACTTCGCGACCGGCCTGGAGGCGGTCGAGCGGCTGCGCCCGCTCGTGCCCGAGGGGATGACGCTGGCGCAGTTCGCGCTCCGCTGGATCCTCGACCAGGCGGCCGTCTCGGTGGTCATCCCGGGCGCGCGGAACGCGAAGCAGGCCGAGGGGAACGCCGCCGCGGCGGACTTCGGGCCGCTCGGTGCGGAGGTCCACGCCGAGGTCGCGAAGGTCTACGACGAGCTGATCCGCCCGCAGGTCCACCACCGCTGGTAGCGGCGAGGCCCGCGGACTCCGGTTCGCGGGCCGCCGCCGGTGCGCGCGTGTTTGAATGCGGGCATGGGCATCTCGATACTGCGCGGCGACATCACGAAGCAGCGCGTCGACGCGATCGTCAACGCCGCCAACTCCTCGCTCTACGGCGGCGGCGGGGTCGACGGCGCGATCCACCGGGCAGGCGGGCCCGCGATCCTGGAGGCCTGCCGCGACCTCCGCGCCTCGAAGTACGGACGGGGGCTGGCGACCGGGCAGGCCGTGGCGACCACCGCCGGAAAACTCGAGGCCCGCTGGGTCATCCACACCGTCGGCCCGGTCTACTCCACCGACGAGGACCGCTCCGATCTGCTCGCGTCCTGCTACCGCGAATCCCTCAAGGTCGCCGACGAACTCGGGGCCGCCTCGATCGCGTTCCCGGCCGTGTCGGCCGGGGTGTACGGCTGGCCCGCCGACTCGGCGGCCCGGATCGCGGTGGAGACGGTCCGCACGGCCGGGACCCGAGTCGCCGACCTCCGCTTCGTGCTGTTCAACGACGAGGTCTACCAGGCGTTCGCCGCCGCCGCGGGTTGACCGGTTGTCACACCCGGCGGTTAGGCTCGTCGCTCCTCCCCGACCGGGGTCGCCGCCGAGGAAAGGGCCGCCGATGCAGACGCTCACCGAGGACGCCTTCGCCGCCGCCGAACGCTACCTGCTGCTCCATGCCAGGCTCGTGGACCGGCTCCGGTACGCCCACGCGTTCCAAAGCGCCCCAGGCGAACTCGTGCGAGGCGCCGTGGCCGCCTACCAAAACCTCGACGGCGGGTTCGGCAACGCGATCGAACCGGACCTGCGCGGCGCGGGCAGCCAGCCGCAGGGCGTCGAAGTGGCCCTGTGGATGCTCGAAGGCATCGGCGAGGGCGCGGGCCCGATGGTCCAGCGGGCCTGCGACTGGCTCGCGGCCAACTCCACCGAGGACGGCGGTGTGCCGTGGGTGCTCCCCAACGTCCTGGACGACCCGCGCGGCCCCTGGTGGCAGCCCGCGGGCGAGCAGCCCCCTGCCGCGCTCAACCCCACCGCGCCCGTCGTCGGGCTCCTCACCGCTCGCGGCATCGACCACCCGTGGCTCGGCCCGGCCACCGAGTTCTGCTGGAAGGCCCTCGCCGAACTCACCGAGATCAGCGCCTACGACGCGCTGTGCGCGCTCGCGTTCCTCGAACGCGCCGCCGACCGCGAACGGGCCGAAGCCGAGTTCGCCCGCCTGCGCGAAGGGCTTCGCGCCGTCGCGGCCCTCGACCCGGACGCCCCGGGCCACGTCCACTCCCCGCTCGACCTCGCCCCCAGGCCCGACGCTCTGGCCCGCAGCCTGTTCAGCGGCGAGGAGATCGACCGCAGCCTCGACGCTCTGATCGCCTCTCAGAACGAGGACGGCGGCTGGGCTCCGAACTTCGAGATGTGGACCCCGGTCGTAGTCCACGAGTGGGGCGGCTACCTCACCCTCGCGAACCTGAAGATCCTCAAGGCCTACGGCCGCATCGCCTGAGCGAGTCGTTCCATGCGCGAGGGCCGGTCCCGTCGGGACCGGCCCTCGCGTCTTCAAGCGTTACAGGGGTTTGAGGGCGGTGCCCACGAGGTGGGGTTTTCGGGAGACCGGCCAGGGCAGGAACCCGAAGTGCTCTCGGCGCAGACCCTCGGTGGTGAATCCGGCGGCTTCGATGGCGCCGAGGGTGTCGCGGGAGAGGTGGCAGCCGCCGTTGAGCGGGGACCACAGGGCCGCGTCGAACGCGCGCTCGACCAGGCTGGGGTCGTCGCCGTGGGCGCCGACGTGTTCGAAGCACACCAGGGCGCCGCCGGGCTTGAGGACCCGGAAGATCTCGGCCAGCGCGTCCTGTTGGGAGTCGACCGAGCACAGGACCGCGGTGGCGATCACGGTGTCGAACGAGTCGGATTCGACCGGGAGGGCTTCGGCCGTGCCGTCCACGATGGCCGCTTTGAGGCCGAGGTCGTCGGCTTTCTCGCGGGAGAGGTCGCGGAAACGGGGTTCGGGTTCGACCGCGACCAGTTCAGTCACGGTCTCGGGGTAGTGGGGGAAGTTCGCGCCGAAGCCGCAGCCGAGTTCGAGCACCCGCCCGGAGACCGGGGCCAGCAGGCGGGCCCGCTGCGCTCCGAGGCCGCGCGCCTCCAGTGGGGCGGCGGCACTCGGATACCGGCGGGCGAAGACTCGGCGTCGCCGTCTCGACATCAGTTCTCCTCGTCGTTTTGGGATCGGGCCAGGAGGACGACGACAGCGGCCATCACGAGCACCAGGATCACGGCCACCGTGAAGGTGTCGATCGCGAACAGGGCGTTCAGGCCCTGCGCGAGGAACGGGGCCATGACCGCGAGCAGGGCGGCGAGGGCGATCCACCGCGCGTTGCGTCGCATGAAGTCCATCAGTGCTCCTCCCGGGTTGGGCCTCCGAGCCTACGGGAGCACCGCTTTGGGCGCTGACCGCGGTCGCGAGTCCCCTTGGGGCGCGGTGCGGCTCAGTTGGTGCGGGTGTTCGGGAGGTGGTCGCCGAGGTAGCCGATCCAGATGCGGCCGGTCGCGCCGCCGGCGTCATCGAGGAAGTGCATGCGCGGGGCGGGCGAGCCGACCGACTGGAGCTTGATGTGCGAGGGCATGAAGAGCTTCCCGGAGGGGTCGATCTCGGTGGGGACGGGGAAGACGCGGGCCCGGTGGTACTTGGGGTTCTCTGTGACCGAGTCGGACTCCTTCATGGACACCATGGTCGGGGAGACCACGGCCGCACCGGGCCTCGGGCGGCTGCACCAGTCGTAGAAGCCGCCGGAGAAGTGGCCTTCGGCTCGGGCTTCGGCGTAGGCGTCGAGGGCGCAGAGGGCGTCCCAGGCCTTGCCGGTCCAGCGGCGGCGGTGGCGCGGGTACATGACGTCGAGGCGCGAGACCTCGGTGTCGAGGGTGCCGGGAAGGTCGAGGCGCCGCAGGCGCTTGCGGGCCCGCTGCACGACGTCCATGAGGCTCTCGGCCTCCCAGGGATCGGCGGTCTCGACGCCGTAGACGGGGTCGGCGTGTTCGGCCAGGCGGCCTTCGAGCCAGCGGATGCGGTCCTGCGCTTTGCGTTCGAGCTCTTGGAGTTCGACGTAGTCGGCTTCGAGCTGGTCGTACTGGGATTGGAGCCGTTCGATCTCGCGCCCGCGCCCGCCGCGTCCGAGGAGCCCGGTGGCGTCGACGGCGCGGGTGAGGGCCTCCACGTGCGAGGACATGGTCCGGATGAGCGCGGTGGTCTCGGAGTCGCCGCCTCGGGCCATGTCGACCAGGGCTTCGAGGACGCTGTCGTCGAGGTGGTCGGCGAGTCGTTCGGCGATGCGGTCGGCCGCCGCCTCGGTGATCGAGACCTGTGGGGGTTCCGGTTCGGCTTCGGCCGCGGCGGGTTCGGGTCTGGGTTCGGGTATCGCCGCCGGTTTCGGCGCGGGCTTCTTCGGCGGATGCGGGACGGCTATCGCGGCCGGGCTGGGGGCCGCGGCGTGGAAGGCCCCGGGGGCGAGCGTCCCGGCGAGTACGCGGGCGGCGCGCGGTTCGGCCTGGCGCACGTCGGTGGGCAAGGGGCGGTGCACGGAGGCCTCGATGACCCCTTCGACGACCACGCCGAGCGCCTTGACGCCGTGGTCGCGGATCGCGCCGCCGCCGCGGGGCTGGTGTCGCATCGCGTAGGACTCGGCGCCGGGGCGCACGCCCGGCAGGTAGGTGCGCAGGCCGCCGCCGAAGACGCTGAGATCTGCGCCCAGCCAGGCGTTGAGCTCGTCCTGGGCGCGCGTGTCGTAGAGGCGGGCCACCACGGCGACGCCCGCGAGCGCGCTCGCGAGGTGGTCGGCGCAGGCGGCGATGAGGCCTGAGTCGCCGCGCGCGGTGGAGAGGACGATGACCGGCACGGCCCGTTCGGGGTCAGCGAGCCAGGCGGTGAGGCCCTGGACCTCCTCGGGACCGACGACGTGCGGCCCGGACTCGACGGGGACGGCCCCGTCGGTGGCGCGCCCGGTCGCGAGGAACGCGGCGACGAACCCGGGGGCGCGTTCGAGCTGCGCGGGCGGCTCGCCTTCGACGGTGACGCGGACCCAGTTGGCGGCGGGGGTGCGGCCGAGGGCCCAGGTGGCGGTGGTGCGCAGGCGGGCGCCGCCGACCTGCGCGTCCAGCGTGTAGGTCCCGCAGACTTCGGTGTCGGCGAACGTGACCCGGGCCCGGGCGAGGGTGTGCTCGGCCCGCGGTGCGCCGTCGTCGTCGACTCCGGCCCAGGACGCGAAGCAGCGCCGCAGCCGGGGGCCGAGCCGCTGCCCTCCGTCGCGGAGCAATGCCTGGTAGAACTGCGTCACGGCGCCTCCAACGGTCCACCACACGGCCACGTTGAGGCAACATGCTACTGGAGACGGACGTTCACGTCGTCCCCCAAATCCGATAGGGACGGTCGGGGATGCGACACGGGCCCGCGCCGACAGGCGCGGGCCCGTGGAAGGTTCGGTCAGGAGTGCTCGGCGGCCGGGGTCTCCTTGGCGGGGGCGGACTCGTCGGGGTTGTTGGCCTTGTCGAGGACGGGTTCGCCCACGTCGCGCTCGGCGAGGTGGCGGCGCACCGAGTAGGTCACGGCCGCGATCCACACGGCGGCGATGACGATGTAGGCGGTGTACTCGATCGCGGCCGGGGCGCCGATCCAGTCCGAGCGCAGCAGGGTGCGGGAGTTGGTGAGGATGATGACGCCGCCGACGGCCGAGCCGAGGACGCGCGGCGGGATGTGGCGCACCAGCCAGGCCGCGATCGGCGCGGCGATGAGGCCGCCCAGGAGCAGCACCCCGACCCACGCGAAGTTGACGCCCGCGGTGCCGATGCCGATGATGAACCCGACCGAGGCGGCCACGGCCACCAGGAACTCGGAGGTGTCGATCGAGCCGATGACCTTGCGCGGCTCGATGCGCCCGCTCGCCAGCAGCGCGGGGGTGCCGACCGGGCCCCAACCGCCGCCGCCGGTGGCGTCCAAGAAGCCGCCGACCAGGCCCAGCGGGGTCAGGAACCGGTTGCGCAGCGGCTTGCCGAGGTTGCGGCGGTCCAGGCCCCGGAAGGTGAAGCGGATGATCAGGTACAGGCCCAGCGAGAGCAGGATGAGCGCCATGACCGGCGCGGCGATCTCGGTCGAGAGCCACGACAGGAAGGTCGCGCCCGCGAACGCGCCGATCGCGCCGGGGATGCCGATCTTGAGGACGACCTTCCAGTCCACGTTCCCGAAGCGCCAGTGCGAGGCGCCCGAGGCGAGGGTGGTGCCGATCTCGGCGAGGTGGACGGTGGCCGACGCCGACGCGGGGTTGGTGCCGATGGCCAGCAGCAGCGTCGTGGAGGTGACGCCGTAGGCCATGCCGAGGCTGCCGTCGACGAGTTGGGCGGCCAGACCGACCAGGCCCAGGAGGACGAGGGTGCGCACGAGAAAGCCTTCCGACGGTGACCGGGCGAAGAACTCTACCAAATCTATGGGAAACATAGATTGCCGTCGCGCGTCCGTCAACGTCCGTCCCGCGGGCCGGGATTCTCGCGCACATGATGGGAACGCGGGATTTCACGCGCATTCGGCTTCGCGCGCGCCCCACGCGTACCAGAATCGGGCGTGACGCCGCCGTCCGGCGGCCTGAAGAGAGGAAGACGCGCATGAGCCAACTCATCGCCGTGGCCTACCCGGACGTCCCCACCGCGCAGACGGTCCTGGCCAAGCTCGCCGACATGCAGAAGCGCGAGCTCATCAAACTCGGCGACGCCGTGGTGGTCGAGCGCCGCGACGACGGCAAGGTCAAACTGCACCAGTCCACCTCGCTCACCGGCGTCAGCGCCGCGGGCGGCGCGCTGTGGGGCGGCCTCATCGGCCTCCTGTTCTTCGCGCCCCTGCTCGGCATGGCCGTCGGCGCGGCCGCGGGGGCCGCGGGCGGGGCTATGACCGACATCGGCGTGGACGACTCGTTCATGAAGGAGCTCGGCAAGGAGCTCAACCCCGGCAGCGCCGCGCTGGTGCTGCTCGTCCTCTCGGCCACCGAGGACAAGGTGATCGAGGAGCTGGGCGGCCAGTACCAGGGCCGACTCCTCCAGACCAACCTCTCGACCGAGGACGAGGCGCGGCTGCGCGAGGCGATCGACACCGCCACCGGCGCGCAGGCGTAACCGAAGCGGAAAGGACCGGAGCGGACGGGAGCGGCCCCCGTCCGCTTTCGGCGTTTCCGGGCTCAGCGCGCCCGCGCCCGCTTACGCTCGCTGCGTGAAGCGCACTCGTAGAACCGCAGGTGTGATGCCCGAGCATCACCCTCGGGCCTACGCCGTGCCGACCAATCCCTGGGCCCGGCTCGCGTCGGGACACCCCACCTCGGTGTTCCTGCTGCGGCTGCTGCCGTTCATCCTCCTGGCCGCGACCGTGCCGCTCGCGTTCGTCAGCCCGATCATGATCCCGTACGCCAACTACGCGCTGGTGCTGCTGCCCGCGTTCACCGCGCTCGTCAACGGCCCCGTCGCGACCGCGGTGGCGACGGCGGCGGTCCTGGCGTTCGTCAGCGCCGGGTCCGAGGCGCTGGGGCTGCTCCCCTACCCGCCGAGCGTCTGGGCCGACCTGCCCCCGATCGCGGTGGTCGGACTCCTGTGCATCGCCTTGGCGTGGACCAGGAACCGGCTCATCCTGCGCCTGTTCGACATGACGCTGGTGGCCGAGACCGCGCAGCAGGCGATCCTGCCGAACCTGCCCGGGCGCATCGGCGGCATGAAGGTGTCCGCGGTGTACCGCACCGCCCGCGGCAGCCCCGGGCTCATCGGCGGCGACTTCTACGACGTGCAGGACACCGACTTCGGGGTGCGGGCCATCGTGGGCGACGTCCAGGGGCACGACCTGAGCACGGTGCGGGTCACCGAGGCGCTGCTGGGGACCTTCCGCGAGCGGGCCATCGACGACCCGGACCTGACCACGCTCGCCGCGCACCTGGAGCGGCGCGTGCGATTGGACAACCGCGACCGCGACGAGTGGGGCCAGACGTTCGCCACCGCCGCGCTCATCGAGATCAGCCCGGCCCGGGACCGGCTGCGGACCCTCCTGTGCGGACACCCCGCGCCGCTGCTGGTCCGCTCGTGCACCTACACGATCGGCGGCAAGCCCACGCCGCCGCTGGGCTTGGCGGACTTCGCGATCGACACCCCCGCGCAGGTCCGCGAGGTCGAGCTCGCGCCGGGCGACCTGGTGATCGCCTACACCGACGGCCTGGTCGACGCCAAGAACGCCGCCGGGCAGACCTTCCCGCTGTTCGCGCTGCTCAACGCCCACGTGCGGGCTGGCGTGCGCGACCCCGAGAAGCTGCGCACCCGGCTGCGCAAGGACTTCGTCTCGGGCGCGTACCAACGCGAGGACGACCTGACCGGCCTGATGATCCAGATCCCCGAGCCGACCGCGAAATAGCGGCACCGCGAGAGCGGTGCCGCTGCGAAGACCGGCCTAGGCGGTGTTCACGAACCCCCGCCGACCGCTATCCGGCCGATCACCGGACACGCCCTAGTGCCCCTCGTCCCCGCCGCCGTAGTAGGACCGCGGGTCCGAGCCCTCGGGCTGGCCAAGCGGGAGGTTCGCGGTGACGACCTCCCCGTTGTCGAAGGTGAACGACACTTCGACCGGCGCGTTCGCCGAGACCGGCTGCGTCAGGCCCTCCAGCACCAGGAACGGTCCGTTCCCGGAGGACAGGCGCACGTACGCATCGGGGGCGATGACGATCGGGAACCCGGCCACTGCGGCGTCCGCGGCGTCGAGGACCACGGACTCGGCCGCCGGGCTGGTCACCGCCGTGAGCGCCACGGGCGCTTGGCCCTCGTTGGCGATCCACACCCGCAGCGGGGCCTGCCCGCCTTCGGGGTAGCCGCCGTCGCCGGCGTACTCGACCTGGAGGTCGCGCAGCGCCAGCGACCCCGCGTCCACGTCGACTCCGGTGATGGCCGGGACCGTGTCGGCGGTCTGGGTCACCTGTCCCGCACCGCAACCGGTCAGTGCCAGGGCCGCCGCGGCCAGTACCGCGGCCAAGCGGACCCCCGCCTTCATGCGGCTCGCAGCCGCGCTCGCGTCTCGTCTCTCCACAAGCGCCACCTTATGCGCGCGGGCGTCCACCTCCGGGGCGCGACATACCGTGCGGTGGGTCTAACGGTGGTTGCGGCCCACGGCTCGGTGGTCGAACGAGGCGAGGACGCGGTCGACCAGGGCCGGGTCGCGCCCGGGCTGGGACCGCATGGCGAGGACGCGCGCGGTGGCGGCGGTGAGCAGTTCGCTCTCCAGGCGCTGCATGGCGTCGATGCGGCTGGCGAGCGCTTCGTTCTCGGGGTTCTCGCGGTCTTCGACCAGGGCGGCGACCTGCTCGCCGCGGCGGTCGTACCAGCGTTGCATCTTGGCGGCGACCTCATCGTCGACCTCGCCGGACTCGCGCAGTTCACCGAGCCTGGCGTAGGCGGCCTTGGCGGCCTCGTTCATGATCGCGTGCAGGTCCTGGCTCTCCTTGTCGGCGTCGGATTTGACGCCGAGCAATTCGATCAGGCCCGGCAGCGTGAGGCCCTGCGCGACCAGGGTCGCGAGGACCACGACGACGGCGAGGAACTGGATCTGCTCGCGTCCGGGGAAGGGGCTGCCGTCGGCGATGTAGGTGGGCAGTGCCAGCGCGGTGACGATGGTGACCACGCCGCGCATCCCCGCCCAGGCGGTGACCACGGCCATGCGCGGGTGGTCGCCCAGTTCCTTCCAGCCGATGCCCATGCGGCCGAAGAGGATCGCGAGGCCGAGCCAGAGGATGCGGACGGCGATCACCGCGCCCGCGATGGCGAGGGCCTTCCACAGCATCTCGCCGAAGCCGTAGTCGACGGCTTGGATGATGTCGACCAGTTCCATGCCGACCAGGCCGAAGGTGAGGGCGTTGAGGACGGTCTCGGCGACTTCCCAGACCGAGCCTTGGACCAGGCGCCCTTCGAAGTCGTCGGGGTCGTTGGAGCGGGCCATGATGAAGAACGCGGCGCAGATGACGGCGAGCACGCCGGAGGCGTGGACGGCTTCGGCGACCAGGTAGGCGATGTAGGGGGCGGTCAGGCCCAGGGCGGTCGAGACGCGGCTGTCGCGCACGAGGGCCACGAGTTTGTAGAGCACGAACCCGATGCCGAGGCCGATGAGGGTGGCGGCCGCGGCGGAGTAGACGAACAGTCCGGCCGAGAACCAGATGGAGATCGAGCCGGACACGACGCCCATGACGGCCACGTTGTAGAGCGTCAGGGCGGTGACGTCGTTGAACAGGCCTTCGCCTTCGAGGATGGTGACGAGTTTGCGGGGCAGGCCGAGTCGGCCCGCGACGGCCGAGATGGCGGCGGCGTCGGGCGGGGCCACGATCGCGCCGAGGACGATCGCGGCGGCCACGGGCAGGGCGGGGCTGATCGTGGCGGCGAGCGCGGCCACGGCCGCGGTGGTCACGAACACGAGGATGACCGCGAGGAGCAGGATGGGCCGCCAGTTGGCGGCGAAGTGGCGCCAACTGGATTTGCGGGCCGCGGCCCACAGCAAGGGCGGCAGCAGGATCGGCAGGAGGTGCTCGGGGTCGATGTCCAGCGGGGGCACGCCGGGGACGAGGGCCAGGGCGAGGCCGTAGAGGCAGATGAGGACGGGCGCGGGGATGCGCATCCATTCGGCCGCGGCGGTGAGCAGGAGTCCGCCCACGGTGAGGGCGAACAGGATCGCCACGAGTTCCATGGGGCCTCCGCCGGGTCGACGCGCTCGATGTCGGGGACATCCTATGCGCGGGGCCGGGCGCTTCGGGGTCACTCGGGCCCTGTTGAGGTGATTTGCGGCTATCGTTCCGCACTATGAGCACTGTAGACACCGCCGAGCGGGCTGAGGCTGAGGAGCCCGCGCCTCCGGCGCTGCCGAAGTCGCGGCGCAACCTCGTGTTCGTGACGATCCTGCTGGGCATGCTCATGGCCGCGCTGGATCAGACGATCGTGTCCACGGCGCTGCCGACGATCGTGGCCGACCTCGGCGGGGCCGGGCACATGGCCTGGGTGGTCACGTCGTACCTGTTGGCGGAGGCGATCGCGGCGGCGGTCGTGGGCAAGTTCGGCGACATGTTCGGGCGCAAGTCGATCTTCCAGATCAGCGCGGTCGTGTTCGTGGGCGGCTCGATCCTGGCCGGGTTCAGCACCGACATGGTGTTCCTGATCGCGGCACGCGCGGTGCAGGGTCTGGGCGCGGGCGGGCTCATGGTCACGGCGATGGCGCTCATCGCCGACGTGATCCCGCTGCGCGAGCGGGGGAAGTACCAGGGCGCGATGGGCGCGGTCTTCGGGGTGACCACGGTCCTGGGGCCCACGCTGGGCGGCCTGTTCACCGACCACCTGTCGTGGCGGTGGTGCTTCTACGTGAACGTGCCGATCGCGGTGGTGATGATCGTGATGGCCGCGGCGTTCGTGCCGCGGGTCCGCTCGGCGGCCAAGCCGGTCATCGACTACCTGGGGCTGATCTTCGTCGCGATCGGCACTTCGCTGTTGATCCTGGCCCTGGAGTGGGGCGGCGGCGAGTACGCGTGGGACTCGGTGACGATCCTGGGCATGTTCGCCGGGGCGGCGGTGGCGCTGGCGCTGTTCGTGGTGGTCGAGCGCCGCGCGGCCGAGCCGATCCTTCCGATGTGGCTGTTCAAGAACCCGGTGTTCACGGTGTGCTCGATCCTGAGCTTCATCGTGGGGTTCGCGATGCTCGGGGCGATGACGTTCCTGCCCACGTACCTGCAATACGTGGACGGGGTGTCGGCGACGGTCTCGGGGTACCGGACGCTGCCGATGGTCGCGGGGATGCTGTTCACCTCGATCCTGTCGGGGTCGGTGGTGAGCCGGACCGGGAGGTACAAGATCTTCCCGATCCTCGGCACCGCGTTCATGGCCGCGGGGCTCTATCTCATGTCGACGATGGGGCCGGGCACGAGCGTGTGGCTCGAATCGGTGTACATGCTCGTTCTGGGCCTGGGGATCGGGCTGGCGATGCAGGTGCTCACGATCGCGGTGCAGAACACGGTGCCGTACGCGCAGATGGGCGCGGCCACGTCGGGCGTGACGTTCTTCCGGACCGTGGGGTCGACGTTCGGGACGGCGATCTTCGGGACGCTGTTCAGCAACCACTTGACGCCGCTGCTGGCGCAGGCGTACGCCGAGACCGGGGTGGACCCGGCCGCGGCGGCGAGCCCGGCGGGGCTGCACGAGCTGCCGGACACGGTGATCGCGCCGATCGTCCAGGCGTACGCCGACTCGATCGACTTCGTGTTCTTCTGGACCGTTCCCGTTGCGCTGCTGGGCTTCGTGGTGGCGTGGTTCCTCCAGGAGCGGCCGCTGCACGACGCGGCGCGGGGGCGCGCGGCCGACATGGGCGAGGGCTTCGGCGCGCCCGACCCGGCGCCGTCGGAGGAGCGGTTGGCGCGCATGGTCGCCGACGTGATGCAGCGCGAGCGGCGCACGGTGTTCACCGAGGTGTACGAGTCGGCCGCGAACGCTTCGGCGCTGGACCGGGCCAGCACGTGGGCGCTGCGGCAGGTCTACATGCGGCAGGTCTCGGGCGAGCCGGCCACGCTGCTGCGCATCGCGGCGGCGCACGCGCTGCCGCCGCAGGTGCTGCAACCGGTGTTCGTACAGGTGGTCCGCGAGGGCTATGTCGCGCTCGACCGGGGACACCTGCGCCTGACCGAGCGGGGCCTGGCGGAGTTCGGGCTGTTCATCTCGGCGTGGAAGCGCTGGCTCGACCGGCGCTTGGACGACTGGGACTTCGACGACCCGGCCGACCGGGAGGTCTTCAACCGCGCCGTTGGCCACTTGGCGCGCGACATCGCGCAGCAGGAGTCCATCGAACACGTGCAATCCGAGGCGGCCTCGAAACCGGGTTAGGGCGTGTCCGGGATTGTCACGGAGTGTCTACACAAATCGGACATAAGAGGGACCCCTGGATCAAAAATACGCGGGGGGTACGACACGGTTTCGGGCCTTCTGTACGAAAAAGCGCCGGGCCTCTGACGGGGCCCGGCGCTTCGCCTCGGGCGCGAGGGATGCTCAGGCGCGGCGGTACGGGAGCGGGAGCAGGTGCTCGTCGCCGAGCTCGCGCGCGGCCTCGCGCGGCCAGTACGGGTTGCGCAGCAGCTCGCGGCCGAGGAGCACCGCGTCGGCTTCGCCGTCGGCGAGGATCTTCTCGGCCTGGCGCGGCTCGGTGATGAGCCCGACCGCCGCGGTCGGCAGGCCGGTCTCGCGGCGCACCCGCGCGGCGAACGGCACCTGGTAGCCCGGGCCGCTCGGGATCGACGCCACCGGCACGTTCCCGCCGGTCGTCAGGTCGAGCAGGTCCACGCCGCGCTCGCGCAGCAGACCGGCGAGGCGCACCGTGTCGTCGGCGGTCCAGCCCTCGGGCTCGACCCAGTCGGTGGCCGAGACGCGGAACAGCAGCGGCCGCTCCTCCCCCACGACCGCGCGCACCGCGTCCACGACCTCCAGCGGCAGCCGCACCCGGTTCTCGAACGAACCGCCGTACTCGTCCTCGCGCAGGTTCGAGATCGGGGAGAGGAACTCGTGCAGCAGGTACCCGTGCGCGCCGTGGACCTCCACGACCTCGTACCCGGCGTCCAGGGCCCGCTGGGCGGCGGCCGCGAAGGCCTCCACCACGCCGGCGATCTCCTCGACGGTGAGCGCGTGCGGGACCTGCGTCCTGTCGCTGAACGCCACAGCGCTCGGCGCGACCGGGGTCCAGCCGCCCTCGGCCTCGGTCAGCGACCTCCCGCCGTTGAACTCCAGGTCGTTGCTGCCCTTGCGGCCCGCGTGGGCGAGCTGGATGCCAGGGACGACCCCGTGCGATCGCATGAACGAGGTCAGGCGCTTGTGGCCCTCGACCTGGACCTCGTTCCAGATCCCGAGGTCGCCGGCGCTGATGCGGCCCTCGGGGACGATCGCGGTGGCCTCCACCAGGATCAGGCCGGGCCCGGCCACGGCCCGCGAGCCGTAGTGCTGCACGTGCCAGTCGTTCGGCGCGCTCTCCTGAGGCCCTTCCACGGCGGCGCTGTACTGGCACATCGGGGCCATCCAGGCCCGGTTGGCGAACGTGGTCCCGCGGAGCGTGAGCGGGGTGAACAGGTTGCTGGTCAAGATCGTTCCTTCGGATGAGCGGCGGTCCGGGCGCGGGGGTCGCGGGGGCGGCCCCAAGGGTACGTCCAGCCGGGGAGCTGGAGCAACGCCTCGACCGCGTCGGCTGACGCGGCCGCACCGTCGAGAGTACTTGCAAACGCGGGTTAATTGCAAGCGACGGTAATTGGCGGGGTGCGTATGTCACCGTACGCTAGACTTGCCGCGATCGTCTTGAGAAAGGGAGGTGCACCGTGGCCACGGCACCGTCCACCACCACCGCGCTGGCACAGACCTGGTGCAACCTGTCGGTCCTGCACGATCGCATCGGCGAGCGCGTCGGGCGCAGCCTCGAAGCCGAACACGACCTCAGCGTCCGCGAGTACTCGCTGCTCACCGTGCTCCACCGCCATCACAAGGGCAAGGTCGACCGGTTCCAGATGCGCGAGGTCGCCGACGCGATCGTGCTGAGCCAGAGCGCGACCACGCGCCTGGTGACGCGCCTGGAGGACCGCGGGCTCCTGGCCCGCACCATCTGCGCCGACGACCGCCGCGGCATCTGCACCAAGATCACCGAGGCCGGACGCGAGCTCTTCGAAGCGGCCCGGCCGACCCACGACGCGGCCCTGCGCGAGGCGCTCGACGAGGCCGGTAAGGACCCGGAGTTGCAGCCCCTGGTCGAGGCTTTGGAGCGGATCGGCGAGCGGCGCGCCGCTTAAGACTTCCAGAACTTCGCGGCCGCGCGGGCCAGGAGGTCCCGCTGGCCGCGGCTCAGCCTCGCCTCGTAGCGGTGGTTGAGGTAGAGCCCGGGGGGCTCGGACTCGATGCGGAAGGCGTTGCCGAGCCACAGCACGGGGTGGCCGTCCTCGAGTTCCCACAGTTGCACGATCCGATCGGCGGGCGCGATCGTCATTCTGATGTGGAGGCCCGCGCTCTCGACGTCCTCGGTGCGGACCCAGCCCACGACGGAAGCGTCGGGGTAGCCGCTGGGCGGCTGCGGTGCTTCGGATGCGTTCATGTCCGGGCCAGCCATTTCGTGCAATACGACAATCCGGTCTCCATCATCGCAGACCACGGTATGCACGCAAGTGCCGCACAGAGTGACACCGGGTCAGCAATGACCAGGATAGTAGGCGCATCAGACGCCCGCGCCGCCGCACCGGCCGTGCGACGGCCCGTGCAGTGACCCGCGGCCGCCTCGACGCGCCCGAGATTTCGAGCGCGGCGGCGGTCCGGATACTGGACGAATGAAGCTCAGCCGCCCGGTCTCGCTGTTCCTCCTCGCCTTCGGGGTGTGGTCGCTTGCAATCTGGACAACTTTTGTCAAGAACTTGTTTCAGGACGTCAGCGGCCTGGCCTTCGACGCATCAGGCGATCCCACGGGCTACTTCTGGGTCCATTTGACGCTCGCGATCACCTCGCTGGGACTCGGCATCGCGATCGGGATCATCGGCCTGAGAGGACTCCGCGCGGCCCTCCGCGAGCCCCGCGAGTGAATCCTCAAGGGACATTCCGACGACTGGACGACTCGCCTCGAAGTCAGATATCCGACGAGTCCGACATTCATCCGTTCGTGACCGGCGTGTCGCGTGCGCTCTGCGAAATCCCCTCGCTCGACGCCCGGTCCGATGGCAGGCTGACCCGATGAACGCGACCCCAGGCCCCACCGAGCACGGCGACCCCGCCGTGGCCCGCGACGGCGAGATCCTGCGCACCGAGGTCGGCTCCGACCTCCACGGCCTCGCGCTCCCCGGCGCCGCCGACCACGACGAGATGGGCGTCTACGTCGAACCGCCCGAGCGCGTCATCGGGATGGTCCCGGCGATGGACCACTACGTGTGGCGCACCCGGCCCGAGGGCGCGCGGTCGCGGCACGGCGACACCGACCTGGTCATGTACTCGCTGCGGAAGTACCTCCGCCTCGCCGCCGCGGGCAACCCCACGGTGCTGCTGCCGATGTTCGCGCCCAAGGAGTCGGTGCACGCCTCGACCGAACTGGGCGAGGAGCTGCGCGGCCTGGGCGCGGCGTTCCTGTCGCGGCGCGCCGCCGAGCGGTTCGTGGGCTACCTCGACGGCCAGACCGAGCGGCTGCTCGGGCGCGGTCGCCAAGGCGACATGCCGAACCGGCCCGAACTGGTCGCCAAGTACGGCTACGACGTCAAGTACGCCTCGCACGCGCTGCGACTGGGCTTGCAGGGCTTGGAGATCGCCGAGCGCGGGACCCTGACGCTGCCCATGCCCGAGGCCGACCGCGAACGCGTGCTCCGCGTCAAGACCGGCGGCGTGCCCGAACTGGCGACAGTGTTGGCCGAAGTGGACGAGGTACGTGGCCGGATCCTCGACGCGCTCGCTTCGGGCCGCACCCCGCTGCCCGCCGAGCCCGACCTGGAGCGGATCTCGGCCTGGTCGGTCGACGCGCATCTGCGTCACTGGCGAGCGAGGGGACTCGCCTGAGTCAGGCGCGCTGGAGGTCGTCGAGGGCCTTGAGGGCCAGGTGGCGTTCCTGGTCGCTGTCGGCGCCCACGATCTGGTCGACGCAGCGCAGCATCGCCCAGGACCGGACGCGGCCCGCATCGGCGCCCAGGCCCTCGGCCACGGCCTGGAGGAGGTCGGTGCCCGAGTGCGGGCCGTGGACCTGCTGCTTGAACAGGAAGTACCCGCCGTCGAAGGCGCGTTCGGCCACGCACGGCTTCGGGTCGATCAACAGCCACGGTTCGCGTTCGGCCGAGACGATGTTCGTCAAGTGGGTGTCGCGGTTGGCGAGGCCGAGTTCGGGGGTCTCGCGCAGCAGTTCCTCACCGAGTTCGACGCCGAGACGCAGCGTCTCCTCACCGGCGCGGTAGAGCGTCTCGGGCCCGGCCGTGCGGTAGGCGGCGATCCACGCCTCGACCAGGTCGGCGGCGTTCGGGATCTCGGGGAGGCCCTCGAAGGACTCGACCGGGCGCCACAGCCGCCGGTAGAGCCCGCACGCGATGCCGATGCGCCGCCACGCGGCCTCGGGGGTGCGGTGGCCGAAGAAGCGGGTGGACTTGAGGCGGTTGCCCGGGACCAGGCGCTCCATGAGGATGCCGCCGGTCGACGGGTCGTAGTCGTAGAGCCGCACCGCGCCGTCGCCGTCGTAGGCGCGCAGCGCCGTGGCCTCGGCCCGGTTCTCATCGTCGACATAGGGCACTTTGAGCACCGCGTCCGAGCCGTCCTCGCGTCGCGCGGCGACCACATAGGCCTGCGAACCGCCCGCGAAGGCCGGGACGTCGAGCTTGAGCGACCACTTCCTGGCCAGCGCCCACACTGTCCTGGGGAGTTCGTCGAGCCAGGCTTGCCCGTCGGCGCCGTGCCAGGCGAGCACATCGCGTCGAACGGATGAGGGCACCACTCCAAATCGCATCGGTACAGTATCGAGCACTGTCGACCGCCGACGCAATCCGCATGCGCATGTGGGGCTTGGGGTCTGGTTCAGTCGGTGTTCACCAGGGACGCGACCGCGTGGGTCACGGGGGTGTCGCCGCCGCGCAGTTCGAGGACTTGCCTGGAGACGGCGGGGGTGCGGAGGAGTTCGGCGAGGACGGCCGCGACGTCGGCGCGGGTGACGCTGCCGCGTCCGGCGGGCGGTTTGGAGAGCAGCACGGCGCCGGTGGGCGGGTCGTCGGTGAGGGCGCCGGGCCGCAGGATGATCCAGTCGAGGTCGCGGGCGCGCAGGTCGTCTTCGGCGGCGGTCTTGGCTTCGAGGTAGGCGGCCCAGACCTCGTCGCGGGCGGGGTCGGGGGTCGAGCCGGCGCCCATGGTGGAGATCTGGAGGTAGCGGCGGACGCCGGCGCGTTCGGCGGCGTCGGCGAGGAGGACGGCGGCGGCGCGGTCGACGGTGTCCTTGCGGGCGGCGCCGCTGCCGGGTCCGGCTCCGGCGGCGAAGACGACGGCGTCGACGTCGTTGCCGGTCTCGGAGTCGAGGAGGGCGCCGAGGTGTTCGGGGTCGGCCTGTTCGAGGTCGAGGAGGATGGGTCGGCCGCCGATCGCGGTGAGGTCTTCGGCGTGGTCGGGGTTGCGGATCAGTCCGGTGACGGAGTGTCCTTCGGCGGCCAGGATCTCGGTCAGGAGCAGCGCGATCTGTCCGTGCCCTCCGGCGATGACGACATGCATACGGCCCACCATAGCCCGGTGGGCGGTGGCGCGGGCGGGTCTGCGGCGCGGGGGTTTCGGCGGTTCAGGCGCGTTTCTTGGCGGAGCGGCGGCGCAGGAGCGCGCCGACGGCCCAGCCGGCGAGGAAAACCACGGTGATCATGATCCACATGGGGGTCTCGACGCGGACGAGCCAGAGTTTGACGCCGACTTCTTCGGTGTTGGCGAGGATGAACCAGACGGCGAGGGCGAGGATGACGCCTGCGGTGATGAGCCTGCGGACGGTGATGCCGTTCTTGCCCTGGTCGGTGTTTGTGGTGGTCATGGCCGTGTCCTCTCTTCAGGAGGGTGCAGGGCCAGTATGGGCCGCGGGGGCGGCGTGCGGCGGGGTATGGGGATTTCGGGCGGTCCCGGCGGCGCGTGCCGCCGGGACCGATCAGGTTATGAGGCGTAGGGCGCGGCGGCGGCTTGGGCGGCCGTCAGGAGTGCGCCTTCGTTCTCGGGCCACAGGCTCGCGTCGACGCAGGTGTAGGCGGGGAAGAATCCGCCGCAGGTGCCGAAGTTGCCGCCGACTTCGAAGGTGAAGGCGGCGACGCCGAGTTCGCCGTAGGCCATGTCGTCGGTGGTGCCGGAGGTGCCGTAGCCGACGGTGTCGTCGTTGGTGCCGACGAAGTAGCCGTTGTATTCGGCCATGTCGGCGCCGAGGGCGCGCAGCGCGGTGTCATTCGGGGCGGGATCTGCGGTGTAGCCGTAGGGGATGATGATGTAGTTCCCGTAGGAGTGCAGGGTGATGAAGACGTCGCGGGCGTCGTCGGGCGCGGGGTCGTTGGCGCCTGGGCCCCGCTGGTCGGGGTGCATGTCGCGCAGCCAGGCCTCGATCGCCTGCGTCTCGGGTTCGGAGGCGGCCGTGGCGCCTTGGTAGGTCTCGGCGCAGGGGTTGGTGGAGTCGTTGCCCCATTCGAAGGACGAGTTGCGGTTGAGGTCGATGCCGAGGCGGCTGCCGCAGTTGCCGGCGGTGTCGTTGGCGTTCTTGCGTTGGAGGACGGGGTTGTTGCCGCCTGAGGCGACGATGTCGACGCCGTCGGGGTTGACGATGGGGACGACCCACACTTCGGTGGTGTCGAGGAGTTCGGTGACCTCGGGGTCGGTGCCGTAGCCGTCGACGAGTTTCTCGATCCAGCGCCAGGCGATCTCGCCGGTGGCGATTTCGCGGGCGTGGATCTGGGCCATGAGGGTGAAGCGGGGTTTGACCGAGTCGGGGTCGGTCTCGCAGTCGCCGTCGGTGAGTTTGGTGAGGCACACGGCGAGGAGGTCGTGGCCGCCTTGGCCCTGGGTCTTGAGCCAGGAGTCGCCGATGTCGTGGAGGACGGTGAGGTCGGGGTTGGCCTCGGTGATGGCCTGGAGGTCGGCTTCGTAGGCGTCGACGGTGCGGTAGCCGCCGTAGTAGGTGCCCTCCTGCTGGATGGCGGGGTCGACGGCTTTGTAGACGGTGTCGTGGAATTCGGGGTCGTGGCCGAGGTCGCGCAGTTCGTCGGCGACGGCGGCGTCGCCGATGATCTGGGCGCGGCCGTCGTGGGCTTCGGCGATGTCGAAGCCGAGGGATTCGAGTTCGGTGAGTTCGGTGGCGGTGAGGCCGTCCACGTTCCAGGCGACGGGTGTGGTGTCGTCTGCGGTGGGGCCCGCGGGGTCGGCTTGTGCGGTGAGGGCGGCGGTGCCGGTGGCGGCCGCGACGACCCCCAGGGCGACGCCCGCTGTGGCGAGCCTTCGCTTGAGGCGCATGGGTATTCCTTTCTCTGCCCGCCGAGGGTGGGCGGGCCGAAGAGGCGATGAAAAGGACCTAACCACATATTTGACCATCAATTCATAAGGAGCGCAACATATCCGGACACAATGGATGCGCTATCCGGCGGTGACGCGGCGGCTGATCGCGACGAGGTAGGCGTCCCGGTCGTAGGGGTTCGCGTCGGTGCGGGGCCGGGACGGCACGGGGCCGCTCACCGGTTCGTGGCGTTCGAAGGCGCTCTCCAGCAGGCCTTCTCCGCGGGTCATGCCCGGGAGGCGCTGGCCGAGGCCGTGGACGGCGGTGGCGGGGATCGTGCCTTCGAGGACGTAGCGGCCTTCGCGGGGCGCGGGCGCTTCGGGCACGGCCCGCAGTTTCGACAGCGCGCCGAGGACGCCGCCGAGGTCGGCCTCGGGCAGCTCGATCCTGAAGCGGTGCAGGGGTTCGCACACCACGGTGCCCGCTTCGTCGAGGGCCTGGGCGAGGATGAGCGGGACGAGGCCGCGGAAGTCCCCTGCGGTGCTGGACATGGACTTGTCGAACGAGCCGTGCGCGTGGGACTGCCGGGCCCAGTACCCGGTGTGGGTGACGGTGACGGCGCAGCCTTGGACCTGCCAGCCGTGCGGGCCCTGCGTCAAGGTTTCGTGGACGGTCTCCTCCAGGGCTTTGAAGAACGCGAACGGCATGGAGCCGAGTTCGACTTCGAGCCGGAACTCGTTGTCGAGGCTCTCGGCGGGCTCGGCGCGCAGGCCCACGGTGGCCAGGAACGGGTTGGGGGCCTTGGCGATGTACTCGACGGCCGCGCCGGTCCCCAGTGGGCGTTCGACGCAGATGACGGTGGATTCGCGAAAGGCCACGTCGAGGCCGTACTCGTCGGCGAGGGTCGCGCCCACGACCTCCTTCTGGACCTCGCCGTAGAGGGAGACGGCGAGCTCGCGGCGGCGCTCGTCCTGGCGCAGGCCGATGAGCGGGTCCTGTTCGGCGAGCTGGGTGAGCGCGGTGTGGAGCGCCGGTCGGTCCTCCTCGCGGCCGGGGACGACCACGGTCTCCAGGGTGGGCGGCGCGAAGTGGCCCGAGACGGCGCGCGGGGGCGTCCCGATCGGGTCGCCGATGCGGACCTCGCCGAGGCCGCGGAACTTCGCGATCCGGCCCGCTTCGACGGTGCGCGAGGATCGCTCGCCGCCGTCCTCGAACACGTCGATGCCGGTGACCTTGGCCGACCGGCCGCCCACGGTGATCTCCTCGCGCACGGCCACGCGCCCCGAATACAGGCGCGCGTAGGCGATCCGCTCCCCCGCCGGGCCGCGGTCGACCTTGAACACGGTGCCCGAGAGCGGCCCTGCCGGGTCGGCGTCGGTGCCGGGGAGGAACCGCCGGATGCCGTCCACCAGGCCTGCCACGCCCGCACCGGTGATCGCCGATCCGAAGTGGACGGGATGCGCGCGGGCCCGAGCGACCTGGGTCGCCAGCGCGGCGTCGAGTGCGGCGGGGGTGAGGGTGCCGTCGAGGTAGGCGGCCAGGAGGTCGTCGTCGAGGTCGGCGAGGGCTTCGGCGACGGTCTCGGGGCCGGCCGGTCGCGGTGTGGCGGCGGCGCGGGCGGTGCCGATGGCGGTCACGGTGTCCATCGGGATGAGGGCGGGGTCGAGGGCGGTGGCGAGTTCGTCCAGGATCGAGTCGCGGCGCGCTCCGGCGCGGTCGATCTTGTTGACGAACACGAGGGTGGGGACGCCGAGGCGGCGCAGGGCCCGGAAGAGGACGCGGGTCTGGGCTTGGACGCCTTCGACGGCGGAGACGACGAGGACGGCGCCGTCGAGGAGGCCGAGGACGCGTTCGACTTCGGCGATGAAGTCGGGGTGGCCCGGGGTGTCGACGAGGTTGACGGGCGTGCCGGCGAGGTCGAAGGCGACCACGGCGGACTTGATGGTGATGCCTCGCCTGCGTTCGAGGTCGAGGGTGTCGGTGCGGGTGGAGCCCGCGTCGACGCTGCCGACTTCGTCGATGACGCCGGCGGCTTGGAGGAGCCGCTCGGTCAGGCTGGTCTTACCGGCGTCGACATGGGCGAGGATCCCGAGGTTGAGCGTGCGCAATTGCGGTCATGTCCTTTGCTTGGTGGATGCCTTCCTGGTGGGACATGAACGGCTTGTGCATGGGGGCTCCTTCGCCTCGGGTACGAAGGGGCCAGTTCAGCATGGGTGCGCGGTGGGCGCAAGGGGTTTTACGCGGCGGCTGCGGCTTCGTCGTCGAGGAGCGAGCGGATGACCTTGGCGACGCCGTCGTCGGCGTTGGTGGGGGCGCGGTCCTTGGCGGCGGCGATCGCTTCGGGGTGGGCGTCGCCCATGGCGTAGGAGCGTCCGGCCCAGGAGAGCATGGGGGCGTCGTTGGGCATGTCGCCGAAGGCGACGACGTCGGCGGGGCCGACGCGGCGGTCCTTGCACCATTGGGCGAGGCCGAAGGCCTTGTCGGCGCCGCGGGCGTTGAAGTCGAGCATGCCGAAGTCGCCCCAGTGGCACATGGACAGGCCGCCGAGGTCGGCGCCTTCGACGGCGGCGGCCATCTCCTCGCCGGTGCGGGCCGAGCAGTAGACCTTGATCTTGACCGCGCGTTTGGCTTTCTTGAAGACGGCGTCGAGGTCGTCGACGAATTCCCAGTTGGTGGCGCCGACGAGGTCGCGGTAGGCGGCTTCGCCGACGATGTGGGCGCCGTTCTCGACGGCGAAGATCGCGTCGGGGAGGCGCTGGGCGATGGCGGCGGCGACCTTGCGGGCGAGGGCGAGGCGGATGGAGCGGAGGATGCGGATGCGGCCGGTGGCGGGTTGGTAGAGGATCGCGCCGTTGGCGCACACGGCGCCGTCCAGGAGCGGGATGAGGTCGGGGAGCATGTCGACGCCGTAGGGGGTGCGGGCGGTGACGGCGACGACGGCCAGTCCTTCGTCGCGGGCGGCGGCGAGGGCGTCGCGGGTGGGAGGGGTGAGGTCGCCGCGGGGTCCGAGCAGCGTGCCGTCGAGGTCGGAGGCGATCACTAGGGGTTTGAGCACGGTTCAAGTATCGCCTCTGGTCGCAAGGGCCGTGGAGGGGCGGGGTTTCGGAGGGTGATGGAGTGTTGACTTCGATTGGGGCGCAATGGTTCAAGTAGTGATGGTGACGACCGACACGCGTTCTTGACTCATAGGTCAAGAACGGTTAGGCTTCTGGACATGGGCAGGCCGAAGAACTTCGAACCGGACGTGGTCGTCGCGCAGGCGATGGAGACGTTCTGGTCCAAGGGCTACGCGGGCACCTCCCCCGCGGACCTGGCCGAGGCCACCGGCGTCGGCAAGGGCAGTCTGTACCACGCGTTCGGCTCCAAGCGGGAGCTGTTCGACAAGGCGCTGGACCTGTACGGCAGGGTCGGGACCGAGATGACGGAGGCCTACCTGAACGAACCGGGGACGGCCAAGGAGCGCATCCGCGCCTACATGGTGTTCCTGGTGGACATGGACCTCTCCGCGCCGGTCCGGCGCGGGTGCCTCGCGGCCAACACCGCCCTCGAACTGGGCGGGCGGGACACCGAGGCCACCGCGAAGGTCGGTCGCATCACCGAGCAGTCGATCCGGCTGTTCACCGAGCGGCTGCGCCGCGGCCAGCGCGAGGGGGACGTCGACCCCGCGTTGGACGTCGAGGCGCAGGCGAAGTACCTGATGAGCATGGTGGCAGGCTTGCGCGTCATGGCCAAGACCCATGAGCGCGACGCGCTGCACGGCATCATCGAGACGGCCCTGGCGGGCCTCTGAACGACCGCGCCCTCGTTCGAGGGCGTTTTATTCGCTCCAATTTTTGACCTGTAGTTCAAAAACATTTCGAAAGGCAGATCCATGGATCTCGGACTCAACGGCAAGACCGCCCTCGTGACCGGCGCGAGCCGCGGCATCGGCCTGGCCGTCGCCCAGACCCTCGCGGCCGAAGGCGTTCGCGTCGTCGGCGTGGCCCGCACCATCACCCCCGAGCTGGAGAAGGTCGCCGCCGCGACCGTCGCGGCCGACCTGTCGACGCGTGAAGGCGCCGAGGGCGTCGTGGACGCGGCGATCAGTGAGGTCGGCGGCATCGACCTGCTGGTCAACAACGTGGGCGCGGGGGACGCGAGCGGGATGAGCCTCGGCGGCGTGCTCGACGTGCCGGTCGAGCAGTGGGAGAGCGTGTTCGCCCTCAACCTGTTCAGCGCGCTGTGGACGACCAGGGCCGCGCTGCCCGGGATCGTCGAGCGCAAGGGCGCGATCGTCAACGTGTCCTCGGTCAACGCCCGGATGCCCACCGGCAGCCCGATGGCGTACGGCGAGGCCAAGGCCGCGCTGACGATGTTCTCCAAGCGTCTCAGCGAGGAGTTCGCGCCCCAGGGCGTGCGGGTCAACACCGTCTCGCCGGGCGTAGTGGGCACGTCGCTGTGGAAGGACCCGGGCAGCTTCGGCGCCAAGATCGCCGAGTCGTACGGGGTCTCGCAGGACGACCTGCTCCAGGGCCTGCCCGGGCAGCTCGGCACGGCCTCGGGCCGCATCAGCGAGCCCGAGGAGGTCGCCGACCTGGTCGCGTTCCTGCTCTCGGACCGGGCCGCGAACATCCACGGCGCCGACCACGTGATCGACGGCGGCACGCTCAAGTTCGCTTAGCGCCAAAGCATCTGAACGGGGGCGGGCTTCGGCCCGCCCCGAATTGTCGGACCCTTGTGTCACGGTTGCGTCACGGGTGCAACCGGTGCTGGACGGCACTCGTCAGAATGGAGTCCCCGCCCCCGGGCACCGCCGTCCACCAGGAACGGTGACCACCCCGACAGAAGGAGCCCGTCATGGCCTACGACCCGCCTCCGCACTACAGTCTCGGCGAGCCCGTCGGACAGCCCAGCGGCCCGCCCTCCAGCGTCCCGCCCGCGTACTCGCCCCAGCCGCCCGGATACGTTCCGCAGCAACCGGCCCCGATCCAGCAGCCCCCGGCCGCGTACGCCCCGCCGGTCCCACCCGCGGGCCCCCGCCGCTCCCCCACCGTGCCGATCCTCGCGTCCCTCATGACGATCGCCCTGGCCGCGGCCGCGGTCTCGATCGCCCTGTGGCTGCGCTCCAGCGGCGACCTCGAAGACGCGAAGGCCGACCTGGAGGACGCGCAGTCCGAACTGGACTCGGTGACCGGCCAGGTCGCCTCGCTCGAAGAGGACCTCGGCGCGGCGGAGACGCAGGTCGAGGACCTGACGACCCAAGCCGAGGACGCCGAGTCGATGCGCGCGTGCATCGACGCGATCAACGCCTTCAACGCCACCGCCGAAGGCTCGCCGGAGGAGGCCGACGCGACCGTCGTGCTCCAAAGCGACTGCGCCCGATGGCTCTGGTGACCTGACCGGCCCAGAGTTTCCTCGCCCGATGACTCTGGTCGAAGGCCCGTCCCCAAAGGGGACGGGCCTTTCAGCGTGTGGCGAGGGCGCGGAGGGGAAAAGGCGCGGCGCGTGGCCGCCGGACAGGCTCGGCGGCCTCGTGGCGCTGCGCTGGCGAGCGTCAACGTGCGGCTCGTGGATGTCGAACGGGTTCGGCGGTCTCGTCTAGCGTCCCGGCGGGCCGGGCGTTAACGGGCGGATCGGTGGCGGGAGTAGGCGGCGGGGACTCGTAGTTCGTGGCCTCGGAAGAGGTCGAGCTCGGCGGCTTCGGATTCGGTGGTCCAACGCCAGTCGGTGGCTTCGAGTTCGGCGAGGCGGATCGGTTGGGCGGGGTCGAGGGGGCGGGCGAGGAAGCTCAGCAGGAGCGGCATGCGGCCGTCGCCCAGGTCGGTGTCGCGCTTGTCGAACGCCCAGGACAGGCCGGTGAGTGCCACGTCGAGGCCGGTCTCCTCCGCGGCCTCGCGCACCGCCGCGAGGCCCACCGGTTCGCCGACCTCGGCGGCCCCGCCGGGCGCGCACCACTGGCCGGTGTCGGTGCGGCGGATGAGCAGGATGCGGTCGGACTCGTCGAAGATCACCGTGTCCGCGCCGGTCGGCACGCAGCGCGCCGCCAGGTCCCCGCAGTCGATCCTCGGGTAGGCGAAACCGGCGGGCACGGTGTCGGCGCACAGGTCCGCGATCCGCTGCTGGCGTTCGATCTCGTAATGGTCGGTCGCGACCGCCAACGAGGCCGCCGCGAGCGCGGCGACCTGGTCGAGGATGCGCCGGGCCGCCTCGGTCACCGGCAGCGGCGGCCTCGCGACCGGGACCGCGCTGGCCTCGGGCCGGGCGTAGTCGAGCTCGCCGTCCAGATCCGGATCGCCGGGCAGCAGCGCTTCGGCGGCGGCCTCGGCGTCCATCGTGGTCGTGAGTTCGTAGACCAGCAGGTACGTGTGCGGGCACGGGAGCCCGGCGAGGTCGGTGTCCGCGATCGCGACCGGATCGGCGGGCGGCTCGGCCCCGAGCGCGGCGGCCACCGCAGCGATACGGCCGCCGAGTGTGCCACTGCGCAGGCGCCGCCGCTGCACCAGACGCGTGCCGTCGGCGCACTGGACGCGGAACTCGGTGCCGGGCATGGGAGTCCGCAGGCCGGTGTCGGCCGCGAAGATCGCGCCGATCTCGGCCTCCGAACGCCGATCGACCTCGGCCAGCAGCGCTGCGGCCAGCTCGCGAAGCCGCCGCAGCCGCGCCTCCTCCTCGGGCCCCGCGCCCCAGAACAGGCCGTTCGCGGCCTCGGCCCTGAGCATGCCCGCCAACCGGGCCAGGCCCACGGCGGCGCGTTCCGGTGCGGTGCTGCGATCGGTCATGGCACTCCTTCGGCTCAACGGCGGCTCAGATCCTACGCGCCCGACAGCCGAGAACCCACGCGGTGACGACCCGACCACGAAAGTCCACACCCGACCCGAAGGAGTCGGCGGGCGGCAGGGCGCGGCGTGCCCCGCAGCCGCACGAGGCCCTCAGGCGGTCCGCTGCGTGATTGCCAGCTTTGCCGCTTCCAGCGCGTCCCTTGTCGAGGCTATGAGCGCCGCGTCGCCTATCCGTTCCCTCATCCGCAGCACCTCGGTGAGGACCTCGACCGCTCGGCCGGGGCGGCGGGCGTCCACCAGGTGTTTTCCGTAGTGTTGCAGCGCGAAGTGGAGGGCGGCCGGGGATTCGGCTCGAGCGAGGTCGACCGCCTCGGTGTAGAGGGGTTCGGCGATTTCGATCGCGCCGGCGTAGCGGTGGGCGTCGCCGAGGTTGACCAGGGCGGCGACTTTCTGGTGCGGGGTGTCGGCGCGTTCGAGGGCTTCGCCGAGGACCCGTTGGGCCGCTTCGTGGTCGCCGAGGGCGACCAGGCCGACTCCGGCCTGGCGCAGCTCGGGCTGGGTCAGGCACGGTTCCCGTGCGAGTTCGAAGTGGACGATGCGGCGCAGCTTGTCCGGTTCGGTCGCGTACATGCGGCCGTCGTTGCCGATCGCGATGAACTCGGCGATCTGGTGCTGTGCGGTCATGGGCTCCCCCGTTCCTGGCCGGGGTCCGGCCGAGAGGCGGTCTCTGGCGAGAATAGAGCGCCGCGGCCACGACGGCCACTCCCGTCCCCCGGTCAGTCCTTGCGCAGGATCAGCGAATGGAACTGGTCAGGGGTGCGGTCGACGGGGACCGTGCGCGCATCCAGCACCGTGAACGCCGCAGAGGCGAACGCGCGCAGGCGATCGAGGCTCTGGAACGAGAAGAACCGCTTGGGCTCGTACTTGTCGCGGTCCCACACGCCTTCGAAGTCGAGGCCGCCGTACTGGCCCCAGTAGCAGAGCCCGCCGGGCGCGAGGACCCGCGCGAGTTCGGCGAGCACGGCGGGCAGGTCGGCGCTGGGGACGTGGAGGAGGCAGTTCATGCCGAAGACCGCGTCGAACGCCGCCTCGGGGTAGTCGAGGTCGGCGAAGTCCATGACCTCGGCGTCGAGGCCCTGCTCACGGCAGCGGGCCACGAGTTCGGGCGAGAGGTCGACGCACGTGACGCGGTGGCCCGAGCCGGCGAAGTAGAGGCCGCTGACGCCGTGGCCCGCGCCGATCTCCAGCAAGCGCGCCGAGGCGGGCAGGTACGCGGCGAACCGTTCGCGTTCGGCGGCCTTCCACGGTTCGTCGTCCATCACGGCGCGCGAAGCGGCCTCGGCGTCGTAGGCGCGGCGCAGGTCGGCCTTCAAGGTCTCGTAGTCCACGGGCCCGATGATGCCAGTCGGGTGTGACAGGTCAGGCGAGCCCGGCTTCGGCGAGGGCCCTCTTGCGGGCCTTCTTCGGGAGGCGGTCGACGTAGAGGGTGCCTTCGAGGTGGTCGGTCTCGTGCTGGAGGCAGCGCGAGAGCGTGCCGGTGCCCTCGATGCGGATCGGCGCTCCGGTGACGTCGAAGCCCTCGACGGCGGCCGTCGCCGAGCGCGGCGTGTCCTCGTAGGGACCGGGGACCGACAGGCAGCCCTCGTGGTCGACCATGAGCTCGCGCGGGGGCGGCGGGAGGATGAGCGTGGGGTTGACGACCGCGGCCACGGTGCGCTCGCCGTCGGCGTCCTCGCAGTCGAGTACGAACACGCGGGCGTCGACGCCGATCTGGTTGGCGGCCAGGCCGACCCCGTTCGCGGCGTACATGCTGGCGTACATGTCCTCGACGAGCTCGGCGAGCGCGTCGTCGAAGGCCTCGACCTTCTTGCAGGGACGGTGCAGCACGGGGTCGCCGTAGTACACGATCGGGCGGGCCTTCCCGCGCGATCCGGGCGCGCCGTTCGCCGGCTCCGTCACTGGTCCTCCCCTGTTCGCGGCCGAGCCGCGGTCGTTATTGCAAGTGCCTGGCAATAGTAGCCGGGGGGCCGCCGCGAGCGGTCGCGGCGGCCCGCGGGCTCAGAGGCTCCAGACGGTGAGCTCGCCGAGGAGGGTGCCGGTGACCACCACGGGGTGGCCGTCGATCGAGGTCACCGATACGGCGCTGAGCTCGTCCTCGCCGGAGTAGTAGGCGAACGTGCTGCCGATCTGGGTGCCGGTGGCGACGTCGAACAGGTTGATGCCCTGGTCGCCGACCGCGAGCGCGACGGGCTTGCCGTCGACCTCGGTCAGGCGCAGCGCGGTCACCGTCTGGTACATGTCGCGGGCCGCAGTCCCGTACGGCTCGGAGGCGGCGAGGTCCCAGGCCCGGATCTGGCCGTCGGTCGAAGCGGTGACGCCGAGGCTCTTCCCGGCGGCCTGGCCCGCGGCGAACGCGATGATGTCGTACTGGAGCTGGTCGAACGTGCCGCCGACCGACTCGCCGGTGGCGAGGTCGCACACGAACACGCGCCGGTCGTCGTGGCCGACCGAGCGGACCGTGCCGTCGACGTCGACGAAGTCGATGAAGTCGGAGTACGGGGTGGAGACGTCGGCGATGGACGTGCCGGTGAACAGCTGCTTGACGTCACCGGAGGTGGCGTAGGCGGGCACGGAGTCCCACAGGCCGAACCACAGCGGGTCGTCCCATTCGCTGTCGCGGTCGGCCACGGCGGTCTCGGGGTCGTCGAGGTACCACACGTCGTCGCTGATGTCGTCGCTGGAGAAGACGGCGGTGCGCCCTTCGGCCTCGACCACGGTGCCGAGGCTGGTGATGGTGCTCTCGTGGCCGCGGTAGGTGCTCAGGAGCGTGCCTTCGGCGGTGTCCCAGACGCGGACCATGGCGTCCTGGCCGCCGGTGATGACGACGCTGGAGCCGTCGAGCACGGCGGTGGCCATCGCGGTGACCGCGCCGCTGTGGCCTTCGGTCATGTGGGCGAGCAGGTCGCCTTCGACGGCGTCGGCCAGCGGCACGAACTCGTTCTCGGCGCCCGCGTTGGCCGGGCCGCTGTCGTCCTCTCCAGACCCCGTCGGGTCCGCTTCGGTGGTCTCGACGGCCTGGTCGTCCGAGCCGCCGCCGGGGTTGGGGTCGTCGTCCTTCTCGGGCAGGAACTGGAGTACGACGGCCGCCGCGAGGGCGATGACCACGACCGCGGCGGCGCCGGAGAGCACCGCGATGCCCTGTTTGGACTTGATCCACGGCTTGTCCGCGGGCCCGGGCGGGGCCTGCATGGGGGCCTGGGGCATCGGGCCGGTCATGTGGCTCGGCGGGACCGGTGAGGAGTGGTGCGGCTGGGTGAGGGGACCGGGCATCCCGGCGGGGACGGACTGCGGGGTCGGTTGCGAGGGCGGGGCCGAGGGGCCGGGCAGCGGGAGCGTCTGGTTGGTCGGGGGCGGCCCGGGCACGGCCGCGGGGGTCGCGGTCTGCGGCGGCAGCGCGGGACTGGGGACCGACACGGGGGTGCTCACGGTGTGCTGGGCGACCAGGCCGCCTTCGGAGACGGCGAGTTCGGGCTGTTCGATCGCGGCGGGCGCGATGCCCAGCTCTCGGTGCAGGAGCGTGGCGACCAATGGCATGCGGCTGGCCGCGCCGACCAGGAACAGGGCCCGGATCTGCTCTTTGGGGATCCCGGACTCGCGGATGACGCCTTGGGTGACGCGGATGGTGCGCATGACCAAAGGCGTGCAGACCTCTTCGACCTCGGCGCGGGTCAGGTGCGCGTCGACGTCGAGCAGCGGGATCGTCAGCTCGGTCGAGGCCGCGCGGGAGAGGCGTTCCTTGGCTTGGCGGACTTCGTCCATGAACGCGGTGCGGTGGCGCAGGTCGGCGGGTTCGACGGGGTTGGTCAGGCGCTGCCAGCGCTCGTCGTCGGGCTGGACGCTGGCGGCCAAGTGTTCGGCGAGGGCCTGGTCGAAGTCGAGGCCGCCGAGGTCGGCGGCGCCGTCGACGGCGAGGACGTCGAAGCCGGTGTCGCTGCGGCGCAGCACGGTCGCGTCGAAGGTGCCGCCGCCGAGGTCGTAGACGACCACGCCTTGGCCGGGCGCGGCGTCGCTGCCGAGGGTCTCCACGAAGTAGGACGCGGCGGCGACCGGTTCGGCGACGAGGTCGACGGTGCCCAGTCCGGCGGCGGAGGCGGCGTCGGCGATGACGTGGCGGCGGGTGGGGCCCCAGGCGGCGGGCACGGTGACGGTGACCGGGCCGAGTGAGCCGAGGGTCTGGCGGCACTCATTGGCGACGCGGGCGAGGACGGCGGCGATGACGCTGGTGACCGGGAGTTCGGTCTCGCCGAGGAGGATCGTGTCGTCGTCGATGCGGCGCTTGGGGTTGGGTTCGAACCGCTCGGGTTTGCGGCGGCCGGAGTGGGCGGCGTCGGCGCCAACCACTGGGCCGCCTTCGTCGTCCATGAAGACCGCCGAGGGCAGTTGCGGCGAGCCGTCGAACAGCTGCTGGTGGACGCGTCCGTCGGCGCGGCGGATGGTGGCGACGGTGTGCGAGGTGCCGAAGTCGACGCTGATCGAGGCGGGTCGGGGGCTTGAGAACGACATGCCGTCACTGTAATGACCGCATTCCAGGAGCCGGTGCGCCGGTGAGGGTCTCATGAGCAGTGGACACGTCCTGCGAGAATTCCTCAGTGGGTATACAGACGCAGCTGCGGCGCGCGATCTCGGTGTACCGGTTCGTTGCCTTGGGCTACCCGGTGCTCTTGGGCGCGCTGTCGTTCGATTCGCTTGCGCATCCGGCCTGGGCCGCGCTGCTGGTGGTGTGCCTCGGGGCGTGGACGGGGATCGTCAGCGCCCGGTACGCCCGGCGGGGGTACGAGCCGCGGGCGCTCTATGTGGACTTGGCGGTCACGGCGGCCGCGGTGGCGGCCTCGTCGTGGGCGCTGGCGCTGGACGACCGGGCCGTGCCGGTCTCGGTCGGGCCGTGGCTGGCCGGGGCGGTACTGGCGTGGGCCGCGGCCTGGGGCAGGCGCAGCGGGGCGATCGCCGGGGCCGCGGTGGCCGCGGTCGGGGTGGCGTTCAGGGGCGGGATCACCGAGAGCTCGGTGAACGAGGCGGCGCTGCTGGTCCTCACCGGGTTCGTGTGCGGGCACCTGGTGCGGCTCGGGGTCGAGGCCGAGCAGCGGATGCGGCGGGCCGCCGAGCGCTCCGCGGCCGAACGCGAGCGCGAGCGCCTGGCCCGCGACATCCACGACTCGGTGTTGCAGGTCCTCGCGCTGGTGCAGCGGCGCGGCAACGAGATCGGCGGCGAGGCGGCCGAGCTCGGGCGGCTCGCGGGCAGGCAGGAGGAGGCGCTGCGGGCGCTGGTCCGCTCCGAGGCGTACCGGCATCCGCTCGACGGCCAGCGCGACCTGCGGGAGTTGTTGCAGCGCCATGCGGGTTCGGCGGTGCTCGCCGCCCCGGCAACGCCGGTGCTGCTCCCGGCCGAGACGGCGCGGGAGGTCGCGGCGGCGGTATCGAGCGCGGTCGACAACGTGCGCGAGCACTGCCCGGCCGGGACGCGGATGTGGCTCTTGATCGAGGACGATGCGGACGCGGTCACGGTGAGCGTGCGCGACGACGGCCCGGGGTTCGCGGCCGGGCGCCTGGAGGCCGCGGCGGCCGAGGGCAGACTGGGCGTGGCGCAGTCGATCGAGGGTCGCGTCAAGGAGCTGGGCGGGACCGCGACGGTGGTGTCGGCCCCCGGTGGGGGCACGGAAGTCGAGGTGCGGGTGCCGCGCCGGGAGGGAGGGGCCGATGGCGACGCTCGTCGTGGTGGATGACCATCCGATCTGGAGGGAGGCGATCGCGCGGGACCTCACCGAGGCAGGGCACGAGGTGCTCGCGTCGTTCGGGGAGGGCCGGGCGGCTTTGCGGGCGATCCGGGAGCTGCGTCCGGACGTGGCGATCCTCGATCTCCAACTCCCGGACCTGTCGGGTACGGAGGTGATCCAGGGTCTGGGCGAAGACTGCCCGACCGCGGCGCTGGTGCTGTCGGCGAGCGGGGAGTCGGCGCACGTGCTGGAGGCGGTGAAGGCCGGTGCGCGGGGGTACCTGGTGAAGTCGGCGTCGGCCGCGGAGCTGGCGGAGGCGGTGGCGCGGGTCGCGGCCGGGGACGCGGTGTTCACGCCGGGCCTGGCCGGGCTGGTGCTCGGCGAGTTCCGGCGGCTCGCGTCCGCCGGCAGTGCCGAGCGGCACCCGAAGCTCTCCGACCGCGAGACCGAGGTGCTGCGGCTGGTCGCGAAGGGCTTGAGCTACAAGGAGATCGCCGAGCGGCTGGTCTTGTCGCCGCGCACGGTGCAAAACCATGTGCAGCATCTGCTGTCGAAACTCCAGCTGCACAACCGGTCGCAGCTGGTGCGGTTCGCGATCAAGGAGGGCATCGACGGGGACTGAAGTCAGGGGTCGGTCTATGACGCA
The DNA here is from genome assembly GCF_040645615.1 of Glycomyces sp. NPDC046736. Classification (NCBI taxonomy): domain Bacteria; kingdom Bacillati; phylum Actinomycetota; class Actinomycetes; order Glycomycetales; family Glycomycetaceae; genus Glycomyces; species Glycomyces sp. NPDC046736. The sequence continues at coordinate 97,782 of NZ_JBEYYO010000017.1, read as the reverse complement.
ATGAGTACGTTCGCCCTCGGAAAATGAGTAGAAGTGCCGATGCGCGCGGGCCCTGGGCTGTGGCCCAATGGAGGGATGAACGCCTACATCACCGCGGCCGGCGCGTACCTCCCCGGAGACCCGGTCGGCAACGACGAGATCGCCGCGCGCCTCGGCGGCGTGGACGAACGCGGGGACCGGCTGCGCCGCAGGGTCCTCGCCGCCAACGGGATCGCCAAGCGGCACTATGCGATCGACGCGCAGGGCCGCACCACCGAGCTCAACGAGGAACTCGCGGCGGCCGCGTTGCGCGCGGCCCTGGACGACCGGGACGCGGGCCCGGCCGACCTCGACATGCTCGCCACCGCCACCACGCAGGGGGACCTCCTGGTGCCCGGGTTCGCCTCGATGGTCCACGGCCGCTTGGGCGGCGGGCCGATGCAGCTGCTCTCGGCGGCGGGCGTGTGCGCCTCCGGGCTCGCCGCGCTCGACGCCGCGGTCGCGAAGGTCCGCCTCGGCGACCGGCGGCGCGCGGCCGTCGTCGGCTCCGAGCTGTCGAGCAGGTGGCTGCGCGCCACCAGGTTCAACGGCGGCGCCGACCCCGACGCGCACTTCCTGCGGTGGATGCTCTCCGACGGGGCCGGCGCGGTCCTGGTCGAACCGCGCCCGCGCCCCGACCGGCCGTCGCTGCGCGTCGACTGGGTGCGCACCGTCTCACTCGCGCACGAGCACGAGGTGTGCATGCGGGCCGGGATGGGCGAGACCCTCGCGGCGGGCCGCACCTGGCAGGACCTCGGCAGCGCCGCCGCCGCGGAGCAGGCCGGGCTGATGCTGCTGCGCCAGGACACCAGCGCGCTGGCCGACCTCGCCGAATGCGGGCTGCGCGAGTTCCGCTCGCTCGCCGACCAGGGACTGATCGACCTGGGGCGGCTCGACCACGTGCTGTGCCACTACTCCACCAACGCGTTCCGCGACATCGTGTTCAAGCGCCTCGCCGAGTCCGGCGCCGACATCGACACGGGCCGCTGGTTCTCCAACCTGGAGACGCGCGGCAACACCGGGGCCGCGTCGATCTTCATCGCTCTGGAGGAGTGCTGGCGCACCGGCCGGTTCGAGCCCGGCCAGACCGTGCTGCTGGCCGTGCCCGAATCCGGCCGGTTCTCGTTCGGGTTCGCGCACCTGACCTGCGTGGAGCCCGAAGCGGCCGAGACCGTCTCGGCCGCGCCGATCCCGGCGGCGGTCCCGGTGCGCCCGGCCGCGGAGGGCAACGTGTTCGCGCGGCTCGACCAGGTCTGGGAGGACTTCGAACGCCGGCTCGACGCCGTGCCGGTCATGGCCAGGCTCGCCGACGGCACCGCCACGATCGAGGACTATCAGCGGCTGCTGTTCAACCTGCGGCAGCAGGTCGCCGACGGGGCCCGGTGGATCTCCAGGGCCGCGTCGAACTTCTCGGTCGAGCACTTCGAGCTGCGCAGCGCCGCCATCGGCCATGCCTCCGAAGAGCACCGCGACTTCATGATGATCGAGCGCGACTACGCCGCGGTCGGCGGCTCGGTCGAGGACATTCGCGCGGGGCGCAAGAACATCGGGTCCGAGGCGCTCTCGGCGTACATGTTCCACACCGCGAGCCAGCCCGACCCGATCGGGCTGCTCGGCGCGATGTTCATCATCGAGGGCCTGGGCACCGGCAAGGCCGCCGGGTGGGCCGCGCGGTTCAAGTCGCTGCTGGGCCTGCGCGACGACCAGGTCTCGTTCCTGGCCTACCACGGCGAGGCCGACGACGACCACTTCGCGAAACTCCAGGCGATCCTCGCGTCCCCGGTGGTCGACGACGCTGCCGCCGACGCGATCGTGACCACCGCGAAGGTCGTGGCCCGGCTGTACGCGCTCCAGCTCGAAGAGCTCGACCATGTCTGAGCAGGCGAACGCGCCGACCCCGACCGCGCCGCAGGGCGCGGCCGCCTCGGCCGCCGATCCGCCTCTGTGGGACGCGATCGTGGCCGATCCCGCGGTCCCGCTCGATCCCGAAGTGACGCAGATGATCGTGGACGACCAGCGGCGCTGGACCCGGACCTGGCTCTACCCGGTCGCGCGGCCCGTCTCGCGGATGCTGGCACTGCTCATCGTGGCGCTCAAGCGCATCACCCCGGTCCGCTGGACCGCGCACCGGCTCATGGACCGGCTGTGCCTGTGGTTCCTGCGCCGGTTCGTCTCCCCGCTCGCGGTCGAACTGCTCATCCGGCACTTCGTGATCGAGACGAACCTGCTCAACTTCATCGTCCGCAACACCGCCACCCCGATCGAACCGGTCGCGCTGCGCCCGGTGAACCTCGCGGGGCTGGGCGACCACGCCGTGATCGAGCACGACATCAACGTGTACGTGGTGCTCGCAGCGCTCGACATGAACCGCGAGGGCCCGCTCGACTTCACCGGGCTCGACATGCCGCCGCTCGACCCCGAGCCGGGGCGCAGGCGGCTCATGCGCCTGGACATCCAGACCGCGCTGTGCCTGATGAACCTGCCGTTCGCCGCGTGCCTGACCCCCGACGAGTACCGGCGGGCCGTGCACTCGATGCGGTTCGACGACTCGATCCTGTCGATCCTCGCCGAGCTCACCGGCGACCCGGTGTTCCTGCGCTGGCAGAACGGGGACCTCTCGGTCCGCGCCGACTCGAACACCGATGTGCCGCATGCGGTCTACCGGCACGCGGTGATCTGCGAGTACGCCCACGCGCACCTGGTCCGGCTCGCGGCTCGGGGCGAGGGCTGAGGAGCGGTCTGCTACGGTCAGGCCTCGCGAGCGGCGGTCCCCATCGGATATGGGGTCTCGCGGCGGGCAGGGAAGGGCGCACAGTGGACTCCTGGGTGGCGATCGACTTCGAGACGGCGAACGGCAGCAGGGCCAGCGCCTGCTCCGTGGCGGTGGTGCGGGTCAAGGACGGCGAGGTCTCGGACTCGTTCGCGACCCTCATCCGGCCCCCGGACGGGCACGACCGGTTCGACTCGCGCAACACCGCGATCCACGGCATCCGCCGCGGCGACGTGGTCGGGGCGCCCACGTGGGCGCAGACGTGGTCGCAGTTGCGGGAGTTCATCGGGGACTCCCCCGTGGTGGCCCACAACGCCGCGTTCGACACCTCGGTGATCCGCGGCGCGAACGCGGCCGCGGGGCTCGCGGCGGCGACGCTGCGGTACGCGTGCACGCTGGTGATCGCGCGCCGGACTTGGCAGCTCGACTCGTACACGCTGCCGCGGGTGGCGAGGGCGGCCGGGATCGCGTTCGGCGACCACCACCGGGCCGAGGCCGACGCCCGGGCGGCCGCGAACGTGCTCCTCGCCGAGCAGCGCGAGCACGAGGCCGACACGCTCGACGACCTCCTCGACTCCGCGCGGGTCAGCTGGGGCCGCCTCCACGGCGGCGGCTACGACGGCTGCCGCAAGTACTGAACGGCGGACGATCGCGTACCCACGCGAGCAGGTACAGCGCGCCCGCAGAGGCGTCCGCGGCGCGTGCCCGCGCGGGCACGCGCCACCCGTCCACGGACTCGGTGTCATTGATGGACGGCACCGTGTGCCCGCGCGGCCCAGGTCGACGTACGGCGCGCATCGCGTTCCCGCGCGCGAGCGGTCCGGGTCGTCCGCCGGGCGCCCATCGCGCGAATCCCGCTGATTTACGGTTTGCCTTGGAGTGCACTCCAGGTTCTACAGTCGCTTTCATGAGCACACCCCAGCACAGCATCCAGTCAGTTTTCGGCGCGGACTCGACCGCCGCCGAGGTCCTCGCGGGCATCGACCTCACCGGGAAGCGGTTCGTGGTGACCGGCGGGTACTCCGGGATCGGGATCGAGACCACCAGGGCGCTCGCCGCAGCTGGTGGGAGCGTTCTCGTTCCGGCGCGGCGGCGCGCGATCGCCGAACAGGCCCTCGACGGGGTCTCCGGCGTCGAGGTGGACGAGCTCGACCTCGCCGACCTCGACAGCGTGGCCGAGTTCGCCGAGCGCGTCCACAAGGACGGGCGCCCGATCCACGGCATCGTCAACAGCGCGGGCGTCATGGCCTGCCCCGAGACCCGCACCGCCGCCGGGTGGGAGCTCCAGTTCGCCGTCAACCACCTCGGGCACTTCGCGCTCGTGGGTCGCCTCGCGCCGCTCCTGGCCGAGGGCGCGCGCGTGGCCTCGGTGTCCTCCGGCGGGCACGGGATCTCGCCGATCCGCTGGGACGACGTGCACTTCGCGACCGGCTACGACCGCTGGCAGGCCTACGGGCAGGCCAAGACCGCGAACGTGCTCTTCGCCGTCCAGCTCGACCGCCTGGCCCGGGACTCGGGCGTGCGGGCCTTCGCGCTGCACCCGGGCGCGATCATCACCCCGCTCCAGCGGCACATGACGATCGCCGAGCAGGTCGAGGCCGGGTGGATCGACGAGGACGGCAACGTGCTCCCCCCGCACTTCAAGAACACCGAGCAGGGCGCGGCCACCCAGACCTGGGCGGTGACCTCCCCCGCGCTCGAGGGCAAGGGCGGGGTGTACCTCCAGGACTGCGACGTGGCCGAGATCGTCACCGAAGGCGAAGGCGTGCGCGCCTACGCGATCGACCTCGCCGAGGCCGAGCGGCTGTGGAAGTACTCGGCCGAGCTGACCGGTGTGGACGCGTTCGCTTAGGGGGTGCTTGCGAACTCGCGGCGAGTCGGTATCGGAGTCCATTCGTTCGCTCGCTGGGCTCATTTACGGCTCGCAAGCGTCGCCGAGGCCGCGGAAGGCCGTCCCGATACCGGTGTTGTATCGGGACGGCCGACAACGAAGCGAGCGGGCGAATGGGCCGGACAGCGACCGGCGGGGGTTCGCGAACGCCCCCTTAAGCGCTGTTCCTGACCACGAGTTCGGTCGGGAGGATCAATGGTTCGACCTCCTCCTCGTCCAAGAGGGCGATGAGGAGGCGGACCGTCTCCTCGGCGACCTGGGCGAGCGGTTGGCGCACCGTGGTCAGGGCCGGGCGGGTGGCCGAGGCGATCGCCGAGTCGTCGAAGCCGCCCACGGCCACGTCGTCGGGGACGCGCCGACCGGCCGCGTGCAGGGCCTGCAACGCCCCGGCGGCCATGAGGTCGGAGGCCACGAACACCGCGTCGAGGTCCGGGACGCTGCGCAGCAGCCGCTCCATCGCCGCCTCGCCTCCGGCCTGCGTGTAGTCGCCGTGGACGATCATCTGCTTCCCGGCCCGGCGGCCCAGCACGCTTGTGAAGCCCTCCAGGCGAAGCGAACCGCCCGGCGTGTCCAGCGGGCCGGTGATCATCCCGATCTTCTTGCGGCCCTTGGACACCAGATACTCGGTCATGGCGCGCGCGCCGCCCCGGTCGTCGGCGGCCGCATACGGGATGACCGACTCGCGGCCGAGTACCGCGCCGCACGCCACCGCCGGGACCCCGGCGCGCTCGATCTCCTCCAGCAGCGGATCGCCCGCGTGCGTCGACACCAGCAGCGCCCCGTCGGCGTGGCCGCCGCGAAGGTACCGGGCCACGCGCTCGCGGCCGCCCTCGTCCCCGGCGATCATGAGCACCAGCGACATGTCGCGGTCGGCGAGCTGGTTCGTGGCCACCCGCATCAGCACCGAGAAGTTCGGGTCCTCGAACAATCGCTCCTGCGGCTCCGACAGCACCATCACGACCGAACCGGTGCGGCTGGTCACCAGGCTGCGCGCGGCCCGGTTCACCACGTAACCGGTCTCGGCCACCGCCCGGCGCACCGCCGTCTCCGCCGACAGCGAGACGTTCGACTTGCCGTTGAGGACCCGCGAGACCGTGCCCCGCGAGACCCCGGCGGCCGCCGCCACATCGTGGATCGTCGATCGTTTGCGTGCCAATTCGCGCTCTCCCTTGCGTCTCGCCCATTATCGCCCCCGAGCCCCCACCGGGCCGGGCCCACTTCAGACCTCGCCGGACCCCAGTGCCCGCAGCGACGCCAAGGCGTTGCCCTCGAAGTCGAACAGGCCCTGGTTGGCCCACGAGTTCCCGGCCTCCTCGACCACGTCGTGGCCGTACTCCATCCCGGCGCGGGACGCCCAGGTCGTGCCCGCCACCGGCAGCCACGCCGGTTCCCAGTAGACGATCCCCAGGCCCCCGGGCACGGCCGCGACCGTGGCGTAGAGGTCTTGCAGGAACGCGGCCTGGCCCGCCGGGGAGGCCTCGTAACCGCCGGTCTCGGCCATCTCGATGCTGAAGACCTGGTGGTGGCCTTCGGGCTGCGCGCCGGTCCACGCGTACGCGGTCTCGGCCACGAGGAGGTCCTTGCCGTAGCGCCCGGCCAGGTCGCGCAGGTTCGCGCCCAGGTCGGCGAGCGTGCCGTGCCAGTACGGGTAGTAGGACAGGCCGATCACGTCGAAGTCGACGCCACGGGCGCAGATCCGGTCGAACCAGCCTCGGTACAGCTCGTTCGAGCCGCCGAAGTCCAAGTGCAGCACCACCTTCGCGTCACCGGCCTCGCGCACGGCCGCCGACCCGGCGGCCAGGAGACCGGCGAGGCGGTCGTACGCGGCCTCGTCCTCGGCTTCGAACGCGCGGGCCTGGTCGTCGAACCGCGGGGTCCGGCCCTCGGGCCAGAGCATCCCGTTGGTGATCTCGTTGCCGACCTGGACCATGTCCGGGGCCGCGTCCGCCTCGGCGAGCGCGGCGAGGACCTCGGCGGTCCAGTCGTGCACGCGCGCTTCGAGATCGGCTCCGGAAAGGCCCTGCCAGGCCTTCGGCGTGGACTGCTTCTTCGGGTCGGTCCAGAAGTCGGAGTAGTGCAGGTCGAGCAGGAAGTGCTGGCCCGCGGCCTTGGCGCGGCGGGCCAGCGCGATCGTGGTCGCCAGGTCGTTGGTGCCGCCCAGGTAGGGCTCGCCGCGCTCGTCGCGCGGGTCGACCCACAGGCGCAGCCGGATCCAGTTGACGCCGGCGTCCGCGAGGAGTCCGAAGAGGTCGCGTTCGGCGCCGCCGTCGCGGAAGGCCGCGCCGAGCGCTTCGATCTCGGCGGTCATCGAGACGTCCGCGCCCCTGATGGGCAGGTGCATTCGGTTATCCCTTCTCGGCGCCGGCGCTCGCGCCGGTCACCAGGTAGCGCTGGAGGACGATGTAGAGGATCGTGATCGGGACGGCCAGGAGCACCGCGCCGGCCGCGAACGTGGTGAACGCGTTCTGGTAGACGTCTTGGATCATCGCGAACAGGCCGAGTGCGACGGTCTGCTTGTCGGGGCTCTGGAGCAGGAGCCTGGGGAGGATGAAGTCCATCCAGGGCATCGTGAACTGGGTGATGGCCACGAACGTGAGCATGGGCCGCATGAGCGGCAGGACGATCTTGACGAAGATCGTCCAGCGGCTCGCGCCGTCGATCGCGGCGGCCTCGTCGAGGCTCGCGGGCAGGTTGTCGGTGTAGCCCTTCATGAGCCAGGTGTTGTACGGCAGGGCCGCGGCGATGCTGACCAGGGCGAGGCCGGTGAGGGAGTCGAGCAGCCCGAAGTTGAGGAACAGCATGTAGACGGCGATGGCGGTCAGGAACGTGGGGAACATCTGGAGGATGAGGATGCCTAGGAGCCCGGCCTTGCGGCCGCGGAAGCGCACGCGGGAGAACACGTAGCCGCACAGGGCCGCCAGGACCACCGAGCCGACCATGTTCAGGGTCGCGACGTAGAGGGAGTTGAGGTACCAGCGGCCGTAGTCGGTCTCGGTGAAGAGGCTGACGTAGTGGTCGAGGGTGGCGTTCTCGGGGATGGGGCTCGCGTTGGCCAGGCCGGTGCCGGGGCTGAACGAGGCGCCCACGATCCACAGCAGCGGGAAGATCACGATGACGGCCACTGCGAGCAGTTCGAGGTGGAGGAAGACGCTGGCGACGCGTTCGGAGCGCGGCGCGGTGCGGCGCCTGCGAGTCGTCCGGGAAGTACGGGTCATTGGTTCACAGCTCCCGAATCGCCTTGGAGCGGTTGAGGTTCCACACCGAGATGGTGCCGACGATGACGAAGATGAGCATGCTCATGACCGCGCCGATGTTGTAGAGGCGGTTGTCGAGCGTCAGGTTGAACAGCCAGGTGATGAGCAGGTCGGTGCTCCCGGCGAAGCGGTAGCCGGCGTTGTCGGGGCCGCCTTGGGTGAGGAAGTAGATCACCCCGAAGTTGTTGAAGTTGGCCACGAACGCGAGGATGAGCAGCGGCGCGACGGTCTTGTGGACCACCGGGAGGGTGATGTGCCGCAGCTGCTGGAGCGGCCCGGCCCCGTCCATGCGGGCGGCCTCGTAGTAGCTGTCGGGGATGTTGGTGAGGACGCCGCCGACCAGGGCCATGAAGAACGGGAAGCCGAGCCACAGGTTCACCAGGAGCGCCACGACGCGGGCGAGGTTGGGGTGGGAGGGGTCGGTGAACCAGTAGACGCGCTCGTCGGTGATGCCGACGTCGACGAGCCATTGGCTGATCGGCCCGAACTGGCCGTTGAACATCGAGCGGAACACCAGGGCCGAGACGATCCCGGGCACGGCCCAGGGCAGCAGGAACACGCTGCGCCACACGCGAGGGAACTTGACCTTCTTGTTGGCCAGCAGGACCGCTTGGCCGAATCCGGCCGCGTAGGTGGTGGCGGTGGCGACCACGGCCCACACGACGGTCCAGCCCAGGACGCCCGCGAACGTGGCCGTCCAGGAGGGGACCGAGAAGATCGTGGCGAAGTTCTGGAAGCCGACCCAGTTGACCAGGTTCTTGGGCGGGAGGTTGTCCCGGTTGTAGTCGGTGAAGGCCACCAGGATGCCGAAGAGCACCGGCAGGACCGACATGAACACGATGAGGATCAGGCCCGGGGAGAGCACGATGTACGCGAACGAGCCCTCCCACAGGCGTCCGAAGTAGGCGCGGGAGGTCTCGGGCCGGGCCCCGGCGTTCAGGGACGCGCGGTACCTCGCGGCGTCGCGCACGCTCCAGATCCACACGATCGCCCCGAGCGCGAGGGTGAGCAGCGCGATGAGGCCGTTGGCCATGAGCACGATCGAGTTGTCGCCTTCGGACAGGCCCATGACGGTCATCTCGCGCGGCTTGGTGCCGAGCGTGACCAGGCCCCACAGGCCCTTGACGAAGAAGCCGCCGTTGGATCGCGGCGTGTAGTCCATTCCGGCGTAGTAGTTGCCGGTCCCCACTTCCCAGGCCGCGAGCGCGGCGTAGAACGCGAAGAAGAAGGCGGCCTTGCCCGCCTGGCGGTTGATCAGCTGGCCGGCGCCCCACACCAGCGCCGAGGCCAGGCCCGGCACTGGTGCGGGAAGCCCTGATCGGACGGTTCGATCGCTGCTCATGCGCGGTGGTGCCTAGAGTCCGGCGAGTTCGTCGTACCCGGCCACGGCCGCTGCGGCGGCGTCGGCCGCCGAGGAGAGCTTGTCCCACACGGCGACGGTCATCTCGTTGGCGGTGGACCAGAAGTACTCGGGCAGCTGGGGCAGCAGGTCGGCCTGCGCGGACTGGGCCACGATCCCGGCGACGTGCGGGTCCTCGGCGAGGCCTTCGATGTGGGCGAGGAGGTCGGTGTTCAGGGCCGGGATCTGGCCGGTGGTGGCGTAGAGGGCGGCCGCGCCGTCGTCGGAGGCGAGGAAGTTCGCGAACACGCGGGCCGCGGCCGGGTACTTCGTGTAGGCCGAGACGGCGATGACGTGCATCCCCGCGAAGGAGCTGGCCGGGTCGCCGGAGGTGGTGGCGGGGATCGTGGTGACCCCGTACTCGAAGCCGTGCTCGGCGGCCCCGGCGTCGAAGGCGGAGAAGGCCCACGGGCCGGTGATGATGTACGGGGTGACGCCCGCGGCGAACTCGGCCTCGACGGTCTCGGCGGTGGCGTCGGCGCTGGGCACGTTCCAGATCTCGCGCAGGCTCGCGTAGTAGTCGAGGGCCTCGACCAGGGCCGGGTCGTCGAAGCCGGGTTCGGCCACGTCGCCGCCGGGGTAGACCTGCCAGCCCTGGGAGGAGAGCACGGAGTAGGAGTAGTAGATCTCGCCGGGGACCCAGCGGATGGTCCAGCGGTTCTTGGCCGGGTCGTTGTACTCGGCGGCCACGGCGCGCACGTCCTCCCAGGTGGCGGCCGGTTCCTCGGAGCCGGTGATCTGGGAGAGCAGGGTCTTGTTGTACATGAGGGCGATGGACTCGGTGGTGACCGGGACGGCGTACATGCGGCCGTCCTCGCCGGTCACGACCCCGGTGAAGGTCTCGCTCATGCGCTCTTTGAGGACGCCCTCGTATTCGCCGAGCGGCGCGGCGGTGCCTTCCTCGATGGCGCGGGCGACCTGGTCGTAGAAGGTCATGAACACGTCGCCGCCGTTGCCGGCCTCGCCCGCGAGGGACATCTGGGCGACCGCGTCGTTCTGGGCCACGAGCTCGTATTCGAACCGGATGTCGGGGTAGGTGTCGGCGAACGCGGCCTTGAACGCGGCGATCTGGGCGTTGGCCAGGTCCTCGTTCTCGAACCAGAGCTTGAGCGGGACCTCGCCGGAGGCGATCTCCTCCTCGATGACGTACTGCCGGGCCTCGGCGTCCCAGTCGAGGCCTTCGGCCTCGACCTCGTCTTCGGGGCCGCCGCAGGCGGCGAGGGTCCCGGCCGCGGCGACGCCGCCGCCGAGGGCGAGGAGGTTCCGCCGGTTGATCGCGAATCCGGCCGTAGCACCTTTGCTGCGCATGTCCAGTCCTTGTCTCGGTGAGAGGGAGTTCGGTCGGCGGCCGAGAAGCGCCGCCAGACTGTGAACGTTTACACGAACTTAGCGATTCAGATCGCAGTTCGCAACCACGCCGCGCGATGATTCGTCGGTTACGCCCGAAATATTCTCTGTAGAACGATCACAATTCTAAAACGGAAGCCGAGCAGATCACAGGTTGCGCGGGTATCGAACCTGGAGTACTGTGCACGTTCACAGGCATGTTAACTGCCATCGACGCAAGGACCTCACAGGAGACGCGGTGCAGACCATTCGCTACGGGGGCGACTACAACCCCGAACAGTGGCCCGAAGAGGTCTGGCACGAGGACGTGCGCCTCATGCGCGAGGCGGGCGTGAACCTCGTCAGCCTCGGGATCTTCAACTGGGGCATCGTGGAGCCGGCCCGCGGCGAGTACGACTGGACCGGCCTCGACCGCGTCATGGAGCTGCTGCACGCGGGCGGGATCGGCGTCGACCTCGGCACCCCCACCGCGTCGCCGCCCGCGTGGCTGCGCAAGGCCCACCCCGAGATGCGCCTGGTCGACCGCGACGGCCGCACCCTCGCCGGGGGCTCGCGCCACGGCGTGTGCCCCTCCTCCCCCGCCTACCGCGACGCGTGCGCGTCCATCGTGGAGCAGCTCGCGGCCCGCTACGGCGGCCACCCGGCCGTGGAGCTGTGGCACGTGCACAACGAGTACGGCTGGGCGAACGTCGAGTGCTACTGCGAGACCTCGCAGGCCGCGTTCAGGTCCTGGCTGGAAGCCAAGTACGGCGAGGTCGACCGCCTCAACGACGCGTGGGGCACGACCTTCTGGGGCCTGGTCTACCGGTCCTTCGACCAGATCGAGGCCCCCTCGGCGGCCCCGCCCGGCGTCAACCCGGCGTTGCAGCTGGACTGGAAGCGGTTCTCGAACGACGAGCACATCGCCGGCTACACGCTCCAGCGCGAGATCATCGCCCGCCACTGCGACACCCCCGCCACCACCAACTTCATGATCCCCAACTGCGAGGACATGGACTACTGGCGCTGGGCCGGGAAGACCGACGTGGTCGCCAACAACCACTACCTCGTGGCCGAGCGCGAGGACCGCCACATCGAACTGTCCATGAGCGCCGACCTCACCCGCGCGGTCGCGGGCGGGCCGTGGATGGTCATGGAGCACTCCACCTCGGCGGTCAACTGGCAGCCGCGCAACCTCGCCAAGACCCCCGGCGAGCTGCGCCGCAACTCGCTCGCGCACGTGGCGCGCGGCGCCGACGGCCTCATGTTCTTCCAATGGCGCGCCTCGCGGGCGGGCTCGGAGAAGTTCCACTCCGCGATGCTCCCCCACGGCGGCACCGACACCGAGGTGTGGCGCGACGTCGCGGCCCTCGGGAACGACCTGCGATCGCTCGCGGGCGTGGTCGGCTCCCACGTGCAGGCCGACGTGGCCGTGCTGTGGGACTGGGAGTCCTGGTGGGCGCTCGAACTCGAATGGCGGCCTTCGGTCGACCTGGGGTTCCGCGAGCGCGTCGAGGCCTACTACGGGGCGCTGTGGCGTCAGCACGTCACGGTGGACTTCGCGCACCCCGAGGCGGACCTGTCGGGCTACCGGCTGGTCGTGGCCCCTTCGTCCTATGTGCTCTCCGAGGCGGCGGCGAAGAACCTGCGCTGCCACGTCGAGAACGGCGGGCACCTGCTCGTCTCGTACTTCTCCGGGATCGTGGACGAGCACGACACCGTCCACCCCGGACCCCACCCCGGCGCGCTGCGGGAGACCCTCGGGCTGCGCGTCGAGGAGTTCCATCCGCTGCGCGAAGGCGAGACGCTCTCGGTGGAGGGCGTCCCCGGCTCCGCCTTCACCGCCGGGACCGGTCGCGTCTGGTCCGAGCACGTGCGCTTGGACGGGGCGCGGGAGGTGGCGCGCTTCGCGAGCGGGCCGGACGCGGGGCGCCCGGCCCTGACCCGGCACGACCTGGGCCGCGGCACCGCCTGGTACGCCGCCACCGCGCTCGACGACCGGACCGGTCTCGACGCCCTGGTCGCGACCGCCCTCGACACCGCCGGGGTCGAGCGTCCCCAGGACGTCCCCGAACAGGTCGAGATCGTGCGCCGCGGCGGACACTGCTTCCTCATCAACCACTCCGGACAAGGCGCCGAGGTCCCGAACCTGACCGGCGTCGACGCGCTCGACGGCACCGCCTACGCCGGGCGGGTCCCCGTCCCGGCCGGGGCGGTCGTGGTCGTGGCGCTCGACTGAAAGCTCCCCCTGGTGGGCGGTCCCGCTTCGGCGGGACCGCCGGAACCATCCCTCCGAACCGCAAGGAGCGCAATGAAGCGCAGAACCGCACTCACCGCGGCGGGCGCCTTCGGCGTCGTCGTCGCGACCGCAGCCCCGGCGCACGCCGCGGGCCGATGCCGCGAGCAGCGCCAAGGCGCGCTCACCCGCGGCGCCGACATCTCAGGACTGATCAAGAACGAGGACTACGGCGCGGTCTACCGCCGCGCCGACGGCTCGCGGGCCGACGCCGTGGCGATCCTGGCCGAGAACGGCGTCGACAGCGTCCGCGTCAAGGTCTGGGTCGACCCCGCCGACGGCTACAACACCAAGACCCAGGTCGTCGAGCTCGGCCAGAGGGCGAAGGCCGCCGGGATGGACCTCCTGGTGGACTTCCACTACTCCGACTCGTGGGCCGACCCGGGCAAGCAGATCAAGCCCGCCGCGTGGGCGTCCCTCGGATACGAGGACCTCAAGGCCGCGGTCTACGACCACACCGCGGACGTGCTCGGGGCGTTGGCGCAGGCCGGGGTCCGGCCCTCGCTCGTGCAGGTGGGCAACGAGACCAACGGCGGCCTGCTGTGGCCCGAGGGCCGGTGGGACCAGCTGGAGCAGATGGCCGGGCTGCTCGCGGCCGGCTGCGACGCCGTCCACGACACCGCTCCGGGAGCTGCGGCGATGCTGCACCTGGCCGAGGGCGGGGACAACGGCGCGTTCCGGTGGTTCTTCGACAACGCGGTGGCGCACGGGGTCGCGTTCGACGCGGTCGGGGCCTCGTACTACCCGTACTGGCACGGCGAGCTCTCAGGGCTGGCCGCGAACCTGAACGACATGGCGGCCCGCTACGGGAAGCCGGTCTACGTGGTGGAGACGGCGTATCCGTTCACGACCGGGGACGCCGACGGGTTCCCCAACATCGTCTCGGAGGCCGAGCCGGTGGCCGGGTCGCCTTCGAGTCCAGAGGCGCAGTCGTTCTGGCTCAACGAGATCGCGCGGGTCGTGAGGGCCGTGCCGAACGGCCTGGGCCGGGGCGTGTACTGGTGGGAGGCCACCTGGACGGGCGTCGAGGGCGCGGGCTGGGACCCGGCCGACCCGTCGAGCGGGAACGCGTGGGAGAACCAGGCGCTGTTCGATTTCGACGGCAAGGCCTTGCCAGGGTTGCGGACGTTGGGCACTCTGTAAGGGCACACACGCGTGCGAACGCCTGACGTTCGCACGCCCGGCGGCCGCGCCGTCCGGAACGCACTGGGGTCAAGACAGCGCGAACCGGACGGCCGGTCGCCACTTGCGTTAGAACGCGTACGGGCCGAAGCGGCCCCAGGCCACGAGCGCGGCCAGGACGAACAGCAGCGCGTTGATCCCGATCGAGGAGTATTCGCCCTTGCGCGCGTGGTAGATCGCGGCGAGCAGCATGATGAGCGCCAGTCCCGCGGCGGCCAGCGGCGTGAGGATCACCGCGATGCCGGTGAGGGCGGGCAGGATGAGGCCGAAGGCGGCGGCCAGCTGCGAGACGCCGACGAGCTTGACGACCCCGGCCGGGAAGTCGTTGACCCATGGCATCTTCGGGGCGAGCTTCTCCTTGGGCTGGGTGGCCTTCAAGGTGCCGGCCATGAGGAAGGCGGCGGCCAGGAAGATCTGGAGGATCCAGAGGAACACGTTCACGAGGGTGGACTCCTTATCCGAGGTGCCGCCCGGAAATGGAGCGGCCTATCCGTTTCATTGGGTCGAGCTTAGCATCAGAACCGGATAGGGCTCTCCGCTTGGATAGGATGGGCGGATGGATGCGAAGCCGGAAGGGCGGGGCAAGGGCAGGCGGCTGCGCTGCGACGCCGAGGCCAACCGCGACCGGATCATCGAGGCGGCCCGGCGGCTCTACGGGAGCGAGGGCCTGAGCGCGTCGATGGCCGCGATCGCCCGCGCCGCCGGGGTGGGGATCGCGACGCTGTTCCGCAGGTTCCCGGTCCGCTCGGACCTCGTCGCGGCGGTGTTCGCCGACGCGATGGAGGCCAACCGGGACGCCGCCGCCGCCGCTCTCGAAGCGCCTTCGGCCTGGGACGGGTTCCGCGGCTACGTCATCGCGGTGTGCGGCCTCCAAGCCGAGAACCGCGGGTTCGCCGAAGTGCTGACGATGACCTCGTTCGGTTCGGCCAAGGAGCTGGAGCGCCACCGCCAGGAGGCGGTGGACGCGTTCGGGGTCCTCATCGAGCGCGCGAAGGACGAAGGGCGGCTTCGGAAGGACTTCTCCCCTGAGGACCTGCCGATCCTGCTCATGGCCAACGCCGGGGTCCTCACCGCCGCGGGCGAGGCGGGCCCGGAGTCCTCCCGCCGGTTCGTGGGCCAGATGCTCCGGGCGTACGCGGTCGACTCGGCCGAGGAGTTGGAGCCGGCTCCGCCCTCGCGGCGACTGCTGCGCGGCATGATCCGCCAGAGGCGCACCGGCGCGTGAGGCTCAGCCGGTGGCGAGCTTGGCGGCGAAGCCGATCATGACCGCGCCGACGAGTCCGTTGCCCGCGGCGGCGAGGCGGCGGCGCTGGCGGAAGGTTCTGGCGAGGCCGTTCCCGGCGAAGATGAGCGTGCTCAGGTAGAGCATGGACATCGTCTGGAGGATCACGAAGAGCACGCCGTAGCTGAGCACCGGCCACGCGTACGCGGGGTCGACGAACTGGACGAAGAACGCCACGAAGAACAGGATGGCCTTCGGGTTGAGCAGGCTCGCGATGAGGGCCCGAGTGAAGGGCCGCTCGTTCGAGACTGCGGCGGCGACGGCCGACTCGGGGAGCGGGTCGCCTCGGCGGGCCGACCGCCAGGTCTTGAAACCACCGCGCAGAAGCCCGAACGCGAGGTAGGCGAGGTAGACCACGCCGATCCAGCGGATGATGCCGTACAGCAGCGGCGATGCGGCGAACATCGAGGCGAGCCCGGCGGCCGAGGCGACCATGAGCACCGAGTCGCCGCAGAACACGCCCGCGGCGGCCTTGAACCCGTCGCGTTTGCCGCGGCGGGAGGCGACCGAGAGCACGTACAGCGAGTTGGGGCCCGGCAGCAGGATGATGAGCACGGTGGCCACCACGAAGGTCCACAGGTCGACGGTGCCGAACACGGGCGGTTCCTCTCAAGGCGGGGGTGGGCCGCGCGAGGGGCGGCCAAACCGGACCAGCCTATGTCCGCCGGGCCCCGAGCCGCAAACGTCAGTACTGCGGGACGAGCGCAGCCGTGTCGGGGTCGGCGCTCGGGGTGCACCACTGCTTCGCCGCGGCGGTGAGCAGGCAGATGAAGGCCACCACGACGGGTGCGAGCGCGAAGGCGAACAGGGTCAGGAGTCCGAACGCGGCGCCCGGCGGCTGGGAGCCCGCCACGAGGAGCGAGAACAGCAAGTGGACGGCCGCGAAGATCGGCAGGAGCACGAGGGCGAAGACGCGGGCCCAGCGGCGGCGGGAGCCGATCTTGGCGGCGATGACGGCGAAGAGCACGGCCATGAGGAGGAACACGCCGAGTAGTGCGAGGGCGACGTAGAAGCTTTCATTGGACGCGCTCGGTCCGGAGGCGAGGAAGTCGGATGCCTCGGAGGGCAGCACGGCCACGAACGAGCAGCTCAGCACGAGGAAGACGACGATGGCTCCGAACTGGATCCAGAGCATGATCTGCGCCGTGAGGACCGCGCCGGGTTTGCGGGGGCCCGGCGGTGGCGCGGTGTGGTGGAAGGACGGCGGAACGTCAGGGGGAAATGCGGTCATGCGGCACTCCAGGGGTGTCGAGGGGCGATCGCGGCTCATGTTAGCGGAAATGCGCCAGGATCGGGCACCTCGTCTCACTCCGTGATCGTCTCCGCGCCAAGGGTTTCGGCGCTTCAGCGCCCGCCCCTGAGGAGTCGGAGCAGTTCGGCGGCCCCGCGGTGGTCGGGGTTGTACCGCAGGGCGTCGTCGAGGAGCGTCACGGCCTCGCCGCGGCGGCCGAGGCGGTTGAGCTCCTTGGAGTGCAGGAAGGTGCGTTCGGCGAGGAGGTCGAGGACGCGCGGGTTGCCGGTGTCGTGGCGGTAGGCGCATTTGAGCCAGCCGATCTGGACCTCGTACTTGGCGTGGTCGGGTTCGTGCATGGCCGCGTCGCAGTGGGCGCGGATCATCTCGTCGAACAGGTCCTGGTCGTCGGGGTCGCGCCGCCAGGCCTTGTGGAAGAGGTCGACGGCCTGGTCGTAGCGGTGCTCGGCGGCGCGGCGGCGGGCGCGGTCGCTCAGGCGGCGGGCGTCGTCGGCGGGGGTGCGGACGGTGCGCCGGTCCTGTGCGAGCGGCTGGGTGTCGGCGGTGGCACGGGGCCTGCGGGTCTCGATGTCGCGCAGGAGGTCTCGGGCGGCGTCGAGGGTCTTGCGGGCGGCGTCGGCCGCCTCGTCGAGGCGGCCTTGGGCGAGGAGGCGGTGGGCTTCGGCGAGGTCGCCGGGGACGGGTTCGGGGAGGGTGGTGAGCGGCATCTTCAGGCGCGGAGGCGCGGGGGCGGCGGTGCCCTCTTCGGCGAGGAGCGGGCGGTCGGCGACCGGTGCGTCCTCAGTGGATTGACTTCTGGCGTGTCGCAGCGCGCCCACGGCTAGGGCACGCGGCGGGAGCACCGTGTACGGGAGCCCTCGGTCGGCCACGAGGGCGGCGACGGCCGGGATCGCGGCGGTTCCTCCGGCGAGGAGGACGCGGGTGACGCCGTTCCAGTCGGTCCCCGATTGGTCGAGCACGAATTCGGCCAGGTCGAGGGAGGCGGCGGCGAGTTCGCGCACGAGCTGGGCGAACACGTCGGCGGCGAAGCCGTCGGCGTGGAGTCGGCGGCCGATCTCGGGGAGGGTCAGGCGCAGGTTGCCTTGGGTGAGGCCCTCTTTGACGTCTTCGGCGGCCTGGCGCAGGCGCAGCCAGGAGGCCTGGTCGGCGGGGGGCGGGCCGCCGCCGGGGTCGTCGAGGAGCGATTCGAGGACGCGGTCGTCGAGCGCGGCCCCGCCGCCGTCCTCGCCGATCTCGTAGCCGAGCGCGCGGTGGCCCGAGCGGGAAGCGCGGATGAGGCCGAGTTCGGCGCGCGAATAACCCATGTCGAGCACCAGGTAGGTCCCCGAGGGGCGCTCGCGGTGGCCGATGACGGCCGCGAGCGAGTCGCTCAGCAGCAGCGCCTCGCCGAGTCCGGCTTCGCGCGCGGCGACAAGGAGCGCGGTGCGCTGCCTGGTGGAGAACCCCACTGGCACCGCGATCACGGTGTGGCCCAGGTCGGCCGAGGCGGCGGCGGTGACGCGGTCGCGCAGTTCGGCGAGCGCGCGGGTGAACACGGCGGCGGGGTCGACGGGGCGGCCGTTGGGCCCGGGCTCGGGGGCCAGTCCGAGGCGGCTCTTGAGGCTGGGGAACGCGGCCCGCGCGCCGGGGCGCGCGGGGGTGCGGCACAGCAGCCAGGGCCATTGCGGGCCTTTGAGCTCGATGAATCCCGCGGCCTCGCCGTCCGGGCCGTACGCGGCCCGGACGGCGGTCCCGCCGAGGTCGACGCCGAGGTCGACTGTCGCCACTGACGCTCCCTAGTCGCGTTTGCGGAGGATGCCGCCGAGGTCGTCGGCGTCCTCGATCTGCTGGACCGCGGCGTTCTCGCGGTGGACCTTGTTGACCATCGCGTTGAGCGCGCGCGACTGCTCGTGCACGGTGGTGGCGTTGCCCTTCAGGTGCGCCTGCTGGAGGCGCGCGATCGAGTCGTTGATGCTGCGGGCCTCGTCGGTATTCGCCTGCGCCGCAGCGCGTTCGGCGAGGTAGAGCTGGGTGGCCAGCCCGGAGCCGAACACGTCGCGGTTGAGCACGTCGACCATGCGCTTGCACTCGTCCTTGTCGTCGAACATGAGGGCCTCTTGGGCGCGGTCGAGGTCGGCGCGGATCTTCACCGCCTGCGCCGGGTGCAGGTACTGCTCGTAGACCTCCAGGAACCGCTTGGTGCCGTCGATGGTCGCGATGAGGTACTCGCGGTGCGCGTCGCCCTCGTCCTCGTCGACCTCGACGGTCTTCGCGGTGGTGGCGCGGGCCTGGTCGACCTTGAGGGTCGTGTGCTTCTCGAAGGCGATGCTCGGCACCGAGACGGTGACCTGGAGCTCCCGGTTTCGGTCGAACAGGAATCCCACGTCCACCGGGGTGTGGAGGTCGACCGCCTGGGGCAGTTCGACTTCGACGAGACCCTGCTCGTGGTTCTGGCTGGCGGCCTTGGAGTCGCCTTCGTAGACGGGCACCTTGATGCGCTGCGGGTCGGTGGCCTCGAAAGACTGGTGGAGCGGCTCGCTCATCGGGTACGGGGTGCCGCGCGGGATGACCTCCACGAACGCGTCCGGGTTGGAGCCTTCGAGGGCGGCGATGCCCAGGGCCATGCCGGTCACGTCGTAGACGGTGGTGTCGCCGACCGGGCGGGCCGAGACGAGGCTGTGCCCGCATTCGGTGCAGGACTCGGCGGCCTCGTCGTTGACGTGCTTGCAGTCCTCGTTGGAGCATTCGATGCCGTTGAGGGTGGCCGCCAGGACGCCCGCGCCGATCGCCACGCACTCCATCGGGTCGATGTGGCGGCGCACCTTGTCGGCGCCGAACAGGCGCGAGACGGACTCGGCGACCTTGGGGACCAGGGTCGAGCCGCCCACCAGGAGCACGTCGGAGATGTCGTCGGCACTCAAGTGCTGGCGTTCGAGCGCCGACCGCACCAGGTCCAAAGTGGCCTCGACCTTCGGTCCGATCAGGGCGTCGAACTCGCCGCGGGTCAGCACCATGTCCACGTCGCCGGTGCCTCCGGCGAACTTGAAGGCCGCCTCGATGAAGATCTCGGCGCTGTCGGCCTCGGTGAGTTCGCGTTTGGCGTTCTCGGCGGCCTTCTTGGCCTGGAACAGGAACTTCGTGTCGGTCGAGGGGTCCACGTCGTGCTCGCGCTTGACGTGGTCGATGATCCGGTCGACGATGAGCAGGTCGAAGTCGTCGCCGCCGAGCCAGTTGTCGCCCACGAAGTCGAGCACCTGGAAGAAGTTGCGGCCCTCGGCGTCCTGCGCGGAGTTGAGGATCGAAATGTCGAACGTGCCGCCGCCGAGGTCGTAGACCAGGACGCGCCGCCGGTCGCCTTGGCGCTGTTCGAGACCGAACGCGATCGCCGCGGCGGTCGGCTCGTCGATGATCCGCTTCACGACCAGCCCGGCGGCCGCGCCCGCTTGACGGGTCGCGGCCCGCTGGGCCTCGCGGAAGTAGGCCGGGACGGTGATCACCGCGTGCGTGATCTCCTCCCCCAGCTTGTCGCGGGCCCCGGTGCGCAGGTGTTCGAGGATCTTGGTGGAGATGTCGATCGGCGAATAGGTCTGTCCGCCCATCACGACATGGGCGCGCGGGTCGTCGCCGGGGCCCGCGGTGATCTTGTAGGGGCGGCGGGCGAGGGCCTCGGCCACCGCGTCCTCGGCGAAGTCGCGGCCCATGAGGCGCTTGACGGACTGGATCGTGTTCTCGGGGTCGCGGTTGGCCCAGTTCAGCGCCGGGGTGCCCACGAGGACCTCGTCCTCGGAGCCGGCGCGGCGGCGCAGGCCCACCACCGAGGGCGTCCCGGCCCGGCCGTGGACCTTCACCACTCTGACCTCGCCGCGGGCGGGGTCGCGCCGCGCCACCACCGAGTTGGTGGTGCCCAGGTCGATGCCGATGGCGGTCATTCGTCAGCTCCTTCGCTCTTGGCGGTGACCACGACGGCCGGTCGGAGGAGGCTGCCTCGGTAGAGGACGCCCCGCTCCGACACCTCGACCACCGTGTCGGGTTCGGCGCCGGGTTCGACGCGGGTCTCGCGGATCTGGTGGGTGCTGGGGTCGGCGGTCTCGCCGACCCTGCCGATCAGTTCGAACCGGCCCTTCTCGTTGACCTTCCGCACGGCCTTGTCGATCGCGCCGCGCAGGTGCTCGCGGTAGGCCTCGGCGTCCTCGGCCTCGACGTCGAGCTGGCGTTCGAGCACGTCCAACGCGTCGGCCAGGCCCCCGAGGAGCCGCATCACGTCCTGCTCCTGGAGTCGCTGGGTCTGCTCGCGCTCGTTCAGCTCGCGCAGCAGGAACACCGTCTCCTCCCGGTGGCGGTCCATGGCCTTGACCAGGTCCCGGGTCGCGCCCAACGCCTCGGGGAGCGTCGGCACGGGCGGGGTGGGGGCGGGCGGCGACGCGGCGCGCTTGACCGGGCGCCTGCCCCCTTTGCGATTGCTCATGGGTTCCTCACTGGTCGAACTGGATCAGGCGGTCGAGCACGGCCGGGGACGCGAAGTCCGCCGCCGCGCCGGGGAGCTCGGGTTCGGGAGCCGAGGCGGGCCGCGGCTCGGGGGCGTCGGCGGCCACCACCGCGAAGAGCTCGGGTCCGAGCTCTGGCGGTGGAAACGCCGTGGGTGCGGCGGCGGCCTGGCGGTCGCGTTCGAGGCGCTCGCGGGCCTGGGCCAGCGCCGATTCGAGGTCGGCGTCGTAGAGGAGCGCGTCGGCCGCGAGGCGGCGCACGGGGTCGCGCAGCTCGTCGGCGGCGGCCTGGGTGGCGGGGTTCATGAGCCCGCGGGTCATGAGGGTGAAGGCGGCGTCGCGCACGTCGGCCTGGGTGGACTCGGGGGTGATGCCGGCGGCTTCGAGGAGCGCGTAGGGCGCTTCGCCGTCCGGGAGCGGTTCGGGGTCGCGGATCACGGGCCCTCCCTGCGGTCGAGGAAGTCGATGAGGCGGGTGAGCGCTTCGGTGAGCGAGGCGCGGATGTCGGGGTCGAAGGGGCTCAGGCGCAGGGCGCGCACGAGGTCGTCGACGGCCCTGATGATCGTGTCGAGTCGCTCGGGGCTGCGGCCGCGGGCCCTCTCGGCGAGGTCCCTGGGGTCGCCGGGGTCGTCGTTGTAGGACTCGAGGAGGTCGGCGATCTCCCTGGGGCTCATCCAGTGGAAGACGAGGTCCTTGACGGAGTCGAGGATCTCGTCTTGGGTGGCGGCGAGGGCGGCGCTGGCTTCGGCGTGCGCGAACGCGGTGTGGAGGCGTTCGAGCACGTCGACGAGGCGGGCGGCGCGTTCGCGCTGCTCGTATTCGGGTGCGGCGGCGTTGACGAGCTGGACGAAGCGGGAGAGGGTGTCCAGGCCGCGCACGGAGTCGGGGTGGAGGTCGAGGGCGTCCCTGATGTCGGGCAGGAGGGGTGCGACGTCGGCGGAGCGGTCGGCGTTGTAGCGGATGAGGGCGCGGTCGACGCGGAGTTTGGAGGCGGCCCGGTTAAGGTCGGCGGCGCCGGAGCGCCCGACGAGCGGGGTCGCGGCGTCGAGGAGTGCCACGGCGGCGTCGAGGCGGCGGGTGCTGCGGCCTCCGGCTTCGGTGAGGCTGCGGACGCGGCCGAGGACCAGGCGCTGGACGTCTTGGCGGGTGCGGACGGCCATGGCCGCGTGGGCGGCGGTCGCGATCGCTTGGGAGAGTTCGGCGATCGCGTCGTCGGTGCGGCCGTCGACGCCGAGGAGGTGGTGGGCGGCCGAGAGGCGGGCCCTGACGGCGAGTTCGACGGCGTCGCGCAGGAGCCGGTGGCCGCGCCGGGGCAGGTGCGCGTAGGCGGGGTCGTAGGCGAGGAACGCGGCGCACTGTGGACAGTCGGGGTCGTGGCCTGGTGCGGGGCCGTCGCAGTCCTCGGGTCGTTCGCGGAGGGCGCGGGGGTCGGGGAGTCGGCGCAGGGCCGCGCTGTAGCGGTGGCGCTCGTAGTCGGCGAAGGCCCTGCCGAAGCCGGAGAAGGACCAGCGCAGACGCCGGAGCGCGGCGTCACCGAGGTCGGCGTCGGCTTCGGCGGCGGCCACGAACCGCGCGAGGTTCGGGCGCAGGCCGGTGAGGGCGAGGTAGCCGGGGCCGCAGGCGATGCGGCCTTCGCCGGGCAGCGGGAGGCCTCCGGCGTCGCGGAGGCATTGGGCCGCTTCCATTTCGGCTTCGAGGACGCTGACGAGGGCGCGGCTGCGCGCGGCCGGGCCGGGGCGGCCTTCGCGGGCGTGGCGTTCGGCGATGGCGGCGAGGATGGACATGAGGTGCTGTCCGAGATCGGCGCGGAGGCGACTGGTCTCGCCGGGAAGCACGGCGTGTCCGTAGTGGGCGGCGCGGCCGAGGGACCACACGGTCCAGTACTCGTCGTCGCCGAGCAGCGCGGCCCAGCAGGCGAGGGAGAGGCGCCAGAGTCGCTCGGCGTGCTCCCACGCGCCTCCGGCTTCGAGTTCGATCGCGTGCCAGAGGGCGGCCACGGCGAGGCGGTGCGCGTCGGGCATGTTCCCGGGGGCCTCGGTGAGGCGGGCCTTCCAGGCCTCGACGGCGGCGGCGCGGTCGCCCGCGAGGAGCCGGAACAGGGGCGCGCTGTCGGGAAGGCGCTCGCAGATCGCGGCGAGCGGGTCGGCCTCGGGGTCGAGGTCGGCGAGCACGGCGGCGAACGCGGGCCGGTCGGGGAAGCCGTAGAGCTGCGCGTCGAGGAGCAGGCGCCGGTCGGGCAGGCGCAGGCGGTCCCAGGACTTGAGGGCTTGTTCCGAGATCCCGCCGACCATCATGAGTTCGAAGGTGGCGTTCTGGACGTCGGCGGCGCTTGATGAGGGGGTGATACCGGCTGCGGCGAAGGCGGTGTAGGGGAAGCCGGGATCGGCGGCGGCCACGGGATCGGCCACGAGCGAGTCGGTGGCGAGGGTCTCGGCCCAGGGCAGGGCGTCGAGGAGCGCATTGAGGCGGCGGGAGCGGGCGGCGGCTCGGGCGAGGGTGTCGGCGTGGTCGTCCACAGCGTTCGCCTCACGCGAACGGCCCTCGGATGCGCGTCGGTCGTCGGCGTGGCCGGTGGTGAGCGAGTCCGCGCGGTCGCGGCGGGCGGCCGCTCCGCTGCGGCCGGAGGACTCGCGTCGGCCATCGGCCTGGTTGGGCAGGGCGGTCGTGTCACTCTCGCGCCCTTCGGATGCGCGTCGGTCGTCGGCGTGATCGGTGGTGAGCGCGTCCGCGCGGTCGCGGCGGGCGGCCGCTCCGTTGCGGCCGGAGGACTCGCGTCGACCGTCAGCCTGGTCGCGGAGGGCAGTCGCCTCTCTCGGGCGATCTTGGGGTGCGATTCGACCGTCGGCAGGATCGCTGGGAGTGGTCGCCTCGCCCTCGCGCCCTTGGGATGCCCGTCGGCCGTCGGCGTCGTCGGGAGCGAGCGCGTCCGCGCGGTCGTGAATGATGGCCGGCTCGGTGTCGCGCCCATGAGATTCGCGTCCGCCGTCGGCGTCGTCGGGAGCGAGCGCGTCCGCGCGACCGCGGAGGGCTGCCGCTTCGCTGCGGCCCGAGGATTTGCGTCTGCCATCAGCGTGGCCGTGAAGAGCGGTCGCCTCGCTCGCGCGCCGCTCGAATTTGCTTCGGCTGTCAGCGTGGTCCATGGCGGGCGCGTCCGCGCGGTCGCGAAGGGCGGCCGCTTCGCTGCGGCCGGAGGATTCCCGTCGGCCGTCAGCATGGCCGTGGAGGATGGTCGCCTCGCTCGCGCGCCCATAGGATTCGGATCGGCGGGTTAGCGCGTCAGCATGGTCGTCCAAGGGGTTGGCGTCACGCGGGCGGCCTTGCGGTGCGATTCGCCCGTCGGCAGGATCGCGGCGGGTGGTCGCTTCGCTCGCGCTCCCTTGGGATGTGCGTCGACCGTCGGCGGCGGGCGCGGGCGCGGGCGCGCGGCCGTGGAGGCCGGTCGTCTCGCTCTCGCGCCGTTGGGATTCACGACCGTCAGCGTAGGCGGCGGCGAGCGTGTCCGCGCGGTCGTACAGGGCGATCGCCTCTCTGAGGCGGCCCTGAGCTTCGAGGCGGCGGCCGTCCGCGTAAGCGACGCGGGCGGGGGCGTCGGTGTGGCCGTCGCAGGCGCGGAAGGCCTCGGCTGCGGCGTCCCAGTCGGCGTCGAGTTCGGCCATGCGGCCTCGGGCGTACCGGCCCCGGATCGAGAGGTACTGGCGGCCGCGGGCGTCCTCACCCGAGCCGGTGATGGCAATGTGGACGTCGCCGCCGCAGATCGCGATGTGGCCTTCGGCTTCGATCTGGTCGGCGAGCGCCGCCACCGTGGGCCAATCCGCCTCGGCATCGGCTTTGCCGAAGCGCGCGTGCAGGATCAGGTGCTCGCGGCCGTCGAAGTCGGCGGGGAGCGCGCCGAGCAGGCCGAGCGCGCCGTCCCAGTCGCCTCGGGCGAGGGCCTGGCGGGCTTCGGCGTGGCAACCTCGGGTGCCCACGTCGCGGTGGTCGGGCGGGAGGTGGCGGGCGGCTTCGAGCATGCCGTCCCAGTCGGCGTCGACCTCGCAGCGGCGAAGCAGGGCATAGTGGAGCGCTTCGGCGAACTCGTCGCCGCCTTCGGTGTAGGCCGCGACCGCACCGGCCCAGTCGCCGGTCTGCTCGGCTTGAGCGCCCCTGGCGCGCAGACGGAGCCGGCCCACGTCCCCGTCGTGTTCGGCGTCGTCGGCGTGCCGGAGGTGGGCCAGGACCTCGGTCCACTCCTCACCGTCGGCGGCCCGGGCCGCGCGCGCGTAGCGGCGTCTGCGGCCCACCTCGCCGTCGTCGAAGCGGTCGGGCAGACCCGCGAACCCGGCCACCACGGCCTCCCAGTCGCGACGCGCGTCCGCGGCGCGGCCCTGGGCGTAGTCGGCGCGACCCGCACTGTCGCCGAACGGGTTCGGGAGGGACCGGTAGCGTTCGCGGGCCCCGTCCCAGTCCCCGGCCTGCTCGGCGGCGCGGCCTTCGGCGTAGGGCAGCCGGGCCGCCGCATCACGGTGGTCGGTAGCCCGGTATGAGGCCGCGGCCTCCGCCCACAGGAGTTCGGCTTCGGCGGCACGCGCGGCGCAGTAGTCGCGGCGGGCGGCGGCGTCCTCGAACCCGGCGGCGGCGCCGTACGCCTCGGCGGCCCGAACCCAGTCCTCAGCCGACTCGGCCGCTTCCGCTGCGGCGTACAGGGAGGCGAGGACCTCGTCCACTGGCGGATCGAGGTGTCGCACCCGGCTGAAGCGGTCCGCCGCGGCCTGGTGGTCCCTTGCGGCGAGCGCGAGGTGCCCCTCGGCGAGGAGACGCCGGTCGGCGCTGTCGGCGAACGAGCCGAGGTCGCCGAAACGCTCAGCGGCCGTCGCCCACTGCCCGGCGGCCTCGGCGATGCGGCCCTGGGCATAGCGACGCCATTGCTCGGCGTCCTCGATCGCGAGACCCGCGAGCCGCTCAGCGGCCAAGTCCCATTGCGACTCGGCAACGGCTTTGCGGCCCTCGCAGTAGTCGGCTCGATGGCGGGAGTCCCGGTAACCGCCGCGACCAGTCGAGTCCGCAGCACCGCGGCCACTTCGCTCGTCGTCCGCTTCACCGCCGCAGGCGGTGTAGGCCTCGGCCGCGCCGCCCCAGTCCTCTTCGGCCTCGCGACGCCGCCCCGTCGCGTAAGCCGCACGGGCGGCGCTGTCGCGGTAGCCGTCGGCGCGCTGCGCGAGGATCGCCGCGAACGTCCGCTCGGTCTCCGGCCACTCCCCCGCGTCCTCGAAGGCCACCGCTTCGGCGTACGCCGCCGCGAGGGTCCGCTCCTCGCGGGAGGCCGCGAGCCGCGCGGCAGCGTCGCGGAACCCGTCCGGACGCAAGCGCAGCACCTGGCCGTACAGGTCGTCCGCGTCTTCCCAATCCTCGTCGCGCTCGGCCTTGGCGGCCTTCGACATCAAACCGTCGAGCGCCCCGTACTCCTTGGCCTCGGCCTTGAGGACCGCTCCGACATCCTCGGGGAGGCGTCTCGCCAAGGCGCGCATCGTGGCCGTGATCGACGCGGCCTTCCCGTCCTCGGCCATGCCCGCGCACAGCTTCTCGATGCCCGCCCAGTCGAGTTCGAGCTGGGCTTCCTCCTTGAGCCGGGCGAGTTCGGCGTTCTCGAAGTTCACCTCGCCGGTGCGCTTGACCAGCTGCCAGGACCGCTCGCCGCGATAGAAGCGCGCCGCGTCGATGATCTGCTGCGGCGAGAAGTCGCCGTCGCCGCCCACCAGCGCCTCGACGGCCTTCCTGCCGTGGCGCAGGAAGTCGACCGCGTTGCCGCCCTTGACACCGCGCACCTTGAACAGCCAGCCGTGGCCCACGCCCTCGTGGACGTACAGCGTCGGGGTGCCCCACTCGATCGCGGTGCGCCCGTTGTGGGCCACCCGGCGGCGCGCGCCCAGCACCGCCTCGTCCACGGTCTTGTTGCGGCACACGTCGAGCAGCAGCGTCGGGCCGATCGTGGCGGCCACGTCGTCGGTGACCAGCCCGTTCATGCCCACGACAGCGGGCACGCCACGCCCGATGATCGCCTGCGCGAGGCCGCCGAACGACTCGGCCGCGCCGCCGCGCGAGGAATGGCACAGGTCCAGCACCACCAGGCGCAGCTTCGGGGCCTCGACGAGCATGCCGCCCAACAGGTCTCCCGAGACGAGGTCGGGGCCGCCGTCCTCGTCCTCGAGGATCACCGCGCCGATGCCGCCGCGCTCGTCGTAGTCGCCGTGGGCCACCAGGACCACCGCGGCCGGGCCGCTCTGGCGCTCCAGCCAGGACCCGATCTTGGCGCGGGTCGCGGACTTGAGGACGGTGGCGCTGGCGGTCAGGTGCGGCAGGTCGTTCTCGATCCTCGCGGCCTCCAGGTCGCCGCCGATCTCGGGCAGGCCCTCGGGACGCGCGACGGCCACGAGGATGCTGATCGGCTCGGTCGGGTCCTCGGCGGCGGGCATGCGCGACTGCGGCAGCTGCGCCGGGAGGGTCCGCACGAGCGAGAGGTTCGCGTCGAACGCGAAGGTCTGGTCGGGCCGACCCGAAGGGCCGCAGAGCGTCTCGACGGGAAGGTCCGCCAGTTCGGGCGGCAGGTCGAAGCGCAGGCGCAGCCCGCCGGAGCCTTGAGCGGCGCGTGCGGCCTGGAGGACCTCGCCGAGCGGGCCGCCGAAGACGAGGTCGAAGGTCTTGCGGCCGAGTTCGCGCATCTCGGCGGCCACGTCCTTCCCGCCCGAACCGGCCCGGTGCAGGTCGATGTCGACCAGGTGCCGGTACTCGGCCCGAAGCCGCCGGGGCTCGTCCCCGATGTGCAGGACGGCCGCGCCTCGGGCCGCGCCGTTCGCCACCGCGAGATAGCGGCCGGTGCCGCTGCGGCGGAGTCGGATGCGAAGTTCCTCGAAGTCCTTCATGTCACCATCCCCTCAGCGCCTGGCTGATCTGTGCGTGCGCGGCCTTCGCGCCGTCGAGCGATTCACGCAGTTCGGGGTCGGAACGGTGGTGCACACGGGCCGCCTTGTACTGGTCGATGGCCTGCAGGACGAGCCGTTCGGCCGCGCGCAGACTGGAGTGGCTGATCGGGCCGTAGGACGGCGGGGTGAGCTTCGCGATGGCCTGGGCCTGGAGCACCGCGCCGAGGTTGAGTCGGGGGCCGAGCCGCGCCGGGTCGAGCCGCACCGCCTGTTTGAGGTGCCGGGCGGCCTCGTCGAACCGCTTCAGGTCGGCGGCCCGGATGCCCGCGAGGTTGTACGCGGCCGTGTGCAGGCCCACGGCCTGCTCGCGCAGCCGGGTCAGCTCGGGGTTCCCGGGCCGGTGCTCCAGCCCGGTGTCGAGATGCCCGATCGACAGCTCGATGAGCGCCGTGATCCCCCGCAGGTCGGGCACGCCCGTGCCGTTCTCGGCCTTCGCGAGCAGCACGTCGGCCTGGTTGCCCAGAGCCACACCGAGATTGCGGCGCGGCGGCAGCTGATGCGGCGCGAGCCGCACCGCCCGTTCGAGGTCGGCGCAGCCTTCGGCGAAGCGCTTCTCGTTCACTGCGGTCACGCCGCGCTGGTCGAGGATCTGCACGAGCAGGGTCACCACGCGGTCCCGGCGGGGCCCGGCCGCTCCGGTCCGGGCCCGGTCGGGCATGAGGTCGAGGACGTGGTCGAGGAGCGTGATGGCGTCGCCGTACCGCTTGCGGCGCAGCAGGGTCTCGGCGCGGCCGATCGCGGCCTCGCTCATCGCGGCCTCCACGTCGTCGACGCGGCCGCAGTCCTCGGCATGCTCGACCGCGCGCCTCCAGTGCCCGGCGGCCTCCTCGATCCCGCCGTCGGCTTTGGCGACGGCGGCGGTGGCCAGTTCCAGTGCGGCGTCGCACACCACCGACGAGGCGGCCACGGCGAGCACGTCGCGCCCGTCCTCGCGGCCCGCGAGCGCGGGGTGGACCCGGTCGAAGTGCTCGCAGTCGTCGGCGCAGACCTTCGCGGCGAACCCGGCGTCGGCTCCGGTGGCCCGGCAATGGTCGCAGCGCAGGTCGAGCGCGGTCTTGAGCGCCTGCGCGGGCTGACCGTTGCCGAGCTCGACGACCGCGAGGCCGACGCCGCTGAACGCTCCTATGAGGAGTCCGGCGAGTTCGAAGTCCTCGGCCTCGCATTCGAGCACGAGCTTCCCGAAGCGCTCGCTGAGCCCGAGTTCGGCCATGCGCAGCGGCCCGCAGGCCACAGTGGAGCCGTCTTCGAGAGGGAGGCCGCCGTAGCCGCGCAGGAGCGCCAGCGCGCCGGTCTCGCGGTCGAGGTGCGCGGCGGCCGCGTGGAGCCCGGCCTGTTCGGCGGCGCGTTCCACGAGGCGGCGGAGGCGGTCGTGCATGGACTTGATCTGTGCTTCGGTCACGTTCTGGCCGTAGCGTTCCTCGGCGGTCCGGCGCCAGGCGCGCCAGTAGGCGTCGTCGGCGAGGACTTGGGCCCAGGCGCCGACACAGCGGCGGGCGGTGTCGGGGTCGGCGCCGTCGAGGGCGTGGAGGATGAGGACGGCTCGCAGGTGGGCGTCGCGGGGCGAGGCGGCGTCGGTGCCGGTGGGGCGGGCGGTGTCGAAGGCGTCGAGGGCCGCGAGGCGGTGGCCGCTGAAGGCGGCGGCGAGCACGTCGAACAGGTCCGCGGGGCCGGTGCGCGACACTCCGGTGTGGAGGGTCGCGGCGATGCGGTCCCAGTCGGGGTCCTCGGTCGCGACGTCGTCGTAGGCGGCGGCGCGGAGCAGGAGCGCGGTCTCGGCCCGGGCGCGGGGGTCGTCGGTCTCGGCCGGGGCCGAGGGGTCGTCGGCCACGGCGGCGGGGACGCGCCAGGGGTTGGCGTCGAGTTCGAGCAGGGTGGAGCGCCGCCCGGTGCGGTACAGGGCTTCGCCCCAGACCGGGTCGGCCTCGTCGATCGGGTCGTAGCGGTCGAGCACGGTTTCCCATTCGCCTTGGCCCGCATAGTGGATGCCGATGGCGCGGGCGGCGGCGGCCCGGACCGGGGCCGGGGCGTCCTCGGCGAGGGAGCGCAGTTGGTGGCCGCTGTCCTCGCGGTCGGGGGCGGCCACGGCCAGGCCGAGCCGCGCCACGGGGTGGTCGGGGGCGCGGTCCCAGTGCCGGATCGCGCCCTCGGTGTCGCCTGAGGCGTAGGTGAGCAGTCCGAGGCAGATGGCGGCGGGGGCGCTGTCTGCGGCGCGGAAGTGATGGACGGCTTCGTAGAGGCGGCCGGCCTCGATGTCGGCGAGGCCCGCTCGCAGGCGCAGCGCGTCGAGCGGTGCGGTGTGGCCGTGTTCGGCGGCGGCTTCGAAGTCCTCGATGGACGCGGTGAGGTCGCCCGCTTCGAGTCGCTTGAGGGCGCGGGCGTAGCGGGCGGTGGCGGCGAGCGCGGGGTCGGTGGTCGACCAGGCTTCGATCGCCTCGTCGAGGCGGCCGAGGTGGTACGCGGCCGCGCCGAGCATTGAGAGGACTTCGGGGTCGGTGAAGCCGCCGTCGCGGGCGGCGGTGAGAGCTTCGAGTGCGGCTTCGTGTTCGCCTGCGGCGTAGGCGATCGCGCCGGTCACGGCCGAGGTGAGCGGGGAGTCGACGGCGGCGGCGAACCAGGCGGCCTGGTCGGTGCGCCCGGCGCGTAGGGCCAGGGTCGCGCCGAGTTCGAGCGCGGTGGTCGGGAGCCGGTGGCGGCGGGCGGCTTCGGCGAGGTCGGCGAGGGCGCGTTCGGTGAGGCCGAGCCGGGCTCGGGTGTAGGCGCGCTGGAGGTGCGCGCGGCCGTCGGGTGCGCCTTTGGCGATCGCGGTAGACAGGTACCAGTCGGCGCGTTCGTAGGAGAGGCCGCGGGCGGCGGCGCATCCGGACCAGTAGTAGCCGCGCCAGTCGGTGGGCCAGGTGGACTGGACCTCGGCGAAATGGCGGTCGGCGGCGAGCGGTGCGCCGCGGGCGAGTTCGACTCGGCCCAGTCCCAGGTGCGCGGCGGAGGCCACGGCGTCGAGTTCGGGGCTTTTCCCGATGTGTTTCGCGGTGCGTTTGAGCGCGGTCGCGAATGCGTTCGCGGCATTGTCGAGTCGCCCTTCACTGAGGGCGCGAGTGGCGGCGATATTCGATTTGCGGGCGCGTTCGAGACGCAATCGAATGAGCATCGGCGATCATTCGTCCGCTTCGTCGGCGACGGATCTCCAGGCTTTTCTGGACCGGTCGTAATGGAGTGGCCCGAGGCGGAACCGGGTGAGATCGAGGGCCGTCAGTTGTTCGAGCGCGGCGGGCGGCAGGTCGGGTTCGAGGACGATCCGCAGTCCGGTCCCGGCGTCTTCGAGGACGAGCGGCGGGCGGGGCTTCGCCTTGCCGCGCAGGCGGTCGCGGGCAAGCTGCTTGGCCTTCGCGTAGAGGTCGCCGAGCGCTTCGGTGCCGAGCGCGCCGAGGAAGGCCTGAAGCGGGAGCGACAGGAGCACGAGCCAGTCGAGGCCGCCGGGGTCGCGGTGCGGGAGCGCGCGCAGTCCCTCGGCCTCGACGCCTATGCGGTGCAGGGTGTCGAGCCAGGCGTCTTCGAACGCCTCCGCCGTTTCGTCGGCGGTGTCGGTGTCGAGGTCGAACAGGAGTTCAGCGCGGAGTGGTGAAGTCTGCATGTGGAGCCCCGAACGTCAATGGGATCAGACGATGGTTCTGCACATGCTAGACCAATTGCGCAACCTGCGGGGTTCGCCCATTTTCGCCTTGGGGCCAATGGGTTTCGAGTCATTTGTTGTGACGTGCGGAGGCGGGGGCGCATTCGTGGCGGCGTGGTCCTATGCTGGGGCCGATCGGGACCGGCGGCGCGTGCGGGTATGCGCCGCCGGTCCCTTTCGCGTCAGGAGTTGTCGAGGCGGGGCACCACGAGCTCTTTGCCGATGAGGCGGATCGCGGCGTAGATCGGCACCGAGAGCACGATCCCGACCACCCCGAACAGGGTGCCGCCCACCAGGACCGCCACGATCGCGGCGAGGTTGGAGACCTTCACGGCCGACCGCATCACCGTCGGGTAGATGACCCAGTTCTCCAGCTGCTGGTAGGCGATGAAGAAGATCGCCGAGGCCACGGCGGTCATCGGCGAGACCGCGAGCGCCACCAGGGTCACGATGACCGCGCCGATGGTGGCCCCGATCTGCGGGATGAGGTCGAGGAGGGCCACCAGGAGCGCCAGCAGCGCACCGTAGGGGATCCCCGCGATGGCCATGAAGATCCACGACGAGATCCCCGCGAGCAGGCCGATCGCGAGCGCGCCGATGAGGTAGGCGCCGATCTGCTTGAGGATGCCGTCGAGGAGGCGTCCGGCCTGGTCGCGCTTGGAGGCGGCCACGAGGCGGATGACCCCGGTGCGCAGCTGCACGTAGGCGCCGAGGATGAACACGGTGAGCAGGAGCGTGGTGATCGTCCAGACCACGCCGTTGGCGGTGGCCGCGCCCGCCCCGGCCACGCCGCCCGCGGCCTTGGCGATGTTGTCGGTGGTCAGGACGCCCTGTACCGATTCGAGGATGCCCGACTCGCCGCCGAAGCGCTCCGCCAGTCTGCTGTTGACGATCGCCTCGTAGTACTCGGGGACGTTGTCGACGAACTCGGTGGTCTCGCGCACGAGCGCGGGGATGATCGCGGCGATGCCGCCGCAGAGCACGAGCGCCATGCCGAGGAAGAGGATGGTCATGGCCAGCCAGCGCGGCAGGCCGCGCTTGGTCATCGAGCTGATGATGCGCTGGAGGCCCACGGCGAGGAAGACCGCGACCACGAGCGCGGTGATGAGTGTGCTCAGTTCGCCTATGGCCCAGACGAGGGCGTAGGCCACGGCGAGGCCGAGCCCGAGGAGGATGCCCGCGCCCAGGGGCGGGCTCTGGGCGAGGGTTCTGCGGAAGGGCAGTCCAGGTTTGTCGGCCATGGAAGATGTCTAGCAGATGCGTGCAAGTGGGGCGGGACGCCCCGCTGCGGTGCGGTGACGGGCCGTCAGCGGATCGGGGTGACGCGCGGGGCGCCGGTGTCGGGGTCGGGGTCGACTTTGACCGGTTGGCGGTAGACCTCGCTGAGCCTTGGGGCGGTGAGGACTTCGGCGGGAGTGCCGCACGCGGCGAGGCGGCCGTCGGCCAGGAGCGCGCAGCGGTCGGAGTAGGCGGCGGCGAGGTCGAGGTCGTGGAGCACGATGACCACGGCGCGGCCTTCGGCGGCGAGTGCGCGGCACAGGCGTCCGACCATCTCCTGGTGGCGCAGGTCGAGGGCGGCGGTGGGCTCGTCGAGGAGGACGAGTCCGGTGTCCTGGGCGACCACGCGGGCGAGCATGACGCGGGCCTGTTCGCCGCCGGAGAGGGAGGTGAAGGGCCGGTGGGCGAACGCGTCGGCTTCGGTGAGGGCGAGGGCGTCGGCGATGCGCCGTGCGTCCTGGTCGGCGCGGTCGGTGCCGGTCCAGGGGGCGCGGCCCATCTCCACGACCTCCCTGACGGTGAACGGGAAGGAGACGAGGTGGGCCTGCGGGAGGACAGCGCGGCGGCGGGCCACGTCGAGGGCGGTCCATTCGCTCACGAGGCGGTCCCAGAGCACGACTTCGCCCGCGTCGGGGGCGCGGTCGCCGGAGATCGCCGAGAGCAGGGTGGACTTGCCCGCGCCGTTGGGGCCGACGAGGCTGAGCACTTCACCGGCGTGGACGTCGAGGTCGACGCCGCGCAGGATCGGCCTGCCGCCGAGGTCGACGCGGAGGTCGGTGACGGCGGCGGGCAGCGCGGGGGTGGTGCCGGGGTCGCCGGAGCGGCGGTGTCGCAGGCGCATCAGGCCCATCCTCCTTGGCGGCGTCGGGTGCGGCGCAGCAGCCAGAAGAAGAACGGGCTGCCCACGAGGGCGGTGAGGATGCCGAGGGGGATCTCGGCGGGGGCGGCGATGGTGCGGGCGGCGAGGTCGGCCCACACGATGACGGCCGCGCCGCCGATGGTCGCCAGCGGCAGGAGGGTGCGGTGTCCGGGCCCGGCGGCCATGCGGATGAGGTGGGGCACCACCAGGCCGATGAACCCGATGACGCCGGAGACGGCCACGGCCGCGCCGGTCAGGAGGGCCACGATGATGATGAGCTGCAACCGCATGCGTTCGACGTCGACCCCGAGGTGGCGGGCGGGTCGCTCGCCGAGGGACAGCAGGTCCAGGCGGCGGGCGAAGCGGGGCGCGGCCAGGAGGCCGAGGACGGCGAGGGGCAGGACGGCGAGGATCTTGGGCCAGGTGGCCTGGGAGAGGCTGCCCATCTGCCAGAAGGTGATCGCGGTGATCTCGTCGTTGTCGGCGTAGAAGATGGACACCCCGATGAGCGCGCCCGCGAGGCCGTTGACGGCCACGCCGGTGAGCACCAGGGTCACCACTTCGGTGCGCCCGCCCGAGCGGGACAGGACGTACACGACCGAGACGGTGAAGAGCCCGGCCACGAAGGCGCAGAAGGGGATCGTCCAGTTCCCGGCGAACGTGAACCCGAACGCGATGGCCGCGACCGCGCCGACGGCCGCGCCGGAGCTGACGCCGATGACGCCGGGTTCGGCGAGCGGGTTGCCGAACATGCCCTGCATGAGCGCTCCGGCGCACGCGAGGCAGCCGCCGACGAGGATGCCGAGGACCACGCGAGGGAAGCGGATGTTCCACAGGACGCTCTCGCCGGTGCCCTCCACAGGGGAGCCGCCGAGGCCGAGCCTGTGGCCGATGGAGGAGACGATGTCGCCGAAGGGGATCGCGAACGCGCCGTTGGAGGCCGAGACCAGCACGCCGAGGGCCAGGAGTGCGGTCAAGCCGAGGCCGAGGAGCGTCGGCACGGCCCAGGCGCGGGTGCGGCGGGACGGGGGTTCGGCCGCCTCTTCGGCGAGGTCGGCACCTCGTTCGGCCGTGGCGGTCACGACGCGTCGCCGTGGAGCTGGGCCGCGAGGTCGGCGACCACGTCGCCGGTGCGGGGGCCGTAGTTGAGCATGATCCCGTCGGGCAGGTGCGCGATGCGGCCCGCTTCGCCCGCGGGGGTCTGGGCCACGCCGGGGATCTCCAGCAGGCCGTCGATGCCGCCGACGGATTCGAGTCCCTTGTCCATCACCAGGATCACGTCGGGAGCGGCGGCCGCGAGCGCTTCGGGAGTGAGCTCGATGAAGTCGCCTTCGAGCTCGGCGGCCCCGGCGTCGATGCCGCCCGCGGCCTCGATGAGCGAGGTCGCGCCCGAGTCGTTCGCGCCGATCATGTACACCGAGGCCGATCCGCGCAGGTAGAGGAAGGCCACGCGCGGCGGGTCGGAGAGGTCGATGCCTTCGGTGGCCGCGGCGATGCTCGCCTCGGTGCGGGTGATGAGTTCGGCGCCGAGGTCGTCGACGCCGAGCGCGGCGGCCACGGCCGCGATGCGCTCGGAGGCCGAGTCGATGCCCTTGGCGGGCTCGAAGACCACGATGGGGACGCCCGCGGCGCTGATCTGGTCGAGCGCGGTCTGGGGGCCGGAGCTGGTCTCGGCGAGGATCAGGTCCGGTTGGAGCGACAGGACGCCTTCGGCGGAGATGTCGTGGCCGTGGCTGACGATCGGCAGGTCGGCGGCCTGCTCGAAGGTGGCGGTGATGTCGCGGGCGACCACGGCGTCGCCGAGCCCGAGCGTGAACACGATCTCGGAGAGCGAACCGGAGAGCGGCACGATCGCATCCGCGGAGTCGATGGTGATCTCGGCGCCCGTGGCGTCGGTGACCACGGTCGGCAGGACCGGGGCCACGTCTTCGGCGATGGGCTCGACGCGGTCGACCGCCGGGGGCACGGCGTCCGCCTCCGGTTCGGTGCCGCCGCAGGCGGACAGCGCGAGCACCGCGCCGAGGACGGCGGCGGTCGCGAGGGAAGGGCGGCTGGGGCGCACGGGCGTTCTCCAATTCTCGATGGCCGGTCGAGCATAGGTTAGGCTTCGCTAACTATTCTTAGCACCCCCTTTGTTTACGACCTACAAGTTAGGTTAGCCTTGCCTCCACTGAACCTGAATACGGAGGTCCCCCACCATGCCCCACGCCATCGCCCGCATGGCCGGAGCGCTGATCACGGCCGCGGCCGTGGCTGCCTCGCTCCTGCTGTGGGCCGCACCCGCGAGCGCCGCGGACCTGTCGGGCGGCCGGCTCGACTGGGGTGTCAAGGAGTCGTTCCGCTCCTACATCACCGGCCCGATCGCCAAGGGCGAGATCCAGACCGGCGACGGCGCGTCCACCTCCGGCGGCGCGTACCGGTTCCACTCGGCCTCGGGTTCCTACGAGGGCGGCTCGGCGAGCATCGATTACCAGGGCTGGGTCTACTTCTGGGGCCATGACGGCGAACTGGACCTGACCTTCGCGAACCCGTCCGTGGAGTACTCGGGTTCCTCCGGGACGCTGTACGTCTACGTCAACGGCTCGCGCACCGACATGGCCTCGCTCAGCGGCGGGTCCCTCAGCGAGAGCGGCGGCACCATCTCGGTCTCGGGGGCCTCGGCCACGTTGACCGCGAACGGCGCGGCGGCCTTCGCCGGGTACTACGAGGCGGGCCAGGCGCTCGACCCGGTGTCCTTCAGCGCCGATGTGGCCGCGGCTCCCGAGCCGACCGAGGCCGCCTCGGAGACGGCGACCGAAGCCGAGACCGAGACCGACGAGGTCGCCGGGGCGGTCCTCGACTGGGGCGTGCGCACCTCCTGGCGCGACTACGTCTCGGGGAACATCGCCGAAGGCGAGTGGACCGTGGCGGACGGCGCCGCAGACGGCGGCGCGGTCTTCCGCTTCACCGAAGGCGCCGGCACCGCCACCGCGACCGACTACGAACTGGCCTACCAGGGCGCGGTCACGTTCACCGGCAACGACCTCGACCTCACGCTCACCGCTCCGGCGATCACCGCCACCGGCGGCAAGGGCGTGCTCTCGGCCGAGGTCGACGGGGCCCGCGTCGACCTCGTCTCGTTCGAGGCCGAACTGGCCGAACGCGACGGGCTGCTCGTGGCCGAGGAGGTCCCCACGCAGCTCACCGAAGCGGCCGTGCCGGTCTTCGGCGGCTACTACCAGGCCGGGGACGCGATGGACCCGCTCCTGATCGCCGTGCCGCTCACCGCCGACGCGGTCCTCCCCGCGCTCCCCGACCTCGGTTCGGAGCCCGTCGAGGCCGAACCGAGCACCGAGAACCCCGCGACTGCGACGGCCGCGACCGACGACGGGGTCGATCCGCTCGTGTGGATCGTGCCCGCCGCGCTGGTCGTGCTCCTCGGGGCCGCCGCCGCGATCGTGGCCCTCGTCCAGCGCGCCAAGAGAAAACAGCAGGCCGAGGCCGAAGCGCCGCCTGCCGACGAGACCTCGGAGCCCACCGCCTCCGAAGAGGACACCCCCGCAGAGAACGGGTGACGCGGCCGCGCCGCACCACCCGCCGCGCGCTCGCCGAGCGCGCGAACCGACAAGGAGAACCACCACCCATGAAGTCCCCCACCCGCAAGCGGTTCGCGGCCCTCGCCGCGCTCGCCATCGGCGTCGGCGCGTCCACCGCGCTCGCCGCGCTTCCCGCCCAGGCCCAGGACGCCACCGAGTTCGACATCGTCGACGGCTCGATCAGCTGGGGTATCAAGCAGTCCTTCCGCAACTACATCGTCGGCCCGATCGCGCACGGCTCGATCACCCTCGGCGGCGGCGCGACGCAGAACGGCGACGGCAGCTTCACCTTCGGCGGCGCCGAGGGCGCGGCCGACCTGGACGCCGGGACCTACGCGGCCGCGACCGACGGCAGCGTCTACTTCTACGGCCACGACGGCGCGCTCGACCTGCTGTTCGAGAACTTCGAGTTCACCGCCGACGACGCGAGCCAGACCGGCACGATCATCGTGGACGTGACCACCTCCGGCGTCCTCGAAGAGAACGTCCCGTTCGCCACCTTCGACTACGGCTCCTCGCCGTGGGACGTGTCGGACGGCGTCGCGCAGCTCGACGGCGCCCCCGCCGTCCTCACTGAGGAAGGCGCCATCGCGTTCGCCGGGTTCTACTCCGCCGGAACCGAACTCGACCCCGTGTCGATCGTTGCGAACCTCGAAGCGGCCCCGGTCGACCCGCCGACCACGGACGAGCCGACCGACACCCCCACCGGGGGTGCCGAGACCGTCTACGACGTGACCGGCGGCAGCGCCGACTGGGGCGTCAAGCAGTCCTTCCGCGACTACGTGACCGGCCCGATCGCGCACGGCGAGATCACCGTCCTGGACCCGGCCACCGAGAACGCCGACGGCACGTACCACTTCCCGGACGCCACCGGCACCTTCACCGCTGAGACCTGCGCGCTCGACGCGGCCTTCGCGGGCGGCGTGAACTTCTACGGCCACGAAGGCCAGCTCGACCTCGACGTGGCCGACCTGCGCGTGGCGAGCGTCGACGGCGGCCTGGCGCTGTACTCCGGTGACACGCTCATCGTGAACGTGGCCGTCACCGAGCTCGCGATCAGCGGCGGCCAGATCGCCGTGAGCGGCGCTGCCGCCACGGTCGCGGCCGACGGGGTGGACTTCTTCGGCGGCTTCTACACCGAGGGCACCGAGGTCGACGCGGTGAGCTTCACCGTGGACCTCGCCGGTGCGCCCGACACGACCTGCGAGCCCACCGGCAACCCCGGCGGGAACAACGGCGGCTCGAACGGTGGCGACGACGACGCCGCCGGTGGCGGCGCGGGCACCCCGAAGCTGCCCGTGACCGGTTCCCCGCTCACGATCGTGCTCGCCGCCGCCGCGGCGCTGCTGGTCGGCGGCGCGGCCGTCATGATCCTCGCCCGCCGCCGCTCCCTCGGCGCGAGCGCTTAGCAATCTCTCCCCATAGGGCCGCCCGAGCCTGCAACCGAGGTCGGCCCGCAAACGGAGGGCCGGTGGCATCGCCACCGGCCCTCCGTCGTTCGCGCTCAGCCTCTGAGCCCGCTGGAGAAGAGGCGCTTGGTCTGGTACCAGCGGCCCCACGCGATGAACACGAAGAGCACCAGCAGGATCAGCGGGGTGGCGACGGGGTAGTCGAGCACGGTGGCGTTGAAGATCGCCGCGCCGATCATGAGCAGGCTCAGGCCGATCGCGGCCAGGCCCGCCAGGCGCGGGACGAGCAGGCCGACGCCGCCGGCCAGTTCGAGGGCGCCGATGGCGTACATGAACCAATCGCCCCAGCCGATGAGGTCGAAGCCCACGGCCGCCGACTCGTGGCCGATGAGTTTCGGCCCGGCGGAGGCGACGATGAGGAACACCGCGAGCAGGACCTGGAGGACCCACAGGACGACGTTGAGGGCGCGTCCTCGAACGCGCTCGGTGGTGGCGGGAGCAGTGCTGTCGTTGAGGCTCATGGGCTCGCCCTTTCAGTGAGGCAGTGGGCTTGTACAGGTAGGACGAGGCCCGGCGCGGGGATTCATCGCCGCCCGGCCCCGATGTCGGTGGGGCTCGATAGGTTGGAGTGATGATCGATCGCAACCGCGTCAACCGCTACCGCATGCACGTCCAGCAGCTCGACCGCGAGCGCGGGAGCCTCGCCGACACCGCCGTCCTCGCTCTCGGGGTGCAGGACACCGGGCCCGACGGGGCGCTGTGGGCGCTCGCCGTGCGCGGCGTCGACGTCAAGGCGCTGGACATCGAAGCCGACCTGGTGTGGCTGTGGTCGCTGCGGGGCGCGCCGCACTGCTACCCGCGGTCCGACGTGGGCGCGGTGGCCGCGGCGGTCGCGCCGTGGTCGGACGCCGATGCCGCGAAGCGGATCTTCGACGCGGCGAGGCCGTTGAAGGCCGCGGGGATCCCGATCCTGGAGGCGCTGGACACCGTGGCGTCGCACATGGGCGAGATCGTCGCGGAGCCGATGGTCAAGGGCGAGATGTCGTCGCGATTGAGCGCGGCACTGCCGGAGCCTTTCTTGCGGTTCTGCCGCCCCTGCAACGCGATCCACACCTACGAGCAGCCGTTCCGCCTGGCGGCGGTGCGAGCCGGGCTGGAGCTGGAGCCGAAGACCTCGCCGCCGGTGCTGCGGCCGATCCCCGGGTTCGAGCGGGAAGAGAAGTATCCCGACCGCCTCGATCCGGTGCGCGCGTACCTGCACCTGTGCGGCCCGACCACGTTCAAGGCCGTGGCCGAGTACATCGACGCGCCGGTGAAGGAGGTCAAGGCGCACTGGCCCGAGGACGCGGTGGAGGTCGAAGTGGACGGCGAGCCGCGATGGATGCTGGCCGCCGACGAGGAGGCGCTGCGGTCGGCCGAGGCGTCGGGCACGCGACTGGTGGGCCCGTACGACCTGTTCCTCCAGGCGCGGGACCGGGCCACGCTGGTGGAGGACGAGACGAAGGCCAAGGCGCTGTGGCCGGTGCTCGGCAGGCCCGGTGCGGTGGTCGCCGACGGCGAGGTGGCCGGGTTGTGGCGGCCGCGCAAGTCCGGGAAGCGGTTCACGGTCGCGGTCGAGCCGTGGCGCGAGTTCGACGCGGCCCTGCGGAAGGCGGTGACGGTCGAGGCCGAGCGGCTCGCGGCCTTCCGCGGGGTCGAGCTCACCTCGCTGGAGGTGGCCTTATGGGTCAGTGCCTGCCGGTGGCGTTGAGGTTGTCCACGAACAGGCCGTAGTCGCCGAACGCGTCGTCGATCATGGCCGGGTCGAGGCCGTAGTGGACCATCGAGTACTCGTGGCCGCGCTGGTCGCGGGGCCGGTTGAGCGACTCTTCGAGGTTGCGTTCGTCGGCGTCGGTCCATTTGAGGTCGAGCTGTTCGAACAGGCCGGGCACGTAGGTGAACGGGTCGGCCATCATCGCGTGGTAGGCCACGTCCACGGTGGCCTCGCGGGGCATGCGGATGCGTTCGCGGCGGGCCCGCTCGATCATGTCGGGCAGGACCTGGAGCCAGGTGCGGCCGATCTCGTGCGGGTCGACGCTCTTGGGGTGGTTGTGCAGGTAGGCGAGGGATTCGGCCATCGAGCACATCGAGCCCATGACGGTGTGCGGGTCGCGGTGGGTCCACACGAACTTCGCGTCGGGGAACACGTCGTGGATCGCGGCGGTCTCGGCGAGGCAGTCGGGGTGCTTGAGCATCCACCGCGGCGAGGGCCTGCGGTACTGGAGGATCTGGAGCGCGTCGCGCACGAAGCGGTAGTCGGGGCGCGCGTCGTAGGTGCGCAGGAAGTCGAGGTAGTCGGGCATCGGGGCCATGGTGTTGTGCATGCGGCTCTGGTTGAGCAGGAAGTAGACCTCCTCGACCCAGTCGGCGCGCACGGGGTGGATGCGGCCCCACGAGGGGCTCAGGGTGAGGATCTGGTCGAGCCGGTGCTGGGTCTGGCGCCGCAGCCGGTCCTCCTCGTCCTCGGTCCGCTGGAGCCCGATGTTGTCCATCTCCCACATGTACGGCCCCCTCCCGCCCTGGGCGTTCGCGAGGATCTTGTGGGTCAGCGTGGTCGCGGTGCGCGGCAGTCCGATGACGAAGACCGGGGCCTCGATCCGCTCCTGCTTCACCTCCGGGTACCGGGCCTGGAGCCTGCGCACGTGGAACAGGTTGTTCAGCCGGACCTTGACCATGTCGTGCGCCGACAGCCAGCCGACTCCCGACAGGGTCTCGACGGAGGCGATGCGGTGCAGCAGGACGCGCAGGTGCTCGATCGAGCGCTCGTCCTCCTCGGTCAGCACCGCTCCGTCCAGGTTGGACGTCTGCGCGTCGAGGAACCGGTTGAAGACCTTGTCGGGATCGCGCCGGGCCCGCGCCGCGGGCGCGGTCAGCATGTTCACGAATCGGAGGCGGGCGGTGGTGCGGCGCATGAAGGGGTCCTCTCACCGTCGGCAATGGACGCCGATCTGAACGAAAGTCCTACGTACCGTAGCGCAGTTGTTTCAATCCGAAAAGCCCTCGCAGTCGCCTTCATTCCCTCTGGGCGATCCGCCCCACTCCGACCAGTATTCCCCACTCATTCCATAGGATTAGTCCACTTAGTGACGTCTCATATCCCGGTATCCGCGTCACTCGCCGGTCTGGCCGTCTATCGCTTCTCGGATGAGGTCGGCGTGGCCGTTGTGGCGGGCGTATTCCTCGATCATGTGGGTGAGGATCCAGCGGAGGTTGACGCGGCGGCCGTCCTTCCAGGCGTTGGCGGCGAGGCGGTCGAGGCCGCCGTCGGCGAGGGCTTCGGCGGTGAGGGCGCGGGCGGTGTCGACGCTGGTCTGCCACAGGGCGCGGAGCTCTTCGGGGGTATCGTCGGCGGCGGAGTTCCAGTCCCAGTCGCGGTCGGCGTCCCAGTCGACCGATTCCCACGGCTCGCCTTCGGGGCGGTCGAAGAGCCAGTGGGCGAACCAGTTGATCTCGACGAGCGCGAGGTGCTTCATCATGCCGCCGAGGGTCATGGTGGAGGCGGCGACGGTCCGGTCGAGGCCGTCGGCGTCGAGCCCGGCGGTCTTCCACGCGAAGGTCGCGCGCTGGAAGTCGAGGAAGCCGATGAGGGTGTCGGCTTCGCCTGCGGCCACCGGCGGTTCGGTGCGGCCCTGCTCGTCTACGAATGCTGCGTCGTTCATGCCCGCACCCTATCGAAGGCACACCACAAGATCCACCGAGAACGGCCGGTGCCCGCTCCCCCGGATCTGGGGAGCGGGCACCGAAGTCGACGCGCGGTTCGGCGAGTATTCGTCCTGAAAGGACGATTGTTCGCGGTCGGCCGAGACGATTGCAGTCTATGACCGGGGCCTTCGGCCGGTCAAGGAACGCGGGCCCGGACGGGGTTTTTCACCTGTTCAGCCGAGGTCCTGTCCCACCATCGGTCAGCGCGGCTGCCAACGGAACCGCTTCGCGGCCACCAGGGCCGAGACGGCGGCGACCGCGATCGCGCCCAGCAGCGGCGCGACGAGGGCACCGAACGCATCGGCACCGACGCCGTCCCAACCCGCCCGCGTCAGCGCGGCCGCGCCCGCTCCGGGGATCGCGTTGCGCAGCAGCGACATCGGGCCGCCTTCGGGGAGCATCGCCATGGTCGCGCCGAGGATGAGCACGAGGAGCCCGGGGAGCACGGTGATCTGCGCGGCCTCGGGGCTGCGGGTGAACGAGGCGGTGAGGAAGCCGAGCGCCACGGACGCGACGGCGCCGATCGCGAACGCGAGGACCAGCAGTTCGACGCGCGCCGGAGCCGCGCCGCTCTCCCAGGCGAGGTAGGCGAACACGATCGCGGTCTGCGCCAGCACGATCAGGACCAGCGGGCCCGACAGCCCCGCCACGATCGAGGCCGTCGAGGCCGGGGAGGTGCGCAGCCGCTGGAGGTAGCGCTGCTGGCGACGGGCCGTGAGCGTCATCGTCACGGTGGTGAACAGGCCGAACATCTGGAGCGTCGCCAGTTGCAGGGCGGCCAGCGCGCCGGTGGAGGCGGCGAGGTCGACCATGCCGCTGCGGGAGAGGAGGATCGCGAACACGAGCGGGAGGGCCGCGGCCGTGACCAGGACGGTGCGGTCGCGCAGGATCAGCCGGGTCTCGGCGGCGGCGAGGGTGAACGCGGTCATCGGAGGGCTCCTTGGCGGTCGAGTTCGGCGAAGACCTCGTCGAGGGTGGCGGGTCCGGCGTGCAGGTCGGCGAGCGTGACGCCGCGTTCGGCGGCCCAGTCGAGGAGGCGGTGGAGGTCGGCTTGGAGTTCGGTGGTGCGCACGGTGACCCGCCCGTCGGCGGTGGTCGCGGTGCCGGTGAGCGCGGGGAGGTCGAGCGGGTCGAAGGGCTCGGGGCGGGCGGTGATGCGCGCTTCGTGCCCGGCCGCGATCTCGGCCACGGTGCCGAAGCGGGCGATGCGGCCGCGGTCCATGATGGCCACGTGGTCGGCCAGTTCGGCGGCCTCGTCGAGGTAGTGGGTGGTGAGGACGACGGCGGTGCCGCGTTCGGTGAGCTCGCGCAGGAGCGTCCAGGTGTGGCGGCGCGAGGTGGGGTCCAATCCTGCGGTGGGTTCGTCGGCGAAGAGCACGGCCGGTTCGGTGGCCAGCGCGAGGGCCAGGTCGAGGCGGCGCTTCTCGCCGCCGGAGAGCGCCCCGACGCGGGTGGCGCCTCGGTGGGCGAGTTCGACGCGTTCGAGGAGCGCCTCGGTGCGGGAGGGGCGGCGGTGCAGGTCGGTCCACAGTCGCACGGTCTCGGCGGCGGTGAGGTCCTCGGCGAAGCCGGTCTCCTGGCCGATGACGGCCACGGTCCCGGCGAGGTCGCGGCGGTGGCGGTGCGGGTCGCGGTCGAGGACGGCGACGGTGCCCGCGGCGGGCCGACGCAGGCCCACCGCGGTCTCGATGGTGGTGGTCTTCCCGGCGCCGTTGGTGCCCAAGAGCGCGAAGAGCTCGCCTGGCATGACGGCGAAGGAGACGTCGTCGACGGCGGTGAAGGGACCGTAGCGGCAGGTGATGCCGCGGACGTCGACGGCGGGGAATCCGGTGCTGGTCATGGCTCCAGCTTGCGGCCCAGCGGGGGTCGCCCGGTAGTGCCGGAACC
Organism: Glycomyces sp. NPDC046736; assembly: GCF_040645615.1. NCBI lineage: Bacteria > Bacillati > Actinomycetota > Actinomycetes > Glycomycetales > Glycomycetaceae > Glycomyces > Glycomyces sp. NPDC046736. The sequence continues at coordinate 53,277 of NZ_JBEYYO010000017.1, read as the reverse complement.
GCATCGGTCCAGGTGACGGGTGTGTGCGGGCGATCTGACAGTTGTCACATCGAGGGAAGGTGATTGAATCTCGGGGTGTCCTCTGACGATGAGTCCCATGCGCGGGGTCTGCGCCGACTGCGCCGCTATACGTTCTTCACGTTGATCGGCTCGGGCCCGTTGTCGCTGTTCATGTCTGCTTCGTTTCTCGCGTCGTCGGACATGGACCCCACGGTGCTGCCGCTCGCGGCCGGAGCGGTGGTCGGGTCGGTGGTGTTCTGCACCTCGGCGCTGGCGCTGCACTGGCACGGGGAGGGGATGTGGCGGCGGCGGATCTTCTGGGGCCTGGGCGCGGCGCTGCTGGTGGCCGGAGCGGCCGTCGAAGCGAGCACGCACCAGATCGGCGACGCGTGGGCGGCTCCGGCCGGACTCCTGGTCGCCGAGGTCACCCTGTGGGCGCCGCGCGGAAAACGGGCGCGGGCCCTGATGACCGGGTCGGCGTGCGCCGTCGCGCTCGTGGCGGTGCTGGCCTCGGCCGGGCTGATGGCGCGCGAATCGGTGCTCATGGCGATGGTCCTAGTGGCGGTGGTCGCGGCCACCCCGGTGTGCCAGTTGTGGCACTACCAAGTGGCCCTTGACCTCGAGGAGGCCCGCGGCCTGGCCGCGAAACTCGCCGTGGCCGAGGAGCGGCTGCGGTTCGCGGGCGAGCTGCACGACATCCAGGGCGGGAACCTCCAGGCGATCACGTTGAAGGCGCAGGTCGCCAGGCGGCTGCTCGACCGGGACCCGGGACGCGCCGCCGAGGAGATCCACGCGGTCGAAGAGCTCGCCCGCACCGCGCTGAAGGACACGCGGGAGGTCGTGGGCGGGTACCGCAAGGTCGCGCTGACCGACGAGATCGACTCCGCGGCGAGGATTCTCAAGTCCGCCGGGGTGCAGGCGACCGTCCCGGACGAGGCCCCGACGCTCGACGCCGACACCGAGAAGCTCCTCGGACTGCTCGTGCGCGAGGCCACCACGAACCTGATCCGGCACGCCGAGCCGACCGCCGCGAACGTGTCCATCGTGGAGGTCGACGCCCAGATCACCGTCACGGTCACCAACAACGGCGCGCCCGAGCCGACCGACGGCGGGCACGGCCTCTCGATGCTCGTCGAGCGCTTCGGCGAGGCGGGCGGGAAGGTCGAGCACGAGCACGACGGCGACCGGTTCGTCCTCAAGGGAACACTGCCGAAGGCACCGGCGCCGATGCAGCCGCTGCGGCCCCTGCGGATCGGGCCCCGGCCCAGGCGGGCGGTGCGCCGATGATCCGGCTCCTGGTCGCCGACGACGAGACGCTGGTGCGCGAAGCGCTCGCGGTCCTGCTCGGCCTCGAAGCCGACCTCACCGTGATCGCGCAGGCCGACAACGGGGCCGACGCGGTCGACCTGGCCGCCTCGCGGCTCCCCGACATCGCGGTGCTCGACCTGGAGATGCCCCCGCACGACGGCCTGTGGGCGGCCGAGCGCATCCGCGAGCGCACCCCCGGCGTCAAGCTGATGCTGGTCACCCGGCACGCCCGGCCCGGGGTGCTGCGCCGCGCGCTGGCCGCGGGCGTCTCCGGGTTCGTCCCGAAGACCACCCCGGCCGAGCGCCTCGCGCAGATCATCCGCGACATCGCCGCCGGGAAGCGCTACATCGACCCCGAGATCGCGGCGACGGCCCTCACCGAGGACCGGTCGCCGCTGACCGAACGCGAGCTCGAACTGCTCCGGGCGGCCCGGCGCGGCGGGACCGTCGAGGAACTCGCCGCCGAGCTGAACCTCGCGCCGGGGACCGTGCGCAACTACCTGTCGACCGCGATGCGCAAGCTGGACAAGAAGACCCGGCACGCCGCGGCGCAGCACGCCTGGGAGCAGGGCTGGATCTGACTCACGCCTCGATCGTGAACGACTCCAGATGGTCGAGCATCACGTACTGCGAGTCCGGGCTGACCTCGGCGAGCGTCCGCCCGAGCGCCTCGGCGCCGAACATGTCGATCGCCGGGTCGGTCAGCGGCTCCTCGTAGTCGTCCCAGTGCGTCGGGATGACGTACGGCGGGTAGCCGGTCGCGGCCATCATGCGCGGCTCGTAGTCCGGGTAGTGCGGGTTGGGGCCCTGCATGAACAGGACCGTGGGCCGCAGCCCGGCGATCTCGCGCTCGTGGAACGCCGGGGTGCCGTTGAAGAACAGCGACACCGACCCGAAGGTCACCAGGTAGGCGAGGCTGCCGCCTTCCACCAGGTCCCTGATCGTCTTGGGGCGCCCCGGGACCGGCCCGGGGAGCGTGCCCGGGAACAGCAGGTTCTTGTGCTTGCCGGAGACGCCGTGCGAGGAGCGGAAGACCTCCACGGTGTAGCCGTCGAACGAGTAGAGCTCGCCGCCGCCGACCTGCGAGAGCTGGCCTTCGGGAGTGTCCAAGGCGCGCAGGAGGTTCAGGTGCGTCTCGGTGCCCAGGACGGTCGCGCCGGTCTTCTCGGCGACGTACGGGACGTCGGCGATGTGGTCGAAGTGCGCGTGGGTGATGAGGATCGAGTCGGCCGCGCCGATGTGCTCGTCGATCGCGCTCTCGTCCACGGTGATCGGCGTGTCCGGGTTGAACTGGCCCTCCTTCGTGGCCCCGGTGTAGGTGCGGGAGACGTACGGGTCGATCAGGACGGTGGCCCCGTTCCCGGTCAGCTCCCAAGCGTTCGTGCCCAGCCAGCGGACGGTGACCTCAGAAGTCATGGCGCTCCAGGTGGTCGATGACGAGGAATTCGGAGTCGGGACTCGCGGCGGCGACCCGGTCGCGGATCGGGGCCCAGTCCGCGCCGACCACGGCCGGTTCGGTCAGGGGCTGGTCGAAGTCGTCCCAGTGGGTCGCGACCACGTACGGCGGGAAGCCGGTGGCCTCCAGCAGGCGCTCGACGTAGTCGGGCGTGTAGCCGCCGCCGGGCTGCATGAACAGGACCGTGGGCCGCAGCCCAGCGATCTCGCGCTCGTGGAAGCTCGCCGAACCGATGTTGAAGAACGAGACGCCGCCGAAGTCGAGCAGGAACGTGAGGCTGCCGCCTTCCACGAGGTCCTTGATCTTCTTGGGGCGCTTGGGGACGCTTCCGGGGCGGGTGCCGCCGAACAGGATGGTCTTGTGCTCGCCGCTGGCCGAATGCGAGGAGCGGAAGACCTCGACGGTGTAGCCGTCGAACTGGTACTTCTCGCCGCCCACGACCTGCGAGAGCTGGCCTTCAGGGGCGCCCATGGCGCGCAGCAGGTTCAGGTGGGTCTCGGTGCCGAGCACCGTCGCGCCGGTCTTCTCGGCGAGGTAGGGCACGTCGGCGATGTGGTCCCAGTGTCCGTGCGTCACCAGGATCGTGTCGGCCTTCGGCAGGTGCTCGTCGATGACGTCCTCGTACACCTCGATCCGGGTCTCGGGGTCGAAGCCGTCCTCGGTGTAGGCGCCGGTCGGGAAGCGGCTCACCCACGGGTCGATGAGCACTGTGGCGGTCTCGGTGGTGAACTCCCACGCGTTCGTGCCGAGCCAGCGCAGCGACACGGTCGATCCTGCGGCCTGCGCGGCCACGATGCCGCCGCCGGTGGCGGCTGCGGCCACGGCGGCCACGCCGGTGCCCTTGAGCAGGCCGCGGCGGCGCACGGCGGGTGTGGAGTCGTCGGTTCTGGTCATGCGGCACAGTCAAGCCCGGCCGGGCCGGGCTGTCCAATATCAACACGCGCATCGGGTGATACGGGCGTTGATATCGTTGCCGCGTGGACATCATGCGGCACTTGGAGTGTTTCCTGGCGGTAGGTGAAGAACGTCACTTCGGCCGGGCCGCCGAGCGCCTCGGCATGGAGCAGCCGCCGCTGAGCCAGCGCATCCGCCGCCTGGAGAAGGAACTCGGCGCGGACCTGTTCGACCGCACCGGCGGCCAGGTGCAGCTCACGCCCGCCGGGCACGTGCTCATGCGGGAGGCCCCGGGTCTGCTCAAGCAGCATCAAAGGATGCGGACCCTGGTGCTGCGCGCGGCGGCGGCCGACCCGGTCGACCCGCCGCGACCGTGGACCGAGATCTACTGACCGAGCCGCTCGGTCAGCGCGAGTGCGGCGCGGCTCATCGCGAGTTCGACTTCGCGCGCGTTGTCGCGGGTGAACTGCGCGAACACGGCGATCGCGTGCCTGCGCCCGTCGGGCCACTCCCAGACCGCGACCTCGCCCCGCCAGCCGGGCAGGGAGGCGGTGCGCCCGAAGACCTCGACTTCGCTGGGGGCCAGGCGCGAGAGCCTGCCGGTGAGCTGGCGGGACATCCATTCGCGGAGGTCGGCGGCGACCGGGGCGGGCCCGTGCCACGCGTGGCGCAGGAACGCGGTGAGGTCGGCGGGTGTGGACACGTTGGTGCGCATGGGGTCCCACGCGGAGGTGGCGCGCAGTTCGGCGTTGGAGACCGAGCCGGAGGCGAGCACGTGGGCGAGGGCTTCGAGGTCGGAGACGTCGAGGTCGCGGGCGACCGCTTCGAGGACGGTGCGCGGCGGCCCGAAGAGCCGGGTCCGCTCCAGGCCCAGCCGACTCGGCAGGCTCCGCAGCGCCCCGATGCCGATCCGCGAGGCGACGAGGTCGGCGGCGGTGCTGTCGGAGACCTCCATCATCAGGCGCGCGAGGTCCCACACGGCCACTTCGGCGTCGTACCTGAACCCGGCGGTCCCGGTCCCGCCGAGCCGGTCGGCGGCGGTGACCTTGACGGGCGTGCGCGGGTCGATGAGGCCTTCCTCGACCTGCGTCCGGAACTCCCATGCGATGAACAGCTTGACGACGGAGACGAGGATGACCGCCTCGTCCGCTCCGACGCCGATGCCGCGCCCGTCCGAGAGGTCCCGGATGTGCGCGAATCCTCTGGCCCCGAGCGGTTCGAAGTACTCCTCGATCATGCCCCGGTCCAAGTGGTGCGGGCGAGGACGTCCTCGGCGACCTCGCGGACGGTGCGGTCGTCGGTGGCGACCCGGTGGACCCAGTCGGGGGTCTTCCGGTCGAGGAACTCGGCGGCTCTGGCGCTGCGCTCGAGGTGCGATTCGAGTTCGGACCCGGTCTCGCGGGCGCCCAGGCGCGCCGTGGCGGTGGCGTCGGTGGCGGTGAGCAGGGCCCCGACCGCGGTCACGGGGCCGCCCATCGCGCCGGTGATCATGTCGGCTTCGAGGACGGCGACGGTGTTGCAGTACACGAGGCGGCGCTGCCCGACCTCGCGGTAGTTGGCCCAGACGGCGGCGAGGTTCCGGGCGGTGATCTGCGTCCGGTGCGGGTCGCCCTCGGGGGCGGGGTGCACGTGGTCGAGGAAGTCCCCTTCGATGAACGCGTGAGCGATCTCGCTCTGGCGCAGGAGGTTCGCGACTTCGTAGGCCACGGAGGACTTGCCGACGCCCGAGCGGCCGCCGATGAGCAGGACTTCGCAGGGCGGGATCGGTGCGGTGATGGCGGGCTCCTTCGGTCGGGGCTCGCAACGGTAGCTGAAATGGGGAGTGCGGGGCGGTGGCGGGCTCAGTAAGCTCGGCCCTTATGGATGAGGAACCGCCGCTGGTGCGCGAGGTCTACCCGGACCTGGTCGCGGAGCTGGCGCGCCTGCTCGCCGAGGCGGGCGAGCGGACGCTCGCGCGGGAGGTGCCGGACCTGCGGCTGTTCGCGTCGTGCGAGTGCGGGGACGACTTCTGCCAGTCCTTCCGGACCTCGGCCCACCCGCCGGGGACCCCGTACGGGCCGGGCCACCGGAACGTGGTGCTCGCCCCCGCTGAGGGCGAGCTCATCCTCGACGTGGTGTACGAGCGGATCGTGTACGTCGAAGTGCTCGACCGAGCGCCGCTCGTACCCGAAACGACCATATAGGATATATCCTATAGGATTCAGCGTCAGGCGACCGGGTCCATCGGGGCCAGCGGGCCGTTCTCGACGCCCTCCGCGATCGCGTTCGCGGCGGCCAGCGCGAAGTCCTGGCGCAGGCCTTCGGCCGCGCCCGGGGAGTGCTGGGTGATCGAGACGCCGCGCACGCGGATCGTGTAGACGCCGTCCTCGGGCTGGGGAACGGTAATCTGCTGGACGTTGTTGGTGACCCTCGTGGGCGTGCCGCCGTCCCAGTCGAGGACGTCGCCCGAGGGCGTCTCCAATTGCAGGTACAGGCCGTTGACGATGCCGCCGAGGCCTTCGAGCGCGGGCGCGTCGGTCCAGGCGAGCGTGATCTTCAGCGGCTGTTCGGGGTCGGCGGCCTCGATGCGGAAGGCGCGGATCTCGCCGGTGGCGACGGCGTGGCCGGGGGCGTCGGCGAAGCGGGTGCGGTGCGCGGGGCCGACCGTGCGGGCCACGTCGACGCGGCCGAAGCCGCTCACCGGGTTCGGGCCCTCGGGGACCTCGCCGGGGTACTGGCCGGGGATGGCGACCGAGCCGTTGACCAAGAGCGCCTTGAGGAGCGCCCCGGATGGGCGCCTTCCGTCCTCCAGGTGCCCGTGCTCGGCGAGGTGCTGGCGCACCAGCGCGGCCGCTCCGGCCACGAGCGGGGTGGCCATGCTCGTGCCGCCGCTCCAGCAGTAGTGCTCGCGCAGCGGGTGGCCTTCGGCCAGGCGACCCCAGAGCGGTTCGCCGCCGCCGGAGTAGACGGAGGTGAGCATCGAGAGGACGTTGGTTCCGGGGGCGACCACGTCGGGTTTGATCCGCAGGTCGTCGGTGGGGCCGCGCGAGGAGAACGCGGCCATGCCGTCGGGGTCGTCGGAGACGTGCCCGGCCTCGGCGAGCTTGGGGTAGGCGCTCCACTGGCTCCAGTTGCGGTCCAGGCCGGGCGCGGGGTCGGAGCCGGAGGGGCGGCGGTTCTCGGTGGCGCCCACGGTGAGGCAGTTCTTGGCGGTGCCGGGCGAGCCCATCGAGTCGGGGTCGATCTGGCCGTCGGCGTCGGCGTCCTCGCCGTCGTTGCCCGCCGCGAACAGCACGAGCATGTCGGGGTGGCTCCACGCGAACTCGTCGACGGCGCGGGCGTTCTGGCTGTACTCCCCCGCGAGCGGCGCGCCCCAGGAGTTGGTGTGGACGCGGGCCCCGGCGGCGTAGGCCTCGGCGAACAGCTCGACGATGTCGCCGGGGATGCCGTACAGGCCCGACGCCGGTGGCGGCCAGGGGAACGTGAACGGCTGGAGGCCCGCGGCGGCGAGCTCGGCGAGGGATTTCCAGCGGACCTTCTGGGCGATGGCCTGGAAGAACACCTCGGCGCCGGGCGCGATGCCGGAGGGGACGGGTTCGGCTCCTGCGGCACGGGCGGCGGCGCCGTCGCCGAGGACCGAGCCGGTGACGTGGGTGCCGTGCCCGGACTCGACGTCGGCGGGGCCGTCGTCGTGGCCGGGCCCGTCGTTGGTGAAGGGCCCCAGGACGCTGCGAGTGGGCCATGACGAGATCCCGGCGACGCGGCCGCGCACGTCGGGGTGCACGGTCTCGGGGTCGCCGTTGTCCAGGCCCGAGTCGGCCACGGCCACGATCTGGCCCGCGCCGGTGAGCGTGAGGCCCTCGAAGCGGTGGTCGGCGGGCACGCCCATGATCTCGGCGGCGCGGTCGTTGCTCGGCTGCGAGAACGCGTACGGCACGATCGCCTGCACGCCTTGGAGGTCGGCGAGGTCGGTGATGCGGTTGCGGGGCACGCTGGCCACGAGCGTGCGCGGCAGGAGGGTGAGGACGGTGCCGCCGTTATCGCGCAGGTGCGCGGCGAGCGCCTCGGTGTCCTCGCCGGGGAAGACGGCGACTTCGACCATGACCAGGCCGTCGTCGGTGAACGCGTCGGCGTCGACGGCGGCGAGGGAGGCCGCGTCGAGGTCGCGGCGGGGCGCGGGGTGGAGCTTCGGGGAGACCTTCATGGCGGGCCGGTAGGGGGTCACGTCCTCGACGCGCGGCAGGTCGCGGATCGCCTGCACGCGTTCGGGAAACGCGCCGACGAGCAGTGTGAACCCCGAGAGACTGCCGTGGATGTCGCCGCCCGCTTCGCTGACCTCGTCGAGCCAGGCCGCGGTGGGCGGGCCGACGAGCTTGACGAGGTAGTAGGCGGTGCGGCCGGGTTCGGGCGCGAGGGCCACGCGCTCTTGCGCGGTGAGCGCGGCGGCGAACGCGAAGGACGCGCCCGCGGTCTGGACGGGCTGCTCGGGCAGCGCGGCGGTCTCCAGGCCCGCGGCGGCGAGCTCGCCGGTCTGGTTCGCGGTCCCCGAGACCAGGAGCGTGTCGGGGTATTCGGCGAGGACTTCGGCGCCGGTGTCTTCGATGAGGTCGCGAACGGCGTCGCGCTCGTCGGCGCGCCGGAGGGTGACGAGGACTTTGGACATGGCCGCCTTCTTCCGGAGAGGTGGCCGCCGTCCCCTCAGGGCGGTGAGGCGGCCCTCTGCTCAGGCTACGCCCGATTCGCGGCGGGCTGGGTACACGACTCGGCACGCTCCGTGGACGGACGAGAGACGGTGACGACGTGTGCGGGAAGGTGCCGTTCGGTCCGCAGGAGGATGAGGCCGCCGGTGAGGACCGAGACGCTGAGGACGGTCCACAGCTGCCACGTCCCGGCGTCGAGGAGCAGTCCCAGGACCAGGGGCGCGACGGTGCGGCACAGGGCCCAGGACAGCTGGTAGACCGAGAGGTAGCGCCCGCGCGCCTCGTCGGGGGCCGCGGCGATCGAGAGGCTCTGCGCGGGCGCGGAGTGGATGAGCTCCGCCGCGGTGTAGACGACCGCGCAGGCCAGGACCGCGACCACGGCGACCGTGCCGCCGCCGAGGGCGGGCACGAACCCGAAGGCCGCGAACGAGAACGCGAACACGACCGTGCCCAGAGCCGCGCCGCGGCCGCGCCTGGCGCGGGCCATGCGGCGCGCGACCGGGACCCCGAGCGCGGCGATCAGGACGGTGTTGACGGCGAACACCACGCCCGCCATCGGGCCCGGGATGCCCGCGTCGCGGGTGAGGAACACCGGCAGCGCGATCGCCTGGGTGACGTACCCGAAGCAGATGAGGAAGTTCGCCGCGGTGATGCGCAGGTAGGGCCGGTCGGCGAGGACGAGGCGATAGCCGCCGCGCGGGGCGGGGCGAGACCCGCCGAGCGAGCGGCGCGGGCCGCGCGATGCGCGAGAGTCGGCCGGTTCGAGGCCTCGGTGGCCCTCAACCTCGCGCGGGCCCCGCGACGCGCGCTCGTCGGTTGACTCGAAGCCTCGGTGGCGCTCAATGTCGCGCGGGCCGCCCGCGGCATCGGAGCGCGCTGCGGCGTCCGGAGGCGGGACCGGGACGAGGGCCACCAGGACCGCCGCGGCGCCGAAGGCCGCGGCCAGCGCGAACGCGGCCGCGAGGTAGCCGGTCTGGCCGTCGATGGCGAGCATCGCGGCGGCGGCCACGGCGCCGAAGCCCATGCCGCCGTTGCGGAGGCTGCGGTTCCAGGCGAGGAGCCGTTCGCGTTCGGGGCCTGCGGCGAGGTCGCCGATGAGGGACTGCTGGCTGGGGGCCGAGGCCCACATCGCGACGGCGACCATGAGCGCGACCCCGAGGAAGGCCGGGTAGCCGGTGGCGAGCGGGTAGAGCGCGAATCCGCCGGCTCGCAATGCGAGCGCGCCGATGTAGACGCGGCGGCCGCCGTGGCGGTCGATGAGGACCCCGACGGCGGGCATGGACGCGAGCGCGCCGAGCCCGGCCACGGTGAGGCCGGTGCCGATCGCGGTGAGGGACTGCCCGGTGAGGGAGTGGACGAACAGCATCGTCAGGGGCACGTAGATGCCGTCGCCGACGGCGTCCACGAGGCTCGCGGCGATGAAGCGGCGGCGGGCCCTAGTAGTCGAGTGCACCGCGGCTCCGCTTCAGTTCGGCGAACGCGCCGAGCCCGGCGAGGGTCCGCACGGACGCGAAGAGGCGCACCGCGTCCTCGCCTCGGGGCGTCGAGGTGAGCACGGGGCCGAAGAAGCCGGTGCCGTCGATGACCACGACCGGGGTGCCGGTCTCCTCGCCTACGGCGGCTTGGCTTTCGGCGTGGGAGGCGCGCAGCGCGGCGTCGTGGGCGCTCGCGTCCGCGGCGGCGGCGAGGCTCGCGGGGAGGCCGGTCTCGGCGAGGGCCGCGGCGATGACGGCCGGGTGGTCCTTGTTCCTCTCAGTGTGGAGGCGGGTGCCGAGGGCGGTGTAGAGGTCGCGGAGGACGCCGGGGCCGTGCGCTTCGGCGGCCGCGGCGCAGACGCGGGCGGGGCCCCAGGCGCGGTCGTTGAACTCGCGGTACCAGGGTTCGAGTTCGCGGTCCTCGTTGAGCACCGAGAGGCTCATGAGCTTGAAGCGCAGGTCGATCTGGTACTGGCGCTCGACTTCGAGGAGCCAGCGGGAGGTGATCCACGCGAACGGGCAGGACGGGTCGAAGTAGCAGTCGACGACTGGCGCAGTTTTATCTTCCATGGAAGACATATTACCTTCCACGGAAGCTATAATGCAAGTATGCAGACAGACGCCGTCGCCGCGATGGTCCAGCAGTGGGGCCGCCAGCGCCCCGACCTCGACGCCTCCCCGATGCTCGTGGTGGGCCGGATGTTCCGCCTCACCGACGCCTTCGACCGAAAGCTGCGCGCGCCGTTCGCCGAGGCGGGGCTGGGGAACGGGGACTTCGACGTCCTCGCGGCCCTGCGCCGCTGCGGCGAAGCGTCGCTGTCGGCCGGGGAGCTCAGCCGCACCGTGCTCGTGACCACCGGAGCGATCACCAAGCGCGTCGACCGCCTCGAAGAACGCGGCCTGGTCGAGCGCACGGTCGCCGATGAGGACGCCCGCGGCCGCCGCATCGCCCTCACCGCCGAAGGCGCGGCCCTCACCGACCGGCTCATCGCCGCCCACCTGGAGAACCAGCGGCGGCTCCTCGAACCGCTGGGCAAAGAGGAACGCGAGCAGCTCGGGGAGCTGCTCGCGAAACTCACTGCGGCACAAGAGGACTGAGGGCTAGTCCCCCAGTTTGGGGACGCGGCGCAGGCCGACCACGGTGAGCGCGAACGCCACCGCCAGGACCCCTGCCGCGGCCAGGGCGCCGATGTTCAGCGCGGAGGTGAAGGCCTCGCGGCCCGCGTCCAGCATCGCGGCCGCGTCGCCTTCGGGCAGGTGCTCGGCCACCGTCACGGCCGCGGCCAGGTTGTCGCGGGCCGCTTCGGGCACCGAGTCGGCCAGCGCCGCCTCGGCCATCTGTCCGGTGTAGACGGCGGTGACCACCGAGCCGATGAGCGCGATCGACAGGGCCGAGCCGAGTTCGGAGGAGGTCTCCGAGAGCGACGCGGCCGACGAGGAGCGCTCCTTGGGTGCCGAGCCGACCACGAGGTCGGTGCCGAGCACCGCCACCGGGGTCAGGCCGATGAACAGGAAGACCGACCCCACCATGAGCAGGACGACACTGCCGGTGGCCTCGACCTGCGTGAAGCAGGCCAGGCCGACGCCTGAGACCAGGAGCCCGCCGCCGATGAGCGTCGCAGGCTTGATCTTATGCGCCAGGATCGGGGCCAGGATCGAGGCGAGGATGCTCGCGGCCACGGCCGGGAGCATCCACAGGCCGCTCTCGAACGCAGTGAGGCCCTCGACAAGCTGGAGGTACTGCACGAACAGCATCATGGTGCCGCCCATGCCAGCCATGACCAGCAGGAGCACGGCCAGGGCCGCGCCGAAGCCGCGGTTGCGGAACAGCTTGAGGTCGACCAGCGGGTCCTTCAGGCGCTTCTGGCGGCGCAGGAACAGCGCGCCGACCGCGAGGCCGACCACGAGCGCGGCCCCGGTGAGGACCTCGACGCCGTCCTTCGCGAACTCCTTGACCGCGTAGACGACCAGGAGCATCGCGACCAGCGCCTGGAGGGCGCTGAGGAAGTCCAGGCGCCCGGCCGCGGCGTCGCGGTGCTCGGGCAGCAGGACCGGGCCGGTGGCCAGGAGCAGGGCCATGACCGGCACGGCCATGAGGAACACCGAGCCCCACCAGAAGTGCTCCAGGAGCAGGCCGCCGACGATCGGGCCGATCGCCGAGCCCACCACGAACGACATGATCCACACCCCGATCGCGGTGGCGCGCTGCTTCGGGTCGGGGAACATGTTGCTGATGAGCCCCAGCGTGGAGGGCATGAGGGTGGCTCCGGCGACGCCCAGGAGCGCGCGGGCGGCGATGAGCGCCTCGGCCGTGGGCGCGTAGGCGGCGATCACGGAGGCGGCGGCGAAGGCCGACGCTCCGATCAGGAGCAGTTTGCGGCGGCCGATCCGGTCGCCGAGCGTGCCCATGGTGACCAGGAACCCGGCGACCATGAAGCCGTAGACGTCGAGGATCCACAGCAGCTGGGTGCTGGAGGGCTGAAGGTCGGCGCTGAGCGCCGGGGCGGCGAGGTGCAGCACGTTCAAGTCGAGCGCGAGCAGCAGCACCGGTAGGGCGAGTACGGCCAGGCCGGCCCATTCCTTGGGGCCGGCCTTGGCCGGGGCGTCCGCATCGATGGCGGTCATGTGGGTCTCCGTTCCATTCTCCTTGCGGTGCCCAGCATCCGCGCCGCGCTTTCGGTTCGCTCACGGAACGCTTCGGGTCCTGTCGGTGGGCGCGGATAGAGTTGTCCGGTGCGCTACGGGATTCTGGGGCCGCTGGAAGTGCGGGCGGGGGACGGCGAGGTACGCCCGGTGCCGGAGCGGAAGGTCCGGGCGCTGCTGGCGCGGCTCCTGGTCGAGCCCGGCCGGGCGGTGCCGGTCGACCGGCTGGTCGAGGACCTGTGGGGCGAGAAGGCCCCGGCCGATCCCCGCGCGGCGCTCCAGACCAAGGTCTCGCAGCTGCGGCGGGCCCTGGGCGACGGCGCGCTCGTCGTCAGAGAAGACGACCGATACCGGTTGGACGCCACTGCGTCCCAAGTGGACGCGGGACGGTTCGAGGCGCTCGTGGCCCGGGCGGAAGGCACCGAGGCGGCCGAGCGGGTCGGGCTGCTCCAAGCGGCCCTGGAACTGTGGCGCGGCCCGGCACTGGCCGAGTACGACGTTCTCGCGGCCGAGGCCGCGCGGCTGGAGACGCTGCGACTGGCCGCGTCCGAAGACCTGCTCGAAGCGCACCTCGCGTTGGGGCGCTGCCACAGCGCACTCGCCGAAGCGGCCGCGCTGCTGGAGGCGCATCCGCTGCGCGAAGGCCTGCGCGCGATCCACATGAAGGCGCTCTACCACGCCGGGCGCCAAGGCGAGGCCCTCGCGAGCTACCGGGAACTGCGCGACCGCCTCGCCGAATCCGGGCTCGAACCCGGCCGCGCCCTGCGCGAACTCCACCAGGCGATGCTCCGCCAAGACGAGTCGCTCACCCCGCCCGCCCCCGTGCGCGGGAACCTCCCGGCCCGGCTCACCCCGCTCATCGGCCGCGACGGCGCCGCGTCCAGAGTGTGCGACCTGTTGGACCGCAACCGGTTGGTGACCCTCACCGGGCCCGGCGGCGTCGGCAAGACCCGCCTGGCGACCGCCGCGGCCACCGCCTGGGCCGACGACGGGGCCTGGATCGTCGAGCTCGCCGGGTTCGACGCGGACGCCGACGCCACCAGACTCGCGGCCGTCGCCGCCGAGACCATGGGCCTGCACAGCGTGGGCCCGCACGCCGCCAGACCCGCGGGCGACCCGTTCGCGGTCCTGCGCGCCGCACTCGCCGACAAGCGCGTGCTCCTGGTCGTCGACAACTGCGAGCACCTCATCGCCGGAGCCGCCGACCTGTGCGCCCGCATCCTCGCCGACGCGCCCGAAGTGCGGGTCCTCGCCACCAGCCGCGAACCGCTCCGCGTCCTCGGCGAGCAGGTCGTCCCGGTCGAACCGCTCGACGCCCCAGACGCCGTGCGGCTCTTCGCGACCCGCGTCGCCGCCGCGCAGCCCGGATTCGCGGTCACCGAAGCGAACGCGGCCAGCGTCGCCGCCCTGTGCGACCGCCTCGACGGCCTCCCGCTGGCCCTGGAACTCGCCGCCACCCGGGTCCCCGCCCTCGGCGTGGAGGCATTGGAACGCCAACTCGCCGACCGGCTCCTCAACGTCGAGGCCCGCGGCCTGCCACCCAGGCAGCGCACCCTGCGGGCCGTCATCGACTGGAGCTGGCGGCTCCTGGGCCCCGACGAGCAGCTCGTGCTCGGCCGCCTCTCGGTGGCCGCCTCGGCATCACTCGACACCGTCCTGGCCCTGTGCGAAGGCGACATCGCCGAGACCGACGCGATCGAAGCGCTCGCCAACCTCGTCGACCGCTCGCTCGTGCAGGTCACCGAGGAACCTGAGCGCCGCTACCGGCTCCTGGACTCCGTCGCGGCCTACAGTCGCGAACACCTGGACGACGGCGGGGAACTCGACGAGATCACCGAACGCCACCGCCGCCACTTCACCGCGATCGCCACCGCCTCCGCCGACGGGCTGCGCGGCCCCGACCAGCGGCGCTGGCTCCGCCGCCTCGAAGCCGACGCCGCGAACTTCCAGATCGCCCTCAGCACCGCCGCCCGCTGCGGCGACGCCGTCCTGGCGCTGGAACTGGCGTTGCAGCTCACCTGGTTCCGGTTCCTACGCGGCAGCCCCCTCGAAGCCGTCCGGGCCCTGGACACCGCGCTCGCCGTCGACGGACCCGCCCCCGACGAGCTGCGCGCCAGCGGCCGGTTCTGGCGGGCCTGCTTCAAGGCGATGGGCACCTCGATGACCGGCCGCAACCTCGAAGAGGCCCCCAAACACCTGGAGGAGATCACCGACCCCGAGGACCGGGCCCTCGGCGAACTGTTCCTCTCGCTCACCCAGATCGGCGTCCACAACGACCGCGAAGCCGAGCGGTACGCGGCCTCCAGCGGCGAATACTTCGCATCCGTGGGCGACGCGTGGGGCACCGCCGCGGCCGACAGCTCCATGGCCTGGTTCGCGATCATCCGCGGCGACCTCGCCGAAGCGAAGGTCAGCGCCGAAAGGGGCCGCGCGGCCTTCGCCGAACTCGGCGACGCCTGGGGCGAGCTCCAAGCGATCGAATGCCTCGCGGTGCACGCCGAGAGCACCGGCGACTACGAGGAGGCCCGCAGGCAGAACCTCGAAGGGCTCGCGCTGGCCGAGGGTCTGGGGCTGCGCATGGAGCTGTCCTACCGGCTCTCCAGGCTCGGCCGGGTCGAGATGCTGCGCGGGGACCTCGAAGCCTCCGTCGAACTCCACACCAGGGCGTACGCGATGGCCAAGGAGCTGTCGGTCGGCTTCTGCGAGATGTTCGCCGCGCTGGGCCTCATGCTCGTGAACCGCCGCCTCGGCCGCCTCGACGAGGCCGAGCGCGCGGGCCGCTACTGGCTCGAATGGGTCACGGGACCGCAGGTCCTCCAAGTGGCGGTGGCGATGATCGAAGACGAGCTCGGCTTCGTGGCCGAACTGAGGGGTGACGACGCGGCCGCGTACCAGCACCACCTGCGAGCACTCGCGGCCGCACTCGACGCGCACCTTGATGATCGAGCGGTGGCGCTGGCGCTTGAAGGCATCGCGGGCGCGAGAATGCGCACCGAACCGGAATCGGCAGCCCGCCTCATCGGAGGCGCGGCCGCAATCCGCATCAGGGCCGGAGTCCCACTCCCCCAAGGCGAACGCTTCGACGTCGACCGCATCAGCGAAAGCATCGCCGAAGCAATCGGCACAGAGGCCCTCGAAGCCGGCCAGGAACAGGGCAGGAAACTCCTCAAAGAAGAGGGCATCGCCGCCCTGGCAGCCGAAGCAAGAGCCGAACACACCGTCTAGACCTGCCGGGCCGGATCGGGTCGGGGTTCAGACGGCGGCGACAACGGGGCGTGGGGCCGGTTCTGGTTGGTGCTCGGCTTTCTGCGGCGGGTGGGTGCGGGTTTTTGGCGGCGACAACGAGGTGGGCGGCGGCTGGGGTTGGTTTTCGTGGCCGGGTTCGTTTGGGTTGAGGTTCAGGCGGCGGCGACAAAAGGGTGGGCGGGGCCTGGGGTTGGTTTGCGTTGCCGGGCCCGTTCGCGGCGCGGCGGGGGCTGTGACCTGGGAATATGAATAATCTTTCCCCTTGTGGGTGATGACAGTGCGTCTGGGTGGTTCTATCATTGAACCAGTACAAGGAAGCGAAAACCACGATCTTGTTTGAGGAGGTGTTCCCGATGGCAACCGATACTGTGACCCGCACGGAGAAGTCCACTGCCATCCACACGCTCCTCGATGACGCCGCTTCGCTGATCAACGATTCCCATGCCCGTGTCTTGTCGGCGGTGATCGAAGCCCAAGCCTGGAAAATCCACCGCGATGTCGACGGATACTCCGGGCTGCGGGATTGGCTCTGCGCGAAGTTCGACTTCCACACCCGCACTGCCGCCGACATTGCCGCGATCGCCCGGCTGTCGCGGAAGTTCGCAGTCTTGTCTGAGACAGCCACTGCTGGCAGGGCGAGGATTGATCAAGTGGCGTTCGCAGTCCGCCAACTCGACCGGACCCCTGCCATGCGCTTGTTCGCCCGCACCCCCTTCCGCGCCCCGGTCACCTCCCCCTTCAACGCTGAGGTCCAGTGCGCCACCCCTGAACACCTCATCGCCCAGTACTGCGCGCACGCCCCGTTCAAGGACCTCCAGCGGCATCTCGATGAATTGGCCGCGCACCTGGCAGAGGAGACCGAGCTGCTCGAAACCCTTGGGGAGCAGTCCCTGCAATGGATCGAACTCACTGAGCAGGGCAACGGCATGTGGTCGCTCTCAGGAGAGCTCGCCGATGAGACCGGGCGGCTGCTCGACAAGTACTTGAAGACCGCCTGCCCGCCCCCGAGGCAGGATGAGACCGATGCCGAGGGTGTGCTGCCGGCGAAGGCGAACCGGGATGCCGAGGCCTTGCACCAACTCCTGTCCGGCTACGGCACCAGCCCCGAAGCAGCGAAGCGCCACGGCCACACCGCGACCCTCGACCTCGCGGTCGATATTGAGACGTTGCAGGGCAAGGACACTGACCGGGTGCCGACCTTGGAAGGGAAGCCGGTCTCGGTCGCTCAGGCCCGCCTGTTGGCGTGCGAAGCCGGGGTCATTCCCTCGGTGTTCAACTACCAGACTGGTGAAGCGATCGAACTCGGCAGGGCCGCCCGCCTCCCCAATGTTGCGTTGCGCCGCAAGCTCGAGCTTGAACAACAGGGTGGCTGTGCTTGGTACGGCTGCAACCGGCCGATCGCCTGGACCGAAGCCCACCACATCCAACACTGGGCCGACGGCGGCGACACCACCGCCGACAACCTGATCCTGCTATGCCGGTTCCATCACGGGCGGATCCACACCCAAGGCTGGACGGTCGAGAAAACCGGCCCCGGCCAAGCACTCATCACCCACCACGACCACGACACCGGCACCGCCGCCAAGCAAGGCGCGACCGGTCAGAGCGATTGTGGTTGCGAGGATTGGCGCACCGATCGTGACATCGACGCGGAGAACCAAGACTCCGACTGGGATGTGTTCCCGACTGGCCTCTACCGAACCGAATGGCCGCAGACCATGAAACCCGACCTGGACGCCAGAGCTGAAGCGGTCTCAAGGGAACGAGCACATGCTGCTCTCAAGAAAGCGAAAGCGCGATGTCGCGAACGCTTCACCACCCCCACCACCAAACAACAGGCCTAACAGCCTGGGGCACCAGCATGCCCAAAACCAACCCACCCCGGGGCCCGGGCCCAACCCGGGCAGGGAAGCCGCAAACCCAGCCCCGCCCGACCTCACACCTCGTTGTCGCCGCCAAAAAGACCCGCACCCAACCAGACCGGAAAGCCACAGATCCCACCCCGCCCGGTCACTTACCTTGTTGTCGCCGCCAAAGACCCGCGCCCAGTCGCGCCGGACAGCCGCAGATCCCACCCACCCATCCACTCACCCCGTTGTCGCCGCCGACAAGTGGAGTCAGGTCGCCGGGTCCGTTCCGGCTGCGTTGAAGCGCTCGGCCAGGGCGCGGAGTTCTCGGCGCAGTTCGGGCGGGTGTTCGACCGTGAACGGCAGGTCGAGCCTGGCCACGTAGAACGCCAGATCGGCCAGGGAATCGGTACCGGTGTCGAATACACACGAGTCCGGTCCGGAGGACTCGACCGAGCCGCTGCCCGGCGGCAGGAGTTCGGCCACGCGTTCGGCCGGGGCGGCGAAGTGGATGCGGGCCTGGTGTTTCCAGGCCGCTTGGCCCAGGCCGCGGAGGACGTGGTCGACCGCAGTTTCCGGGGGCTCGCGTGGGGTGAACCTGGGGCCGTTCGGGGTGCGGAGGTCAATGCGGTCGGCGCGGAAGGTGCGCCAGTCTGCTCGGTCGGCGTCCCACGCGAGGAGGTACCAGCGGCGGCCGACGTAGACGAGGCGGTGCGGGTCGGCACGGCGGCGCGAAGGGTCGCCGGTCCGGTCGCGGTAGTCAAACCGCAGTTGCTCGTTGCGGTGCACCGCGTCGGCGATCGCGGTCAGGAGCGCGGAGTCGACCGTGGGCCCGGTGGCGGCCGCGGCGACCGTGGCCGTGCGGAGCACGTCGATGCGGCGACGCAGGCGAGAAGGCATCGTCTGCTCCAGTTTCAGCAAGGCCCGCAACGAGGTCTCCTCGATGCCGGACACCGAACCGGAAGCCGCGGCGCGCAGGCCCACCGCCACGGCCACCGCCTCGTCGTCGTCCAGAAGCAGTGGCGGCAGCTCGTTCCCGGCCTCCAAGCGATACCCGCCGGCGCTACCGGTCGTCGACCGCACGCGGTAGCCGAGGCGGCGGAGCCGGTCGATGTCGCTGCGGACGGTCCGCGTGCTCACGTCCAAGCGCTCGGCCAGATCCGCGCCGGTCCAGTCGCGTTGCGCTTGAAGCAGCGTAAGCACGCGAAGCAGGCGCGCGGAGGTCTCCAACATTTCTCGATACTCCCACGCATTGCGGAAGCCGATCTTCCGCAATGGGTCATAGCGTGGGGTTCATCGACGAACGAGGAGACATCATGTTGCGAGGATTCGCCACCGTCAGCTATTACGCCCAGGACCTGGAGGCCGCCAAGGCCTGGTACTCAGCGCTCGTGGGCGAACCGCCCTACTTCGAGGTGCCCGGCGGGTACATCGAGTTCCGCATCGGCGACTACCGGCACGAACTCGGCATCGTCCAGGGCGACTGGGCCACCCACGACCTGGCCGGGGCGCCGGGCCGCCAGTTCGTGTACTGGCACGTCGACGACCTCGACGCGACCCTCGAGCGCCTGATCGCCATGGGAGCCAAAGAGTACGAGCCGAAGACCGTGCGCGGCCCCGGATTCGAGACCGCTTCGGTGGTCGACCCGTTCGGGAACGTCCTCGGCGTCATGTTCAACCAGCACTACCTCGACGTGCTCGCCGGGAAGTGAACGCGCAGAAAGGGACCGATCGCTCGGTCCCCTTCCGTCTACTCGTCCCAGGCGCCCGCGGCCGCGGCGCGGGCCGCCCAGTCGGCGAAGGCCACCGGTTCGCGGCCCAGGACCTCCTGGACCCCGTCGGCCGGGACGGCGAGCGCGCCGTCACGCATGATCGCGTACATCACGTCCAGGAACGCCACCAGCGGTTCGGGCACGCCGTATCCGCGCAGGTCGGCCACGAAGCCCTCGGGAGTCGCGGCCCGGAAGGCGATCTCGCGGCCGGTGGCCTTCGCGATGATCGCGATCGCGTCCTCGTGCGTGACCGCCTCGGGCCCACTCAGCTCGTAGACCCGGCCGGTGTGGCCGTCCCGGGTCAGGACCGCCGCAGCGACCTCCGCGATGTCCTCGACGTCGATGAACGGCTCGGGCACGTTGTCCAGCGGCAGCGACAGCTCCCCGGCCAGGATCGACTCGCGGTTGTCGCCTTCGTCGAAGTTCTGGTTGAAGTTGTTGGCCTGCAACACCGTCCATTCCAGACCCGAGGCCTGGACGGCGTTCTGGACCGCGTGCATCGCGACCTCGTCGGGGCTGACCCCGGCGGCGGCCGTGAGCACCTCGATGCGGCGGCCCGACTGCGAGACCAGGCGGCGCACCCCGGCCTTGACGGCAGCCGCGACCACGGCTTCGGCCGGGACCGGCTCGTCCGGCGGGATCAGGTAGGCGGCCGTGATCCCGGCGAAGGCGGCGTCCCAGGTCTCGGGCTTGTGCCAGTCGAAGGGGATCTCGGTGCTGCGCGACACGGCCCGGAAGGCGCGGCCCTCGGCTTGGAGTTTGGCGGTGAGTCGGCGGCCGACCTTGCCGGTGGCGCCGGTGACGAGAATGGTTTCGTTCTGCATGTCCCCTAGTCAATCCCACCTCGGGGCCCGATCCCATCCGCAGGACTCCACGATGAATGCGCGTTCGTCTACGGACCGCGCGCACGGGCGCGGCGGGCACGGGCGATGATGTCCGGGTTCGCAGAGGAGGCGTCATGACCGGACCGGTCCGCAAACCCCAGACCACGATCTTCACGGTGATGTCCGCGCTGGCGCAGCAGTACGGCGCGGTGAACCTCGGCCAGGGCTTCCCCGACGAGTCCGGGCCCGCCCGGATCATCGACGCCGCCGCGGCCGCGATGCGGGAGGGCCGCAACCAGTACCCGCCGATGCAGGGCGTTCCCGAACTGCGCCAGGCGATCGCGGCCCACCAGCGGCACTGGTACGGCCTCGCCCCCGACCCCGACGACGGCGTGGTGGTCACCGCCGGGGCCTCGGAGGCCATCGCGGCCGCGATGCTCGCGCTGGTCCAGCCCGGCGACGAGGTCATCGCGTTCGAACCGTGCTACGACTCCTACAAGGCCTGCATCGAGATGGCCGGGGGCACGCTCGTGCCGGTGCGACTCGAAGCGCCCGACTACCGGCCGGACCTGGGCCGACTCCGGGCCGCCGTCACCTCACGGACCAGACTGATCCTGCTGAACTCCCCGCACAACCCCACCGGGACCGTGTTCGACCACGGCGAGCTCGCGGCCGTCGCCCGCGTCGCCGTCGAGCACGACCTGTACGCGGTCACCGACGAGGTCTACGAGCACCTGGTCTTCGACGGCCGCGAGCACCTCCCGCTCGCCGGGTTCGAGGGCATGGCCGACCGGACCGTGACCATCAGCTCCGCGGGCAAGACCTTCTCGGTGACCGGCTGGAAGATCGGGTGGGCCACCGGCCCGGCCGAGCTCATCGACCGCGTCAAAGGCGTCAAGCAGTACCTCTCGTTCGCGTCGGGCACGCCGTTCCAGTACGGGATCGCCGCAGCCCTCGAATCGGGCGAGGACTACTACCGCGACTATCTGGAGAGCTACCGCGAGCGGCGCGACCTGGTGACGGCCGGACTGGCCGACCTCGGGTTCAGCGTGCGCGAACCTGAGGGCACCTACTTCGTGACCTGCGGCATCGAGGGCTTCGGGTACACCGACGGGATGGCGTTCTGCCTCGACCTGCCCGAACGGTGCGGCGTGGTCGCGATCCCCAACCAGGTGTTCTACGCCGACCCGACCGCGACCCGCCCCGAAGTGCGGTTCACGTTCTGCAAGCCGGTCGAGGTGATCGAAGCGGGACTCAAGCGATTGCGCGAAGGCCTCGCGTAAGGTGGCCGCCATGCACCTCGGACGACTCTCCCCGCCGGTCCGCTAAGGCGGGCCCCACGATCGCGCGCCGAGGCGCGCGGCGATGGCGCGTGCCCGCAGACGAGCGCACCTGTTCGCGACTCTCAGCTGGAGAACGCATGTCGTCCGTCCTCACCCCCGCGCCCCCGCGCGCCGGGGACCCCGCGTCCGCACGACGCGGCCTCGCCTTCCTCACCGTCACCGGCCTCACCTGGGGCACCACCGGCGCCGCCGCCGACCTCGTCTACCGCTGGAGCGACCTCGGCCCCGCGGCCGTCTCGTTCTGGCGCCACCTCGGCGGCCTGGTGCTGCTCCTGGCGTTCACGGGAGCGTTGCGGGCCTTCGGGAACCGCCGAAACCCGCTCCGAGCCAAAACCCGGGCACCGCGCTCCACACGGCCACTGCGGCGGCGGGTGCCGCTGTTGGTCGGGACCGGCCTGGGCATGGCCGTGTTCCAGACCGCGTACTTCGCGGCCGTCGAATCGACCGGCGTCGCCGCCGCGACCTTGCTGACCCTCGGCTCCGGGCCGATCCTCACCGCGATCGGAGGCCGGATGCTCCTGGGCGAACGCCTCGGACGCGGCGGTGCGCTCGCCGTGGCCGGGGCCCTCGCCGGACTCGCGGTCCTGGTGGGCACCAACGAACCCGGCGTGATCGCGCCCGCCGGAGCGGCGCTCTCGCTGCTCTCGGCCGCCGGCTACGCGACCGTGACGCTGCTGGGCCGGGCCACCGGCCGCCGCGGCGACGGCGAGGAGCCGTTCACGCTCACCATGTGGTCCTTCGGCATCGGCGCGGCAGCTCTGTTCGTGCCCGCGCTGCTCGAAGGCCTAGTCCCGACCGAGGGCGACGTGATCAAGGCGTTCGCCCTGGTGGCGTACCTGGCGGCGTTCACCACGGCGCTGGCGTACCCGCTGTACTTCGCGGGCGCGGCCAGGGTCCGGGCCACGACCGCGTCGGTGATGATGCTGATCGAACCGGCCACGGCCGCGATGCTGGCCGTGGCGTTCCTCGGCGAACCGCTCACGCTCGCCACGGTCGCCGGTTCGCTGGTCCTGCTCGGCTCGATAGCCACCCTCGCGGCGGCCGAGTCGCGGCGCTGACCGGCTCAGTCGCTGGACCGGGTGCGTGGTGGCCAAGGCGCTCAATCGAATCCGGTCGAGCGGTCAGCGGCGGCGTTCGGTCGCGAAGGCCGCCGTCGCCGACGATGACGCCAGCGCTCCCGCCTCGCCTCAAGCCGTCTCGCCGTCCGGCTCTACCCAGTACCGGTGGAGTCGGTCGGCGAGTTCGGTTGGGCGGCTGAGCATCACGCTGTGGCTGCCGTCGATCTCGTCGGGTTCGATGCCGAGCCGCTCGCGCACGAGCGGCCGCATGAACTCGGGCGGGAAGAACCGGTCGTCGCGGCACAGCAGGAAGCGGGTCGGCACGTCGGGCCAGGCCTGCATCGGCGTGGGCTCGTCCCACCTGGCGCCGGACTGCTCGCGGCCGTGAGCCAGCGCCTCTTTCGCGAACGCGAGGGGCACGTCGTGGATGAAGGCCGCGATCATCTCGTCTTCGGTGTCGATGCTGACGCCGACCTTCTCGTATTCGGCCGCCGCCCACCAGCCGCCCATGGACTCGCCCGGCAGCGGGATCATCGCGGTCAGCAGGACCATGAGGTCGACATGGACCCGCTCGCACACCAGCGGGGCGGTGAAGCCGCCGAGCGAGTGGGCGACGAGCACGACGTGTTCGCGGTCGCCGATCGCATCGGCGACGGCGTCGGCGTGTTCGGGGAGGCCGTTCGCGTCGTCCTCGATGGGGAGGTCGACCGCGATCACCTCGTGGCCCCTTTCGCGCAGCAGCGGGGCGACCAGGTGCCAGTCCCACGAGCTGCTGCCGCCGCCGTGGATGAGGACGAAGGTGGCCGTGTCGGGTCGCATGCGCGCTCCTCTGCGAGTCGGATGACTGCGACGCTATCGCGGGTCCCCGACATCCACGCCGCATCGCGACGCACCTCGTCACGCGCGCAGGAGCGCTTCGATCAGTGGGCGCGCGTCGGTGTCGGCCGGGTAGTCGCTGACCTGGCCGTCGCCCACCTCGATGACCCGCCAGACGCCGTCGGAGCGGCGGGCGAGGTCGGTGGTGACGAACCGGCAGCCCAGTGCCGTGACGGCGTCGTGAATCCCGGTCAGGTCCGGTTCGACGCGGTTCGCGGGCGTGTCGGGGTGGGCGGTGAGGGCGATCGGTTCGCCGTCGAGCCACCACGCCCGGGCCTGGTCGGTGGCGCCGTCGGTGTCGGTGAAGTCCTCGAAGGCGCGCAGCACGACGCCGCCGTACAGGTCTTCGCCTTGGCGGTCGCGGAAGGCGGTGACGACCCGTCGCAGTCCGGCCGCGTCGGCGAGGTCGGGGATGTGGCAGGCGGTCGCCCATTCGTGCTTGCGGGACTTGACGAAGTCCTTGACGATCGCGGCCGTCGATCCGAGTTGGGTTACGGCCCAGTTCAGCCAGGGGTCGTCGGGCACTGCGGTCCACACGCTCGCCGGGGTGCGGCTCTTGAACGCGTCGTACCAGCCGGGGAGCTCGTGGGCGCGCCGGTAGGCGTCCGCGTCGGCGAGCAGTCGGCAGCCGCGGTCGGCGAGGGCCCGTTCCAGGGACGCGTAGCGGCTCGCCGTGACCATCCAGCCGCGGTACCAGGCCGGGCCGAGGCCCCTGGGGACGTGTCGCACCGCCGCTGTGGCGTCGCCGTGGTCGAGGGCGTCGTGGTCGATGACGGCGACCTCGTCGGCGGCCTCGGCTTCGCGCGCGAAGTGGGGGTCGGCGCGATGCGAGCGGGCGGGGGCGAGCGGGTCGGCGCACAGCAGCAGTGCGGTCATGGGTTCTCCTCGGTCCGCGTTCCCCAGTCGGGGTCCACTGCAAGGATGCGGTGTCCGGTCGAACGGGGTCACGCCCGGCCAGGGTTGCGGGGTTAGGGTGCCTGGCATGGAGATACGTGAGGAGACCGCTGCCGACCAGGCGGCGGTGCGGCGAGTGCACGAGTCGGCGTTCGGGGCCGAGGGCGAGAAGGTCGCGGGTCTCGACGACGCGCTGCGGGAGGCCGACGGCGGCACTTGGGGGCTGTCGCTGGTGGCAGAGGTGGAGGGCGCGGTGGCCGGGCACGTGCGGTTCGGTACCGCGCTGCTGGACGCGCCGAAGCGGCTCGTGGAGGTCGCGTTGCTCAGCCCGCTCGGGGTGCTGCCGGAGCTGCAAGGGCGCGGGATCGCCACCGCGCTCGTCGAGCGCGGTCTGGCGGTCCTCGAAGCGCGCGGCGCGCCGCTGGTGTTCCTCGAAGGCGACCCGGGCTACTACGCGCGGCTGGGATTCGAGGCGGGCGGCGACTTCGGGTTCCGCAAGCCGTCCCTGCGCATCCCCGACGCCGCGTTCCAGGTGTACCCGCTCGCGGGGTACGAGCCGTGGATGACCGGGACCCTGGTCTACCCGCACCTGTTCTGGGACCGCGACTCGGTGGGGCTGCGTGATCCGTCCGTGTGACGACGAAAGGGCCGGTCGGGGGACCGGCCCTTCGCTTGCGGCTCAGGTGGCGGAGAGGAAGCCCGTCTCCAGCATGATGATGACCAGGACGCCGAGGATGCAGCGGTACCAGACGAAGATGAACACGCTGTGCTTGGCGACCCACTTGAGCATCCAGTGGACCGCGGCCAGGCCCACGAAGAACGCCACGATCGTGGCCACGAGCATCTGGGCCCCTGAGGGGACCGAGCCTTCGGAGGCCGGTTCGAACACGTCGCCGAGGCTGAGGACGCCCGCGCCGAGCACCGCCGGAATCGCCAGGAGGAACGAGTATCTGGCCGCGACGGCGCGGTCGAGGCCGAGGAACAGGCCCGCGGTGATGGTCGCGCCCGAGCGCGACACGCCGGGGATGAGCGCGCCCGCCTGCGCGAAGCCGAGGATGAGGCCGTCCTTGAGGCGGAAGTCCTCCCAGGTGCGGGTCTTGCGGCCCGCGAGTTCGGCCAGCGCGAGCAGGAGGCCGAAGAAGATGAGGCTGAAGGCCACGAGCCAGAGGTTGCGGGCGCCGTCGCGGATGGCGTCCTTGAAGATCAGTCCGAAGAAGACGATCGGCATGGTGCCGATGATCACGTACCAGCCGAGTCGGTAGTCGGTCTCGCCGCGCAGTTCCTTGTTGAACAGGCCTTTCCACCAGGCCACGAGGATGCGGACGATGTCCTTCCAGAAGTAGAGGAGGACGGCGGCTTCGGTGCCGAGCTGGGTGACCGCGGTGAAGGACGCGCCGGCGTCCTCTTCGAAGAAGAGCGCCGAGGTCAGCCGCAGGTGCGCCGAGGAGGAGATCGGCAGCATCTCGGTGAGGCCTTGGACCACGCCGAGCACGATGGCTTCGAGCCAGGTCATGTTCACCATCGGGCCGCCTCCGGGTGCGCTGGGGGCGGGCAGGGTGAAGTGTGCATTTGCGCTTCTTTCGTCTCATCGACGGTCAGGAGTCGCTTCCGCCGTCTGGCGCCCGGCGCGACTGGGACATCTTGCCAGACCCGTCGGCGTGACCGTCCGGCATACACACGCGGGAGTGAGCCGGGACGTTCCCGTTTCCAGGCGGCGGTTCGGGAACGGTGCCGGGCATGAGTGCGGCGGCCCCGGTGTGGTCCGGGGCCGCCGACTGCGACCAGCTCTCGTCGATGGCAGGAACAGAACTGGCGGTGAGCGGGCCGCGGCTGCGTGCGTGCCGCCTGCGGCTCCGCTCCGCCGGGCGGGCTGATGCTCGCCCGGTGATGTAGGCACTCTACGTCCGGAAGCTCCGTTATGTGGGTGATTCGGGCACCGAATACCGGATCGTGTCACGCTTCGGCGTAGAGGGCGGTGAGTTCCCTGGTGAGGAGGGGGTCGGTTTCGGCGGTCGCGAGGAGCCGGTCGGCTTCGGGCAGGGTGAGGGCGCCTTGCCAGCGGCGGCGGTAGAGGTAGGCGGCGAGGGTGCGGTGGCGGTCGCAGAAACGGTCGAGGTTCTGCATGAGCTGAGCGCGCATGACGCGGTGGGCCGCTTGGGGGTCGGGGCCCGCGAGGGGGTGGATCTGGTGGTGGTTGACGGCGGCGGGTTCGAGGCGGAAGCGCAGGCCAGCGCGGTGGAGGCGGTAGGAGAGGTCGGTGTCCTCCAGGCCCCAGCCGGTGTAGGCCTCGTCGAAGCCTCCGGCGTCCTCGACGGCGGCGCGGGGCACGGCGAGGTTGGCGGTGGTGGCGAGGGCCCAGGCGAAGCGGAAGCCTTCGAGTTCGGGGCCGTATTCGTCGACGACGGCGTGGTGGTTGTCGGGTTCCTCGCCGAGGTCGACGCCGGCGAGGGCGGCCTCGGGGGCCGCGGTGAGGGCTTCGGGGGTGAGGAGGTGGAGTGGTTCGGCGAGGCGGTCTCGGCCGCCTGCGCGGACCACGGTGCGGATGAGGTCCTGCTCCCCCAAGAGGAGTCGCCCGGGCCGCCACCAGGTGAGGGCGCGTCGTTTCCAGCCGATGACGCCGGTGCCCGCGGCGGCGGCGCGGACGTGGGCGGCGACGAAGCCGGGGTCGGCCATGCGGTCGTCGTCGATGAACACGACGAGGTCGCCACCGGCCTGCGCGAGAGCGGCGTTGCGGGCGGCGGCGCGGCCTCGGTTCTCCTGGATTACGAGGTGGAGGTCGAGGCGGTCGCGGTACTGGTCGACGAGGTCGGCCACGCCGCCTCGGGTGCCGTCGTCGCAGAGGACCACTTCGAAGTCGGGGTGGGTCTGGACGGTGAGCGAGGCGAGGGTCAGGGCGAGGTATTCGCGTTTGTCGCAGGTCGCCATGACGAGGCTGACGGTGGTCACGCCTTGGGTGCCGTCCGGGTGAGCCGGGCGAGGGCCACGGCTCGGGTCACGACCTCGATCATGGCCGCCGCGCCGTCGGCGGCGTGGAGGATCGCGGCGAAGTCGCGGTGGGCGATTCGCGGCGCGTCGAGGGCGTTTCGCATTGCGGCGGTGAGGGTTTCGGGATCGGAGGGGTCGGCGGTCTCGCCGAGGCCGAGCGCGGCCACCCGGGCGGCGTTGCCGCGCTGCTCTTCGGAGTGGGGTACGAACACCAGCGGGGTGGCGGTGAGGAGGCCTTCGAGCATCGAGGCGTGTCCGCCGTGGACGACGGCGGCGGTGGCGCGGGCCATGAGGTCGGCGGCGTCGTGGCGGAACGCGGCCACGTCGATGTCGGCTCCCGCGGCGGCGGCCTTGAGGCGGGCGGCGAGGTCTTCGGTGCCGGGGCCTTCGGTGCCGAGGGTGACCGCGATGGGCGCGCCGAGACCCGAAGCGGCCGCGACGATCCGCACCAGGTCGTCCTCGCCCACGCCGGAGCCGCCGAGGGTGATGTTGAGCAGCGGCGGGCGGTCGGCGGGCCCTTCGCGCAGGGCGTCGGGCACGAGCGGTCCGATGTGGCGGATCTCGGGCGCGAGACCGGCCACGAGCGTGGCGGTGGCGGGCGGGATGTCGGTGATCGGGTCGAGCACGGGCAGGTCGGGCACGAGGACCGCGTCACCGAGGACCTTGCGGGCGTGGGCGAGGGGGAGGCCGAGGCCGTCGAGGGCCGCGAGGATCTCCGGGAGCACCGCGTGCATCGGATGGCGGAACAGGCGCAGGTTGTGGACGGTGAACGCGGGCAGGCCGCGCATGGAGGCGGCCACCGAAGCGGTGTTGCGCATGTCGCTGACGACCGCGTCGGGTGCGAAGGCGTCGATCGCGCGCAGCTCGTCGGCGATGCTCTGCTCGATGTAGGCCGGGCTCGCCAGGCGGGTGCGCGCGAAGGCCCGCAGGCCCGCCTCGTCGGCCATGCCGCGCCAGGCCGGGGCCGGGCCGATCTCCTCGATGCCGATCCACTCCAGACCGGCGCGTTCGACGAGGGGCCGGGCCTGCTCGTGGACGGCCACGGCCACGTCGTGCCCGGCGGCGGCGAAGCGGGCCGCGGCCGTGCGCATCCGGGTGACGTGGCCGAGACTGGAACGGCTGAACGCCGCGAACAGCACGCGCATGCGTTTCCCTCCAACATGGTCGAGACGGGGCTCGTACGACCATACGAAGAAGCGGGACCGGAGGGTGGTGCGCCCCCCCGGCCCCGCTCATCCCTCGATCACAAGATCAAGTCCTGAACCACTTCTGCGCGTTGTTGCCGCTACAGGTGGCGATCTGGAGGTTCATCCCGTCGGACGCGTCGGCCCAGGGGATGTCCAGGCACTTGTCGGCCTGCGGGTTCACGATGTCGTTCGCGCCCGAGAAGGCCCATTGCTGCGCCGCCGATCCGTTGCAGCCCCACAGCCGCACCGGCGAGCCGTCACCCGTCCCCGAGACGTCGAGGCACTTGCCCAGGGCGCGCAGGGTGCCGTCGCCCGGGGTGCTCCACTGCTGCGCGTTCGTGCCGTTGCAGGTGTAGACCTGCACCGGGGTGCCGTCGGCGGTGCCCGCGCCCTCGACGTCGAGGCACTTGCCGCCCAGGCCGGTGATGGTCCCGCCCCCGGCGGCGGTACCGGAGTAGGCGCGCACGTAGTCGATCTTCATCGTCTGCGGGAACTGCGTCGAACCGTCCGGGTAACCGGGCCAGTCGCCGCCGACCGCGACGTTCAGGAGCATGAAGAACGGGTGGTCGAAGACCCACTGCCCGCCGACGTCGGCGGCGGTCTTGGTCATGTACGCGTTGCCGTCCACCGACCAGGTGATGGAGCCGGGGCTCCAGTCGACCGCGAACTCGTGGAAGCCGTTCGCGAAGGGCTCGCCGATGGTGTACCCGCCGCCGACCCCGCCGCCGCCGGAGTATCCGGGGCCGTGGAGGGTGCCGTGGACGGTGTTGGGCTCGAAGCCGACGTTCTCCATGATGTCGATCTCGCCGCTCTGCGGCCAGCCGACGTCGCCGAAGTTGTCGCCGAGCATCCAGAACGCGGGCCAGATGCCCTGGCCGCGCGGGATCTGGATGCGGGCCTCGAACCGGCCGTACTCCTGGGTGAACGTGCCCTGGGTGAGCAGCCGCGCCGAGGTGTACTCGCAGGTGCCGTACCAGCACTGGTAATTGTTGGGGTTCTCGCGGCGGGCGGTGATCACCATGTTGCCCGCGCCGTCGTGCGCGGCGTTGGAGGTGCTGTTGGTGTAGTACTGGTGCTCGTTGTTGCCCCAGCCGCCACCGCCGATGTCGAAGCGCCACTTGGAGGAATCGGGGCCCGTCCCGGCCCCGGCGTTGAACTCGTCGCTCCACGTCAGCTGGAGCGCCTGGACGTCTTGGGCCTCGAACTCCTCGGCGTCGGCCGGGCGGTCGATGGTGGCCGTGATCGTGGCCGCGGCCGCGACGGCGGCGACCGCCACCGCCAGCGCGCGGTAGGTCCGGCCGCGGCGCGGCCGGGTCTGGTCCGAATTTCGGAATGGTCTCACGGAGTCGTCCTCTCGTTCCGTGGATAGAGGGAGCGCTACCATCGGCCCGATGGGAGAACCGAGAGAGCGCTCTCTCTAAATATTCCTATCTTTCTATCAGTGTCATAGATCCTTGTCAATAGGGCGAGTCGGACAAAGGGCCGGGGTCGCCCCCGGCCCTTCGCCGCGATTCAGCCCTTGACGGCCCCGCCGAGACTCGCTCCACTGAGGAACATGCGCTGGAACACCAGGAACAGCGCGATCGGAATGAGCGACGAGATCGCTAGCGCCGCAAGGAACACGTCAAGCTCCACGAACTGCTGGAGCACCGGCAGCCGCACCGAGAGCGGCTGGAGGTTCGGGTCGGGCAGCACCAGCATCGGCCACAGGAAGTCCTTCCAGGAGGCGATCACGGCGAACACCGAGACGACCCCGATGATCGGGCGCGACATCGGCAGCACGATCGACCAGAACAGCCGGTAGGGCCCGGCCCCGTCCACGCGGGCGGCCTCGAAGATCTCGCGCGGCAGGTTCGCGAAGAACCGCTGCATGAGCAGCACGTTGAAGGCGCTGGCCCCCGCGGGGAGCCACACGGCCCAGAACGTGTTGAGCATCGAGGTCCCCACCAGGGGCGGGTCGAGCACGGTCAAGTACAGCGGCACGAGCAGGACCACGCTGGGGACGAACAGGGTGGCCAGCACGGCGCCGGAGATGACCTTGCCGATCCTGGGGCGCAGCACCGCGAGCGCGTAGCCGCCGGTGGCGGCCACCAGCAGTTGCACGGCCCAGGACCCGCCCGCGAGGGCGATCGTGTTGAAGAAGTACTTGTCGATCTCGACCCGGGTCCAGGCCTCGGCCAGGTTCGCGAAGTCGAAGCCGTTGGGCCACAGGGCCATCGGGGTGCGCAGCGTGTCCTGTGTGGGGGTGATGGCGGCCTTGGCGAGCCACAGCATCGGGCCCAGCCCGGTGAGGGCGAGCAGGGCCAGCAGCAGCCCGTGGGAGAGGCGGATGGACCAGCGGACGCTGGTGCGGGCCCGGTCGGTGGGGGCGAGCAGGCCGCGGTCGTTCCTCGGTGCGGCCATCAGCTGCTCCAGTGTCGGGTGAGGCGGAAGTACAGGATCGAGAACCCGGTCAGCACGATCGCCAGCAAGAGGCTCAGCGCGGCGGCGGCCCCGTAGTCCCCGCCGAGCGAGTTGGTGAACGCGTACCGGTAGATGAGCAGCAGCAGCGTCAGGGTCCGGTTCGCGGGCCCGCCGTCGGTGAACAGGAACGGTTCGAGGAAGACCTGCGCGGTGCCGATGATCTGGAGGATGAACGTGATGAGGAGGATGCCGCGGATCTGCGGGAGCGTGATGTGCCAGAGCTTGCGCCACACGCCGCCGCCGTCGATCTCGGCGGCCTCGTAGAGGCTCGGGTCGACGCCGGTGAGGGCGGCGAGGTAGATGATGACGGTGCCGCCCGCCGCGGCCCAGGTCGCTTCCAGGACCAGCGAGGGCATCACGATGTTCGCGTCCTGGAGCCACGCGACCGGTCCGATGCCGAACCAGCCGAGGATGGTGTTGAAGACCCCGTCGTCGCCGGCGTTGTAGAACAGCTTCCACAGCAGGACCGCGACCACCGGCGGGACGACCACCGGGAGGTAGGCCAGGGCCGAGAACAGGCCGCGCATCTTGCGGACCTCGCTCATGAGGATCGCGGCCACGAGCGGGATCGGGTAGCCGAAGAGCAGCGCGAGGATCGCGAAGTAGCCGGTGTTCTGGACCGCGGTCCACAGCTGCGGGTCGGCGAAGACCTGCTGGAAGTTCGCGAACCCGACCCACACGGGGTCGGTGACCAGGTTGGTGCGCTGGAAGCTCATCACCACGGCGCGCCCGATGGGCAGCCACGAGAAGACGCCGAAGATGAGCAGCATGGGCGCCAGGAAGACCAGCGTGTGAAGGCCGCCGCGGGCGCGGGCGAGAGGCCCGCGGCGCCCGGGCCGGGCCGCTTGGCGCGGCTCGGCCCGGGTGCCGGCGACACCGGCGGGTCGGGTGTCGATCGAGGACATGTCCGTCTTTCGGTTAGGCGGCGGCGTCGATTGCGGCCTGGGCTTCGGCCTGCGCCGTCTCCAGGAGCGCGTCGATGTCGGCGTTCTCGTCGGTCAGGATGGACTGGACCACGGTGTCGAGGACGCCGTAGACCTCCTGGGTGGCGGTGACCGGCTCGTTGAGCAGCGGCTGCTCGAAGACCTGGTCGGTGTAGGGGGCCATCTGGTCCACGGGCACGTTCACGTACTCGGCGATCCAGGTCTGGACCTCGTCGTAGGTGGCCTTGTCGAACACCGGGAGCTCGGGGGCGCCCACGGGCTGCCCGGTCTCGGCGCTGATCTCGGCGTTGGCCACGGCGGCCTCCTGGACGGTGAGCTTCTCCATGTAGTAGAAGTCGATCCATTTGACCGCGGCGGCCTGCTCCTCGGCCTCGGCGTTCGGGCTGACCACGGCGAGGGTGCCGCCGCCGAGGACGCCCGCGTCGGGGCTGTCGGCGAGCGGGAGCACGGTCAGGCCGTAGTCGTCGGGGTTGAGCGCGTTCTGGGTGAACAGGTTGCCGTAGTTGCCGCCGCCGGAGACGTACATGCCGATGCGGCCCGAGGCGAAGTCCTGGTTGATGGTGCCCCAGTCGTACAGGAAGTTGTCGCCCATGGAGTCGTCGGTCCAGCGCATGTCCTGGAGGAGCCCGAGCGCCTCGCGCATCTGCGGAGTGTCGATGGTCGCGGCGCCGTCGGCCTCGGTGCGGCCGCCGAGGGCGTTGACCACGGTGGTGAGGATCCAGCCGCCGGTGTTGTCGTTGGTCATCACCGAGTAGCCCGATTCGCCGGTCTCCTCGGCGATGGTCTTGGCCGCGGCGCGGACCTCGTCCCATGTGGTCGGCGGGGCGTCGGGGTCGAGCCCGGCCGCGGTGAACAGGGTCCGGTTGTAGTGCAGGCCCTGGCCGTAGGCCGCGATCGGGACGGCCCACAGGTCGCCCTCGGCGTCCTCGCCGGCCGCCGCGATGTTCGGGTTGTAGTCCTCGCGGTAGGGCAGCTCGGCGGTCAGGTCGCCGATGTCGGCGATCTGGCCGCGCTCGATGAGGCCGCGGCCGTCGGTGAACGGCACGGTGAACACGTCCGGCAGGGTCCCGCCCGCGAGCTGGGCGGTGAAGGTCCCCGCCGTCCAGGTGTACTCCTGAGTCTCCACGGCGATGTCGGGGTTGGCGTCCTCGAACTGCTCGATGCGCTTGTTGAACGCGTCGATCGCGGCCTGCTCCAGCCCGGCGTCGATGGTGACGGTGATGTGGGTGCGGCCGTCGTCGGGTTCGTCGTCCCCGCACGCGGCGAGGCCGCCCGCGGCGAGCGCGGCGGCGGCGACCGCGGCGGCGATGCGAGAGGTTTTCATTGGTTGCTCCTTGTGGTTGCGGTGTTCGGTTGAGGGATGAACGGCGGTCACGTGCGCAGCCATGCCGCGGTGTCCTTCGGCAGGCGGTCCCCCTCCAGGGGGCCGCTGGCGAGGAGCACTGCCGAATGCGCGGGCAGCGCCGCCGGGACGTCGCCGAAGTTGACGACGCAGGTGAGGTCCTCGCCTCGCCGGAAGGCGAGCACCTCGGGGGCGGTCTCGGTCCATTCGAGGGCGTCGCCGCGCAGCGCGGACTCGCTGCGGCGCAAGCGGATCGCCTCGCGGTAGAGGGTCAGGAAGGAGCCGGGGTCGGCGGCCTGGACCTCGACGGCGTGCTCGCCCCAGCCCTCGGGCTGGGGCAGCCAGGGAGCGGCGCCGGTGTCGTTGAAGCCGTAGGTGGTGCCCGCGGCCGTCCACGGCAGCGGGACGCGGCAGCCGTCGCGGCCGGGGTCGACGCCGCCGGAGCGGAAGTGCATCGGGTCCTCGCGGACCCCGTCGGGCAGGTCCTCGACCTCGGGCAGACCGAGCTCGTCGCCCTGGTAGACGTAGAGGACGCCGGGCAGCGCGGCGGTCAGCAGCGCCGCGGCGCGGGCGCGGCGGGCCCCCAGTGAGAGGTCGGTGGGGGTCCCGAAGCGCTTGTCGGCGAACGCGAACGAGGAGTTCTCGCGGCCGTAGCGGGTCACCGGGCGGGTCACGTCGTGGTTGGAGAGCACCCAGCTCGGCGGGGCGCTCACCCCCGAGTGCGAGGCGATCGTGGCGCGGATCGACTCCTCCAGCGCCGCCTTGTCCCACGGACGGGTCATGAAGTCGAAGTTGAACGCCATGTGCATCTCGTCGTCGCGCAGGTACATCATGAAGCGGTCGATGTCGGCGAGCCACACCTCCCCCACCAGGAACCGGGAGTCCTCGTAGGAGTCGGCGACCTTGCGCCAGCCGCGGTAGACCTCGTGGAGCTCGTCGCGGTCGAGGTGCGGGTGGGTGCCGGGTTCGTGGTGCTCCTGGACTTCGGGGAGCTCGGGGTCCTTCGCGATGAGCGCCGCGGAGTCGATGCGGATGCCCGCCACGCCGCGGTCGTACCAGAAGCGCAGCACCGCTTCGTGCTCGGCGACCACGTCGGGGTGGTTCCAGTTGAGGTCGGGCTGCTCGGGGGCGAACAGGTGCAGATACCACTGGCCGGGCTTCCCGTCGGGGCCCTCGGTGCGGGTCCAGGTGTTCCCCGCGAAGCTGGAGGTCCACTGCGTGGGCATCTCGTCGCCGCCGGGGCCCTTGCCGTCGCGGAACCAGAAGCGCTCGCGAGCCGGGTCGCCGGGGGCGGCGGCCAGCGCTTCCTGGAACCAGGCGTGCTGGTCGGAGACGTGGTTGGGGACCACGTCCACGATGGTGCGGATGCCGAGGGCCAGCGCGTCGGCGATGAGCGCCTCGGCGTCGGCGAGGGTGCCGAAGGCCGGGTCGATCTGGCGGTAGTCGGCCACGTCGTAGCCGCCGTCGGCCTGCGGCGAGCGGTACCAGGGGGTGAACCAGAGGGCGTCGACGCCGAGTTCGGCGAGGTGGGGCAGGCGGGCGCGGACTCCCGCGAGGTCGCCGGTGCCGTCGCCGTCGGCGTCCGCGAAACTGCGCGGGTAGACCTGGTAGATCACCGCGTTCCGCCACCACTCGTCGGTGGCCCGGCCGGGTCGCTGTGCCGAATGCAAGATGGCTCCGTTCGTCGTCGACGCGCCGCAAATCGGGCTCTGGGGCATGGTCTATCCCCAGCGCATGATAGGTTTAGCGCTATACCTAGGTCGGAAGCTTAGACCTTTGATGTCACACTTGTCAACGGCGGATGTCGAACACTTGAACCGAGAACGTTTGCCGTTCGCGCCGCCCCAGGCAAGCGACCCGAGAGGAGCCCCGTTGGCCGTCACGCTGAAGGACATCGCCGCAGAGGCCGGCGTCAGCCTCATGACCGTGTCCAATGTCGTCAACGGCAAGCAGGCCAGGGTGTCGGCGGCGACGCGCGAGCGGATCATGCGCATCGTCAAGGACCGCGGCTACGTGCCCAGCGCCTCGGCCCGCAGCCTCGCGGCCCGCTCCTCGCGCCTGGTGGGCCTGCTCGTGCCCGCCGCCGGCGAGGCGAGCCTGACGATCGACCCGCACACCGTGGAGGTCGTGGGCATGCTGGAGCGCGAGCTGCGGCGCCTGGACTACCACCTGATGCTGCGCGGCATCGCCCACCGCGCCGAGATCACCGAGGCGCTCAAGTCCTGGAACCTCGACGGGGCGATCCTGCTGGGCTTCCAGGACGCCGAGATCGACCGCCTCGACGCCGGAGCCATCGGCGACGTGGCGCTGGTCGCGATGGACTCCTATTCGGCCAACCCGCTCGCGCTCGAGGTGCGCTCGGACGACTTCGGCGGTGCCGAGCTGGCCGTGCGGCACTTGGTGTCCTTGGGCCACAGGCGCATCGCGTTCGCCGGGCCCGGGTTCTCCGACACCGGCGTGGTCCGCGAGCGCTTCGAGGGCTACCGGAAGGTGCTGGCCGAGAGCGGCATCGAGTTCGACCCCGAGCTCGTGTCCACTGTCGAGATCTCCTACGCCGACGGCGCGGCCCACGGCCGCCGCCTCGCGGCCGAGCGCCCCGACGTCACCGCGGTCTTCACCACCGCCGACCTCCTCGCGATCGGCCTGGTCGAAGGCCTCGCCGCGGCCGGGCGCTCGGTCCCCGGCGACGTCTCGGTCGTCGGCTACGACAACGCCGACATCGCCGCCCACGTCACCCCGAAGCTCACCACGATCGCCCAGGACCTCCCCGGCAAGGCCGCCGAAGCCGTGCGCCTGATGATGAACCACCTGGCGGGCCACCCCCGCCCCGCCCAGTCGACCTCCCTGAGCGTCAAGCTCATCGAAAGGGACACGGCAGCGCCGCCGCCCGCGACCTGATCGGCGCGGCGGCGATCCCGGACTACTGGTTGGTGTAGAGCAGGTAGACGACGCCCGCGAGGACGATGAGCGCGGCGAGGACCGCGAAGGTGATCTTCCAGGCGCTCCAGGGCCGCTCGCCCTCGATCCGGCCGGTCTGGCCGCTGACGAGGACCTGCCAGGTCTTGCCGTTGAACAGGTAGGCCAGGAGCCAGACCGGCAGCAGCAGGAGCTTGTAAGTGAGGTTCCCGTACACGGTGTCCACCTGGTGGATGCGCTGCGCGTCGCCGCCGATGTCGCGCTTGACGTCGCTTCGGATGACCGGGGCCATCTTCTGCTTCGCGGCTTCGAGGCCCTGCTCGGGCCCGACCTCGTAGCGCTGGGTGAAGTGCCCCGAGAGGTACTGCGGCTGGAAGGCCTGGGCCGCCGAGGTGTCCCAGTCCTTCGCCAGGTCGTCCAGGTGGTCCCCGGCGACGTGGGAGGTCGCGGGCACGACCACGTCGTCGAAGCTGCGCCTGACCGTGCCGTGCGCGCGGTGCCAGCGGGTCCTGCGCTCGCGCTTGCCGTCGCGCTCGACGTAGTAGTGCTCGCCCCGCTCGCCGCGGTACGTGCTCGTGGTGTCGGCGTCCCAGGTCCAGTGCGGCAGGTACGTGCTCTTCAGCGACTCGGCCTCGCTGACCTTCTTGAACGCGTTGGGAGCGAACCAGCGGCTCGCCACCCAGGCCTTGAGCGCCTCGCGGGCGCCGCTCTTGTCCAGTTTGAACGGGACGACGGCCTCGGGGGCGACCAGGTCGGGGTCGAACTGGTCGGCGACGACCGGCGCGCTGCAGAACTGGCACACGTCCGACCAGGCGTCGGATTCGGTGTGCGCACGGCAACCGGTGCACACGAACAGGTTCGGCGCAGCGTCTGCGGGATCGCGGCGGGTCTTCTCCCCCAACTCGCTGTAGGCGTGCTCGACGACCTTGCGCTGCTGCGGCGCGATCTGCTGCTGGGCGCCGCAGTAGGGACAGCTCAGCGCGGTCGTCCCGGGCGCGAACTGAAGCTGCGCCCCGCAGTCGGCGCACGGATAGGTCTGATGGCTGACAGGGGCCGGATTGGACACGGGCGTCTCCAGTTCGAGGGGTGGCTTACTGCGGGGGCAGGGGCGGCGGGAGCATGGCGAACAGGCCCGACAGCTCGGGGACCTCCCCGGCCGGCGCCCAGGCGGCCTGCCCCTGCTTCCAGGCCAGGACGTCGCGGGTGAGCTCGCCTGAGGCGACCTTCTGCTGGAGGGCCGGCACGTCGAACGGCCCGGCCTGCTGGCCGCCGAGACCGAGGTACCACTGGGGAGCGGCCGTCCCCGGGAGCGGCGGCGGGCCCGCGGCCTGGGCGGGCTGCTGCGGGGCCTGCTGCTGCGCGGCCATGTTCGCGGCCATCTGGTTGCCCACGGCCATGCCCGCGCCAAGGCTCATCGCATCGGCGGCGCCACCGCCGTTCTTGGCCGCGTCCTCCAGCGCGTTCGCGGCCTGGAACTGGGTGTACGCGCCCAGGTCGCCGATCACGCCGATGGAGGCGCGCTTGTCGATCGCCTCCTCGACCTCCGGGGGGAGGGAGATGTTGGAGATGGTGAACGAGGAGACCTCGATGCCGAGCGGGGCCAGCTGCTCGGAGATCGACGACTTGAGCTGCTGGCCGATCTGGTCCTGGTGGATCGCCATGTCCAGCACCGGGATTCGGGCCGAGGCGATCGCGGGGGCGAAGGCCGAGACGACCTTCTCGCGCAGCCACGACTCGATCTCGTCGGTGCGGAAGTGGGCGTCGGTGCCCGCGGACTCGCGCAGCAGCAGCGCCGGGTCGGTCACGCGGATCGCATAGGCGCCGAACGCGCGGATGCGCACGGCCCCGAACTCGGGGTCGCGAACCAGCACGGGGTTCTTCGTGCCCCATTTGAAGTCGGTGAACTGGCGGGTGTTGACGAAGTAGACCTCGGCTTTGAACGGGGAGTCGAAGCCGTGCCTCCAGCCCTTGAGGGTCGAGAGGATGGGGAGGTTGCGCGTCTCCAAGGTGTACATGCCGGGGCCGAACACGTCGGCGAGCTTGCCCTCGTTGATGAACACCGCGGACTGGGACTCGCGCACCACCAGCTGCGCGCCCATCTTGATCTCGTTGTCGTGGCGGGGGAATCGCCAGACCATCGTGTCGCGGGAATCATCGGTCCACTCGATGATGTCGATGAACTCCCCGCGGATGCCGTCGAAGAATCCCATGCGCGGTCCTGTCTGTCGTCGGGTACGTTTCCGGCCGCCGCTGCGCCTGGGCCGCCTGCTCGATCCGTCGGCCTTCGGGGCCTTTGCGGGCATTGCACGGATTGAGAGCCAGGTCAGCGGGCGTATCGGTGATCGGGCCGGTGCACCCACGTTACAAGAGTGCTGCCATGGACGGGGTACGCGCACCGCGCGGGGGCGGGCCCGGACCGGTGTCCGGACCCGCCCCCGCGCTCGGTTTCAGCCCAATGCCGCGCCGTTGGTGGCGATGATGTTCTTGTACCAGTGGGCGCTGGACTTGGGGGTGCGCCGCTGGGTCCGGTAGTCGATGTGGACCAGGCCGAAGCGCTTGGAGTAGCCCTCGCCCCATTCGAAGTTGTCGAGCAGGGACCACACGAAGTAGCCGCGGAGGTTGACGCCCTTCTCGATCGCGCGCCCGGCGGCGCGGAAGTAGCCGTCGAGGTAGTCGA
This sequence comes from Glycomyces sp. NPDC046736, assembly GCF_040645615.1. Taxonomy (NCBI): domain Bacteria; kingdom Bacillati; phylum Actinomycetota; class Actinomycetes; order Glycomycetales; family Glycomycetaceae; genus Glycomyces; species Glycomyces sp. NPDC046736. The sequence goes on along the minus strand of NZ_JBEYYO010000017.1, from coordinate 14,448 downwards.
CGCGGTCGGCGTCGTTCACCGAGCCGTCCGCGCTGACCTCGTCCTCGAAGGAGGCGCCGCTCTCGGTGATGTACACCGGCAGGTCGGTGTAGTCGGCCGAGAGCCGCTCCAGGACCCGGCGGAGGCTGTCGGGGTTGATCTCCCAGTCGAACCCGGTCACCGGGCCCCGCGGGGGGAGGTTGCGGCCCCCGAGGTGCTCGTCGGACGGGTCGGCCTCCACGGTGAAGCGGTGGTAGTGGTTGACGCCCACGAAGTCCAGCGGCGAGGCGATCAGCTCCATGTCGCCGGGCAGCACGGTGTCGAACGCGCCGGTCGGGGCGAAGTGGTGCAGCATGTCCTCGGGGTACTCGCCGCGGAACAGCGGGTCGAGGAACAGGCGGTTGCCGCAGCCGTCGGACAGGCGCGCGGCCTCCACGTCGGCGGGCTCGTCGCTGGCGGCCTCGATGTCGGTCATGATGACCGCCGAGCCGATCTTGGCTCCCGGCACCGCGTTCCGGATCGCGGCGACGGCGAGGCCGTGGCCCACGTTGAGGTGGTGCGCGGCTCGCAGCGCGGCCACGCGGTCCTGGCGGCCGGGGGCGTGGACGCCCGCGTGGTAGCCGAGGAAGGCCGCGCACCAGGCCTCGTTGATCGGGATCCACTCGTCCACCAGGTCGCCCAGCGCCGCGGCGGTGCGGGCGGCGTAGTCGCCGAAGCACTCCGCGGTCGAGCGCACCGGCCACCCGCCCTCGTCCTCCAGGACCTGCGGCAGGTCCCAGTGGTAGAGGGTCACCGCCGAGCGGATGCCCTTGTCGCGCAGGTCGGCCAGGAGCTCGCGGTAGAACGCCACGGCCTCGGGGTTGAGGTCGCCGCGGCCGGTCGGCTGGAGGCGGGCCCAGGACACCGACATGCGGTAGGCCTTCAGGCCCAGGTCCTCGGCGATCGCGAAGTCCTCGCGCCAGCGGTGGTAGTGGTCGCAGGCGACCTCGCCGGTGTCGCCGTCGCGGGTCTTCCCGGGGGTGGCCGAGAAGGTGTCCCAGATGGACGGCCCGCGGCCGCCCTCGTCGGCCGCGCCCTCGATCTGGTACGCCGCGGTCGAGGCGCCCCAGAGGAAGCCTTCGGGGAAGGGGGACGTGGTCATGGTGTGCTCCTTGCTGAGGTGGTTGTGCGGCCGGGGTGCGGCCACGTGCCGGTCGGTGGTCTTGCGACGCCGCTACTTGTCCACGCCGGTGACGACGATGCCTCTGACGAAGACCCGCTGCGCCGCGAGGAAGATCGCGACCGGCAGGACCAGCGCCAGGAGGGCGGCGGCGAGGATGAGGTGCGGCTCGGAGTTGTACACGCCGCTGAAGTAGCTCAGGCCCACGCCGATGGGCACGATCTCGCGGTTCCCGGCCAGGTACAGCAGGGGCTCGAAGAAGTCGTTCCAGGCGTAGAAGAAGTGGAACAGGCTCACCGCGGTCAGGGCCGGGAACGCCTGCGGCACGATGACCCGGATGAAGGTCCGGATCGGACCGGCCCCGTCGATGCGGGCGGCCTCCTCCAGCTCCCTGGGGATCGTGAGGAAGTACTGCCTGAGCAGGAACACGTTGAACGCGTTCGCGAACAGGTGCGGGACGATGAGCGGCAGGTACGTGCCGACCCAGCCCATCTGGAGGAACACCGCGTACTTCGGCACCAGGGTCACCGCCGGCGGCAGCAGGATCGTGACCATGAGCACGCCGAACAGGACGCCGCGGCCGGGGAACCTGAAGCGGGCGAAGCCGTAGGCCACGATCGCCGACGAGACCACCGTGAGGATCACCGTGCTGACGGCGTACAGCATGGTCCAGCCGGTCATGCGCAGGAACGAGATCGCGTTCCAGGCCTCCTCGAAGTTGCCCCACTGCGGGTCGAGTCCCTGGACCGGCGTGAGGGTCCGCCAGCGGCCCTCCCAGTCGATGGTCCCCGCGCCGGGGTTCTCGGGGTCGACGAAGACGCTCGACTCGCGTCCGGGAGAGACGAGCGCGAGCTCGCGGGTCTCGCCGTCGGGCATCGGGACGGTGTAGATGTCGAGTTCCTTGCCTTCGTACTCGAAGGTCAGGGACGACACCGGCAGCACGCCCGAGTTGGGGTCGGAGACCCCGTTCTTGTCCTTGAGGGCGGTGGCCACGCCGTAGCCCAGCGGCATGAGGAAGATGAGCGCGAGCAGGAGCGCGCCCAGGGTGGTGCACCCGGCCAGGAGGATGTTGCGGCGCTTGCGCCGCACGGCGGCCTCGGTGAGCGCGGGCTTCTCGGGGTTCGCTTGAGTCGCGTTCACGAGCGTTCCGTTCCGTAGTGGACCCAGTAGCGGGAGGTGCCGAACAAGAGCACCGTGAAGACCGCGACGACGACGAAGATGAACCAGGCGAGCGCGGCGCCGTAACCCATGTTCCCGAACACGAAGGCCTCTTGGTAGAAGTGGATGAGCATGAAGCGGCTCGCGCCCTGCGGGCGTCCGGTGGCGCCGAAGAGGACCCACGGGACCACGAAGTACTGGAGGATCAGCACCGAGCCGATCACCAGGTTGTAGAACATGACCGGGGACAAGAGCGGCAGCGTGATGCTGCGGAGGCGGCGCCACCAGCCCGCGCCGTCGATCTCGGCGGCCTCGTACAGCTCGGTGGGGATGCCCTGGAGCCCGGCGAGGTTGATGACCATCGCGTTGCCGATGCCCCACAGGCCGATGAAGCTGAACGCGAAGAGCACGAGCACCGGGTTGTCGAACCAGCGGATGCCGTCCGCGCCGGTGGCGTTGACGCCGGTCAGGCCGATGAGCTTGTTGACCCAGCCGGTCTGGGGGTTGAGGACCTGCTGCCAGATGAGGATGCCCGCGACCAGCGGGATCATCGAGGGCATGTAGAACAGGAGCCGGAACAGGCCGACCATGCGCAGGTGCCTGGAGTTCAGGAGCAGGGCCAGGCCGAGCGCGACCACGAGGCTCAGGGGCAAGAAGAGCACCGTGAAGCGGAACGTGGCGGCCAGGGAGGTCCAGGTGTCGGGGTCGGACAGGGCCCGCTCCCAGTTGGAGCCGCCCGCGAAGGTCGTGGCCCCCGGGTCGGTGAGCTGGAAGTCAAGGACGGAGAAGACCAGCGAGGCGCCGATCGGGATGGCCCAGAACAGGACGAAGCCGATGATCCAGGGGCTGATGAAGGCGTAGCCCCAGCGGGCTTCGCGGCGCTGCATCGGACTGGCGGGGCGGGAGGACTTCCCGCGTCGCTTCCGACCGGTGGCGAGCACCGCATCGGTGAAGTCGGTCATGGGAGTAGGCGTTCCTTTCGAGGCGGATTCGACGCTGAGGGGCGCCGGGCGGGATCGGGAGTCCCGCCCGGCGCGCGGACCCGGGTCAAGGCGGGTCCGCATCGTTGAGCCCTGGGGCTCAGGCGGCGTCGAATACCGCTTGGAGGTCCGCTTGCAGCGCGGTCAGTTCGGCCGCGATGTCGAGTCCGTCCTCTTGGGTGAAGCGGGTGGCGTACTCGGCGAGCACGGCCTCCGATTCGAGGAAGTTCGGCATGCCGCCCTCGTGCGAGGGGTTGTCCACGTGGCTCATGCCCTCGACGGCGGTGTCCCAGTTGATGTCCTGGCCCGCGAAGTTGGCCTCGCCCACGAGGTCGAAGTAGCCGTCCTGGAGGCTGATGCGCGCCGGCATGCCGCCGTACGTGGTGGTCAGCTCCTGCGCGGCGTCGCCGATGAGGTAGGTGAGCACGTCGAACGCCTCGTCGGGGTGCGCGGTGTTCTTGGTGATCGAGAACGTGTCGGCGTGGAGCTTCGCGGTCGTGGTGCCGTTGTAGGAGGGCACCGCGGCCATGTCCCAGTTGCCTTCGAACCCGGCCATGCAGCAGGTCGCGTACCACAGGTGGGTGTTGCCCATCGCGAGGTTGCCCGACTCGAACCAGGAACCGGCGTTGAGCATGTCGGAGTCGCCGTAAGGACCGTTCGGGATGAAGTGGTCCTTCCACATGCCGTCGTAGTACCACTGCTGGGCCTCGGCCCAGGCCTCGGGGATCTGCGCGTTGCCCTCGGCGTCGACGAAGCTGCCCGCGCCGAACAGGGTGGACTGGGCGCGGATGTCGGCGAAGATGTTGCCGAAGCCGAACTGGACGATGTTGCTCGCGTCGAAGTCGGGGCTGGTCGCGTCGTTGCCCTCGGCGTCCACGGTGAGCTGCTTGGCCAGGTCGGTCATGGTCTCGATGTCCCAGGGCCGCTCGGTGCCTTCGGCGTCGACGTAGGGGGCGCCGTACTCCTGGGGCGGATAGGCGAGCCCGGCCTCGTCGAAGAGGTCGAGGTTGACGTACATGAACGAGGGGAAGACCGCGAACGGCAGACCGATCTGGCCCTCTTCCTCGATGCGGTAGAAGTCGACCAGCGCCGGGTCGAAGTCGGTGAGGTCGTAGTCGTTCTTCTCGATGTACGGCGTCAGGTCGAGCCACGCGCCGGGGAAGGTGGAGCGTCCGCGGATGCCCATGGGGCCCACGATGTCCGGGGCGTCGCCGGTGGCGATCTGGGTGGAGAGGATGTTCGGGGCCTGGTCGGCGTCCACGATCTCCAGGACCAGTTTGATCTCGTCCTGGCTCGCGTTGAACTCCTCGACGATCGCTTCCTGGGCGGGGATGGTCGGGGCGTCCGAGCCCGCTCCCATTCCGACGAACCAGCGGATCTCTACACGGTCGGACGCGGTGGAACCGCCTCCGTCGAGACACGCGGTGGCGAGCAGCGCGGCGGCTGCGCCCACCGCGAGGGCGCGGGCGGCGGCGATGCCGCGACCGCGGAGGGGAGGTGTGATCCTCATAGGATGCTCCTTGTTACGAGCGGACCGGCACTTCGGCAGCTCGGGAGGGATTTTCTGGAAGGTTCCTTTGTGGTGTGGCAACGAGTTTCGGGGCCCCGCGGCTCCCATCGAGACCGCGGGACGTGTGGTTCGGTGCGACCGGCCAGCGCACCGGAGGTACGCTTGCTGAGTCGTACACGACTTAACACTAAGACTTAGATTAAGTAGTTGGACTCATGCCGTCAATCTCCCCGACATAACGGCATGGACGCGGACCGATAACGACACGGACTGGTGAACAGATGGAACGCCCCCGGCACAAGACCACGCGGGACCTCAAGCTCGGCAACCGCATGCGCCTGCTGCGCCGCCTGTACTTCGACGGACCGCTGACCCGCCGCGACCTGGCCCCGCTCACCAATCTGAGCATCGCCACCATCAGCAACGTGACCGCCGAGCTCCTGTCCGACGGGGTCCTGCGCGAGGCGGGGAAGGTCGAGTCCGACGGCGGCAGGCCGCAAATCCTCTTGGAGGTCGACCCCGCTCACGCCCGGGTGGTGGGCGTCGACGTCGGCGAGACCCAGGTGCGGGTCGAGCTGCTCGACCTCAAACTCAACGAGCACGCCGAGGCCCGCTACGCGCTCGACCCGGGCCGCCACGACCCGGCCACGGTCGTGGAGCACATCGTCTCGGGCGTCAAGGAGGTGTTGACGGCCGCGAACGGGGTGCCGGTGCTCGGCGTGGGCGTGGGGATGCCCGGGATCATCGAGTACGGGCCCGAGGGCGTGATCCACGCCAAGACCTTCGGTTGGGACGCGGTCCCGTTGGGCCGCATGCTCATGGAGCGGCTCGACCCGCTGCCGGTCCACATCGAGAACGGCGCGATGACGCTCGGCCAGGCCGAACTGTGGTTCGGCGCGGGCAACGGGGCCGACAACGCGGTGATCGCCTTGATCGGATCGGGGGTCGGCTCGTGCATCGTGGCGGGGGGCGCGCTCTACCGCGGGGCCGGTTCCAGCGCCGGGGAGTGGGGGCACACCACGATGCAGGTCGCGGGGCGCCACTGCCGCTGCGGCGGGCGCGGGTGCCTGGAGGCATATGTGGGGGCTGAGGGGATTCTCGACCGGTACCTGACGGCCACGGGCGTGGTCGCGCTGCCCGAGGGCGGCGAGGAGGCCGCGCTCGAACGGCTCCTCGACGACGACTCCCCCGCCGCTGTGGCGGTCGTGGACGAGACGATCGAGTACCTCGGCGCGGGCCTGGCCGACCTGCTCAACCTGTTCAATCCCGAACTCATCGTGATCGGCGGCTGGGCCGGCCTCATGCTCGCGGGCAGGCGCCTGACCGACATCCAGGCCGCCGCCGAGTCGTACGCGCTGGGCCAGCCCTTCGCGACAGCCCGCATAGTTCCCGGGCGCCTGGGACCCGATGCGGTGGCCAAGGGGGCGGCCACCCCGGTGATCGAGAGATTCCTCGACGGCCGAGCCTGACTCAGGGCCAGCGCACCCGACTGCCGCAAGGACTGGACGCGTCGGCCGCTCGACCACTACGGGCACGAGCATCGCATGTGGACCGCGACCGCGCTCGGGAGCGTCGCCTGCGTGCGCTCGTTCGCCCACACGAACGGCTCGACCGCCGCTAGCGGGCGGTGACCAGGTCGTCGGCCCTTGTCCGGGACCTGGTGATGAATGCGGCCGTGAAGCGTTCGAGCAAGGCTTCGAGGGCGGGGTCGGTCTGGACGTCGAGGGCGGCGTCGAAGCAGGCCTTCGTGGCCCGGGCCAGCGCTTCGTCGCCGAGGGCGACGGTGGCGGCGCGGCGGTAGAGCTCGCGTTCGGATGCGCGGTGCCACAGCGCTTCGAGTGCCTCGCGGGCCATCTCGCGCGCGTGCGGGTCGTCGAAGATCGCGGCGGCGAGCGCGAGGGGCACGATCCAGTCGCGGCCGGGCTGGGAGTCGATCATGCGCAGTTCGAGGTAGGAGCCGCGCGGTCGCACCGGTGGGAACAGCGTCGTGAGGTGGAAGTCGAGGTCGTCGAGTGTGGGCGGCCGCAGGGTCCCGGAGGCGATCCAGTCGCGGAAGGTCAGTCCGCGCGGGACGGTCCAGCGGCCGGGACCCCGCAGGGCCATCACGCGGGCGTCGAGCGCGTACCGGGCCCAGGCCTCGCGCGGGTCGCCGCCCACGGGCAGGGATCGGCTGGGATCGATTGCGGCCCATACGTGCTGGCGGGTCGAGCGCCACTGGCTCGGTTCGCCGCGGCGCAGCGGGGAGTTCGCGAAGGCCGCGACGAGCACGGGCGCGAGGCGGTGGGCGAGGGTCCAGCGCTCGGCGATCGCGGCCTCGTCGGGACCGGTGTCGAGGCAGACCTGGACGGAGGCGGTGTTGGCCATCATCCAGCGCCCGGCGCGGCCGTCCTGGTCGAACAACTCCTCCATCGCCTGGTAGCGCTCGGTGCGGAGCACCCTGCGGGGCAGGCGGACCGGGTCGAGGCCCAGGCCGAGCAGTTCGAGCCCGGCGGAGGCGAGCGCCCGGACGATGCGGGTGCGGTCGGTCTCCAGCGCGTCGAAGGCCTCCCGCACGCTCGCTTCGGGTTCGGTGCTCAGTTCGAGCGCGCCACCGGGCTCGAAGCTGAGCCGGGTACATCGCGGCAAGGCGTCCTTGGCCGCGAGCAGCGCCCGCACCGACTCGGGGTCGGGCCGGCGGCGCCGGTCGGTCGGGCTGGAGACCAGCCATTCGACCTCGGCGCCGACGCGGCCGCGTGCGTTGGGCCCGAACCCTTGGGACGCCGCGTGTTCGAAGGCGGCCTCGATGGAGAGCGGCGGGGCGTCGGACATGCGGACCTCCAAGGCCAGGTATTCCTATCTTCTCAATAGGATATATGGATATTACGGCCCGCGAGCCCGGCGCGCAACCTCAGCGGGGCATCCAGGCGTCGTCCTCCGCCGTCAGTTCCGCTACACGCAAAGGGAACTCGCCGGTCGCCGCCTGCGCGAGCGAGACGCCGTCGAAGACCGAGCGCACCGCCGCGCGCGCGGCGACCCACAGCCGCGGCAGGTTCACCGCGTCCCCTTCGTAACTGGTCTCCTCCGGACGGCGGCCGCGGATCTCCGAGAGCGGGCCGTCGACGGCGCGCAGGACCTCCCCCACCGAGATGTCCTCGGGCGCACGGGAGAGGCGGTAGCCGCCCTCGACGCCGCGGACCGAGTCGACCAGGCCGGCCCGGCGCAGGTCGCCGAGGATGACCTCGGCGAACTTGCGCGGCAGCTCCTGGGCCGCGGCGAGCGAATTGGCGGAGATGGTGCGCGGATGGCCGCCTGCGAGCGTGACGGAGATGCGGACGGCATATTCGCCGCGTGCCGATACTTGCATCGCGATCGACTCCTTCGTGAGATCTGGGGCATATCGAACTCGTACTCTTGAATCCTACTTGATAGATAGGATATAGTCGTGGGGTGAACCGCATCAGCGAACCGGCGCGGCCGATATGGACGCGCAGGCGCCACATCGACTACGCCCACGCCGAATCGGACCTGTGTCGCCCGGGCAGCACCGGCGCCGCGCTCCACTGATCCGACGAAAGCGCACCGCCGCCGACGCTGCCCGCCCCGGGAACTCCACCGAACACTCGAACGCGAAGGCGCCGCCATGACTCCCGTCCAGACCCGCACCCGTCCCCCGGTCCACCGCCGAGGCGGACTCGCCACCATCACCGTCACCGTCGAGATCCCGGCCGACGACCCGCGTCTGGCGCGGCGGCTCACCGCGGCCCTCGGGGTCCTCGCCCAGGGCGGGGGCCGCGTCGCGATGACCGCCGACGAGCTCCCTTCCGCGATCGAGCTCCCGGTCGAGGCCGAGCGGACCGCGGCACTTGTGATCGACGTGCCGGGCCGCGAGGTCCGCATCCACGGCGAGCCGGTGGCCCTCACGCGCCTGGAGTTCGCGCTCCTGGCGTTCCTGGCGCGCTACCCCGGGATGGTCCACACCCGACCCGAACTGCTCCAGTACGTCTGGGACACCCCGGACACGGGCCTGCCCGGGCGCACCGTGGACGTCCACGTGCGGCGCCTGCGGGCCAAGCTCGCCGAGTTCGACGAGCTCGTGGCCACCGTGCGCGGCGTGGGCTACCGGTTCACCCGCAGCAAGGACGTGGAGTACCGCGCGGCCGCGGGCATCTCCCCCGCCGAAGACCGGCTTCTCAACATCTAAGAATTCCTAGTATTTCTATAGGAATACTGCTAACGTTGTGGTCATGACGTCCGCCAGCCTTCTGACGCGGCGGCGCGAGATCGATCAGATGCGCGCCGCCAGCGCCCTCTGTCTCCGCATCCTCCAGCGGTCCCGCCGAATGCGCTAGTCGGGCGCGCAGGTCCCCCCTGCGTCCCCGACGCCGCAATCGCATAGCCGGACGCTTCTGCAAAGCACCGATCCCGAAGGGCCCGTTCAGGGTCCGCCCCAGGATTCAGCGTGCCCCGATCGGGCGCGCCTCTGCACGCTACCCATTGGAAGGACTGCATCGTGACCTCCACCTCCGCCGTGACCACTGTGGTCGGCAACCCCAAGCGCCTCTCGCGCACCCTCACCACCGCCGAGGCCCTGGCCGCGGCGATCGCGGCCGGGCTCGGGGCCGAGCCGCGCAACACCTCGATCGACCTCGCCGAGCTGTACCTCGACGGGATCGAGCCGCCGCACGAGGGCTTCGAGCACGCGCTCGGCCAGGTCCGCTCGGGCCGGGTGCTCGTGGTGGGCACCCCGGTATACAAGGCCAGCTACACCGGCCTGCTCAAACTGTTCCTCGACCAGCTGCCGCCGCAGGCGCTCAGCGGCACCGTGGTCGTCCCGGTGACCGTGGCGGCCTCGGCCGAGCACCGGTTCCTCGCCGACCTCCAGCTGCGCCCGGTGCTCGCCGAACTCGGTGCGAGCCTGCCGGTGCCGTCGCTGACGCTGCGCGAATCCGAACTGCCGCAACTGGACGAGAAGATCGCCGCGTGGGCCGAGGCCCACCTGCCGGTCGTGGCCGGGGTGCTCGGCCGCGAGCCGATCGGGGCGGCGGCATGAGCGCCGGAGCGCACGTCGAGGAGCGGGTGGGGGCCGGCGTGTTCCGGGCCCTGTTCCGCGGCCACCCCGCCGGGGTCACCGTGATCTGCGCCGACGCCGGTCAGGGTCCGGCCGGGTTCACCGCCACCTCGCTGACCTCGGTCTCGCTCGACCCGCCGCTGGTCTCGTTCGCGATCGCCTCGACTTCATCGGCGTGGCCGACGATCCGCGAGGCCGGGAGCCTCACGGTGAACTTCCTGTCCGCCGACCAGCACGAGATCGCGACCCGGTTCGCCACCAGCGGGATCGACCGGTTCGGCGGCGCGACATTGTGGTCGCGGCTGGAGTCGGGCGAGCCGGTGCTCGACAACGCCCCCGCGTTCCTGCGCGCGGTGGTCACCGACCGCATCGAGGCCGGCGACCACCACGTGGTGCTCGCGCTCGTGGTCGACGCCGAAACCGGCGGGTCCCACGATCCGCTCGTCTACCACGCGGGCGGCTACTGCGCCGCCGCTCCCCTCGCATGAACCCCCACCCATCCGAAAGGCCAGTCCCCATGTCATCCAAGACCACTCGACGCACCCTGCTCGCGGGCACGCCCGCCGTCGCCGCTCTGGCGGCGCTCGCGGCCTGCTCCGACGAGCCCGAGGGCCCCCTCCTCTCGGCCGACGCCGACCTCCCGACCGCGGTGCCGGACGGGACCAAGATCGTGATCGGCGACCCCGCGCAGCAACTCGCCTTCGAGCTCTCGGGCCTGGTGACCCTGCTGGACTTCGAGGTCGAATGGGCCAACATCTCCGGCGGCCCGAAGTCGGCCGAGGCGTTCCGCGCCAAGTCGCTCGACCTGAGCTCGGTGGCCGACATCCCCCCGATCCACACCAACTGGACCGGCCTGCCGACCAAGATCGTGGCCGCGGCCGGGCGCATCGACCCGATCGACCACCCGATCTACGAGCTCGGGATCACCCCCGGGGTCGACGTCACCAGCTTGGAGGACCTGCGCGGCAAGCGGATCGCGTACTCCCCGGGGCAGGCGCAGGGCGCTTTGATCCTGCGGGTGCTGGACGCGGCCGGGCTGGCCCAGGACGACGTGGAACTGGTGGAGCTGCCGAGCACCGCCGACACCTACTCGAACGCGCTGGCGGGCGGGGAGGTCGACGTGGCCCCGATCGGCGGCACGCAGGTGAAGTCCTATCTGAACAAGTACGGCGTGGACGGGGCGACCACGATCCCGCACGGCCTGCGCGACGACCCGTGGACGCTGTACGCGCCCGTCGAGGTCCTCGAGGACGCCGACAAGGCCGCCGCGATCGCGCAGTACGTCAGGTTGTGGGGCGCGGCGAAGCTGTGGACCCGCGCCAACCGCGACGAGTGGATCCAGGCCTGGTACGTCGACCACGAGGGCCTGCCCTTCGAGGACGGCGAGTACCTGTTCGACCGCGAGGGCGAGCCGGACTTCCCCGAGAACTGGGACGAGACCATCCAGCGCCACCAGGAGACCATCGAGGTCGTGGCCGAGGGCACCGGGAACCCGGTGCTGGACGCCGAGGACATCTACGACCGCCGGTTCGAGCAGCTGGTCAACGAGGGCATCGCCGAGTACGGCGACGGAGGCGCGTCATGACCGCCGTAGAGGCCAAACCGGTGCGCGAAAGCGCGCCGCCGCATGACGAGGCCGCCAGCGGGCGGGCCTCGAAGCCGCGCGGGAAGCGGCGCCTGGGGCCGGGCAAGCCGATTCCGCTCGGGTACCTCATCGGTCCGCTGCTCCTGCTCGGGGTGTGGCTGTGGGGTTCGGCGCAGGGCTGGATCGACCCGCGGATCCTCACGGCCCCTTGGACTGTCGTGGAGACCGGGTGGGACCTGTGGGAGTCGGGGCGGCTCGGCCCCGACCTGCTCGTCTCGGCCCGGCGCTTCGCGCTCGGCCTGGCCTTCGGGGTGCTCGCCGGGCTCGTGCTGGCGATCGTGTCGGGGCTGAGCCGGTGGGGCGAGGCGGTCGTGGACGGGCCGGTGCAGATCAAGCGGTCCATCCCCAACCTCGCGCTGCTGCCACTGCTGCTGTTGTGGTTCGGCATCGACGAGCGGATGAAGATCATCACGATCGCGCTCGGGGTGCTCATCCCGATCTACATCCACACCCACAACGGGCTGCGCTCGATCGACGGCCGGTACGCCGAGCTGTCGGAGACGCTGCGGCTGCGGCACTCGGCGTTCCTGGGCCGCGTGGTCCTGCCCGGCGCGCTCCCGGGGTTCTTCCTGGGCATGCGCTTCGCGGTGACCTCGTCGTGGCTGTCGCTGGTCGTGGTCGAACAGGTCAACGCCACCAGCGGCATCGGCTACATGATGCTGCTGGCCGGGACCTACGGTCAGACCGACATCATCATCGTCGGGCTGGTGCTCTACGCGCTGCTCGGCCTCGTCTCCGACACCATCGTCCGCGTCATCCAAAGGAGGGTCCTGTCATGGCGACGCACGCTGGAGGACTGACCGCCACCGCGGCGGTCCAGATCCGCGACCTGCACCGCTCCTTCACCGACGACCGGCCGGTGCTCTCGGGGCTCGACCTGACGATCGAGTCCGGCGAGTTCGTGGCGCTCCTGGGGCGCTCGGGCTCGGGCAAGTCGACGCTCCTGCGGGCCCTCGCCGGGCTCGACCAGGACGCGTCGGGGACCGGCGACGTGGTCGTGCCCGAACAGGTCTCGGTGGTGTTCCAGGACTCGCGGCTGCTGCCGTGGCAGCGGGTGCTGGGGAACGTGGTCCTGGGCCTGGGCGGGCCGGGAGCGAAGGCCCGCGGCAAGGTCGCGCTGGCCGAGGTCGGCCTGGCCGGAAGGGAGCGGGCCTGGCCCCGCGAGCTGTCCGGGGGCGAGCAGCAGCGCGTGGCGCTGGCGAGGTCGCTCGTGCGCGAACCCGAACTGCTCTTGGCCGACGAGCCGTTCGGGGCCCTGGACGCGCTCACTCGCATCAAGATGCACGGCCTGCTGCGGGCGCTGTACGAGCGGCACCGGCCCGCGGTGCTGCTGGTGACCCACGACGTGGACGAGGCGATCGTCCTCGCCGACCGGGTGCTGGTGCTCGACGAGGGCCATGTGCGCACCGAGGTGCGCATCGACCTCGACGGGCAGCGCGACCCGTCCGATCCGCGGTTCGCGCAGATCCGCACCGAACTGCTGCAAGCGCTCGGCCTCTCCGGCGGGGCCGAGATCACACAGGAGGAAGCATGAGCGATCAGAGGCAGTTGCACCTCAACGCGTTCCTGATGAGCACCGGCCACCACGAGGCCTCGTGGCGGCTGCCCGAATCGGACCCGTACTCGTCGACCTCGATCCGCCACTACACGCGGCTCGCGCAGATCGCCGAGCGCGGGAAGCTCGACTCGATCTTCTTCGCCGACTCGCCCTCGCTGTGGGGCACGATCGGCCGCAGGCCTTCGGGGTCGCTGGAGCCGACGGTGGTGCTCGCGGCGATCGCGGCGCAGACCGAGCGGATCGGGCTCATCGCCACGGCCTCGACCACGTACAACGAGCCGTACAACCTGGCGCGGCGCTTCGCGTCGGTCGACCACCTCTCGGGCGGCCGGGCCGGGTGGAACATCGTCACTACGGCCACATTGGACGCGGCACGGAACTTCAACCTGGACGAACTGCCTTCGCACGCGTCGCGATACGCGCGGGCCGAGGAGTTCCTCCAAGTCGCGAAGAAGCTGTGGGACTCGTGGGACGACTCGGCCGTCCTGGCGGACAAGGAGTCCGGGCTGTGGGGCGACGACCGGCTGCTGTACCCGGCCGGACACGAGGGCGAGCACTTCCAGGTCGCCGGGGCGCTGAACGTGCCCCGCTCGCCGCAGGGGCACCCGCTGCTCGTGCAGGCGGGGTCCTCTGAGGACGGGCGGGCGTTCGCGGCCAACCACGCGGAGGCGATCTTCACCGCGCAGCAGACCTTGGAAGAGGCGCAGGCGTTCTACGCCGACATCAAGGCCCGCGCGAAGGCGGCCGGGCGCGACCCGGAGGCGGTGCTGGTGCTGCCGGGCATCGTCCCGGTGCTCGGCGACACCGAGGCCGAGGCGCGGGAACTGGAGGCCGAACTCGACCGACTCATCGTGCCCGAGTACGCGCTCAACAACATCGCGAAGCAGCTCAAGCTCGATCCCTCTGAGCTGCATCTGGATCGCGAGCTGCCCGAGCACCTGCCGGGCGAGGACGAGATCGAGGGCGCGAAGAGCCGCTACACGCTGATCGTGGACCTGGCCCGGCGCGAGCGCCTGACGGTGCGCCAACTCATCGGCCGTCTCGGCGGCGGCCGAGGCCACCGGACCTTCACCGGCACGCCCGAGCAGGTGGCGGACGCGATCCTCGACTGGTTCGACGACGGCGCTGCGGACGGCTTCAACATCATGCCTCCGGTGCTCCCGGCGGGCCTGGAGTCCTTCGTGGACCGAGTGGTCCCGATCCTCCAGGACCGGGGCAGATTCCGCACCGAGTACACCGGCACCACGCTCAGGGACCACTACGGCCTCTCCCGCCCCGAGAACCCGAGGCGAGCCGAAGCGGTGCAGGCAGCGGTGACTACGGCCTCGACGACGACATGGTGCACCGCGCGTTCGCCGACTACGAGGCCATGGTCAGTGCCCAGAACTTCTACTCCCGGCGGGTGCGCTGAG